>JACZVV010000131.1 GCA_022572465.1 Chloroflexota bacterium
GAAGTCGTCGCCGTCATCGCCAGGCGGGCCGAAGCCAGGGAAGGCGAAGAAGTCGTCGCCGTCATCGCCAGGCGGGCCGAAGCCAGGGAAGGCGAAGAAGTCGTCGCCGTCATCGCCAGGCGGGCCGAAGCCAGGGAAGGCGAAGAAGCCGCCCTGGTCGTCGTCGCCAGCTCCAGCTCCGGGCGGGCCGAAGCCAGGGAAGGCGAAGAAGTCGTCGCCGCCATCGCCAGGCGGGCCGAAGCCAGGGAAGGCGAAGAAGTCGTCGCCGTCATCGCCGGGCGGAGCGAAGGGCGAGAAACCGAACAAGTCGAAGTCGTCATCGCTGTCGTCGGGCAAGCCGAAGGGGGAGAAACCGAACAGGTCGAAGTCGTCGCTATCGCCGGGCGGGCCGAAGGGCGAGAAACCGAACAGGTCGAAGTCGTCATCGCCGTCGTCGGGCAAGCCGAAGGGCGAGAAACCGAACAGGTCGAAGTCGTCGCTATCGCCGGGCAAGCCGAAGGGCGAGAAACCGGACAGGTCGAAGTCGTCGCCGTCGTCGGGCAGGCCAAAGGGTGAGAAACCGAACAA
This sequence comes from Chloroflexota bacterium, assembly GCA_022572465.1. GTDB lineage: Bacteria > Chloroflexota > Dehalococcoidia > SHYB01 > SHYB01 > JACZVV01. Next base: position 568 of record JACZVV010000131.1, read on the forward strand.
GTCGAATTCGTCGTCGTCGTTCGTGTCCTGGCGGGCCCCGGACGCGAACGCAGGCGTTGCGGATGTCACCACCAACGCCAAGGCCAACATCAGGGCCGCTAACCTGCGCACTGCGGCGCATGTCAAGACATCTGAGAGCCTGAAGCCAATCATGCTGAGAGCACCTCCAAGGAGCCGGTCTTGCGCTGCCAGTGCAGCATCGTGCTTTGAACGGAAACGTTCGAAATCGGGCCTCGCCGGATGCCGAAGCTCCAGGCCTGGCTTAGCCAATGCCAGGTGAAATCGTTCGATGACGGTGAATGGGCGGACCAGATATGGGAACGGGTGCTTTGGTCGCGGGCTCTACTCATAACCACCTGGGTCTCTTCCATGGAATGGTTGTCTGGAGTCTTAGCGTGAGTGTGGTGAGCCGAGTTCGCGCTGCGGAAATTCGAGATGGCGCTACCGTACCTCGGCGAGCCGTGGAGGGATTGAGAGATGGCAGGGAATCGAATGGGTACACGCCCGAATTTTCGGAGGGCGGCATGCACCACCAAGCCCACGCGATTGCCGATGGGCGCCGGCACGCAGTCTGGTCGCCGGCCTCCGCTCTCAACGAGGTTCCGCGGATCGATGGCGGCCGGTTGCCGTTGCCCTAGGTACTACACTGGCTTGGACAACTCGAATTCCGAGGAGGTTAGCGCAATGTCGCTCGAGGGAAAGGTCGCCATCGTGACCGCTGGCGGGGGCCCGGGCATGGGACGGGCCATCTCGTTGGCGTTGGCCGGGGAAGGAGCCGCGGTGGTGGTTGCGGAGATCGATCCCGGTAGAGCCGCCCGGACGGCCGACGCGGTGCGAGAGCTGGGAGGAGCCGCCATCGCCGTGCCGACCGACGTCTCCAGCAAGGCCGACGTCGATCGGATGGTTGACCGGACGATTCAGGAGTTGGGCAAAGTGAGCATCCTGGTCAATCATGCCGGCATCACCCCCGCCGGCCAGATGGTGGAGCACATCCCCGAGGAGGACTGGGACCGAACGCTGGCGGTCCACTTGAAAGGCGCGTTCCTTTGCTCGCAAGCGGTGCTGCCGCACATGAGGGAGCAGGGATGGGGCCGTATCGTCAACACTTCGTCTCGAGCCGCCTACCGCCCGACGGTCCTGGGCTTGGCCGATTACGCGGCGGCGAAGGCTGGCATCATCGGCTTCTCTCGTGCGCTGGCGATGGAGGTCGGCCGGTATGGCATCACGGTCAACTGCGTCGCGCCGGGACTGGTTTCGGGAAGCGGTATGCGGGCCGTCGGGGGCCGGTCGAGGACTGACGAGCAACGACAGCGGGCGGTCGAAGGCGAGGGTCAGCTCATCGAGCCGTTCCGAGAGGTGCGTCCCGACGAGATCGCTGGCGCTGTGCTCTATCTGACCGGGCCGTCCAGCGACCGGATTACGGGCACCGTGCTCCACGTCAACGGAGGCAGCTACCTGCCTTCGTGAGCGACGCCGCGACGCGGACCGTCGCTATTCGGCGACGACGTGACCGGGTCTCCGGTCAACGGCCTCCGGCGACCGCGGTTCGCGCCTCGATGGGCGGCGGGATATAATGGTGTTTGGAATGCGAATCGCCCGGCGTCCGGGTCGCCCGCGTGCCTTGTCATGAACGAACGAGAAGCCTTCAAAAACCCGCATCCGCCCGCGTGCACCTGCGTCGACTGCGCCCGCAGGCGGCTCCGGCGCCAGAAGAGCGTCTGGCGTCGTCTGATCGACTTCGTTCGGCGCAGGCGTTAGCCGCTCCAAGAGTCGGAGCGTCTCGTCCCGCCCGTTTCGTTGCCCCGTGGTGTAGTGGTAGCACAGAGGACTTTGGATCCTTTGACCCAGGTTCGAGTCCTGGCGGGGCAGCCATCGACGTGGCGTACCGCCCGTCCCCCCGATCACCCGAGACGTTCCAGCTCCTGCCGCAGCCGATCGGGCGTGAGATATTTCTTGGCGATATACCCATGGGCGCCGACCTCGCGGGCTACCGCATGATACTCGTCCTGCTCGTAAGCGCTCATCAGGAACACAATCGCGCTGGGCGAACCAGTCCTGATGAGCGGGGCCGCCTCGGTCCCCCGGAGCCGGGGCATCTCCACGTCGAGTAAGACCACGTCGGGCGCCAGCTTGGCGGCCAGGTCGACGGCCTCCCGGCCGTCGTTGGCCTCGCCCACCACCTCGAAGCCTGCCGTTGCCACGAACGTCTCCTTGATGAGGTTGCAATACTCCGGGATGTCATCGGCGACCAGCAGACGAGTGAGGCCGGGCGGCTGCGCGACGGGTTCCGGCGCCTGGACTGGCGCCAGATCCGGTGGCTCGTCGCGCCATTGGATCGGGAAGGTGGCAAGAACCTGGGTTCCCTCCCCCTTTTTGCTCTCGACTCGAAGGTTGCCGCCCTGAGCGTTGCAGTAATCGTCCATCGAAAGAATGCCGACCCCCGCAGGCCGGGCGTAAGGGTCGAATCCCTTGCCGTCGTCGCGGATGGAAACGCTGACGGTGTCCTCGGACGGCATGTCCACCACCACCTCGGCGCCACGGGCCTGGGCATGCTTCTGGACGTTGCTCAACGCCGCCTCAACGATGCGAAAGATGGCCAGCCTGAGGTCCTTGTCCAGGCCGACCCCGGCGATGGTCCGCGTAGCCGGGGAGCGCGCGTAGCACTCCACGTTCGCCTGAAAGCTGTCGGCGAAGGAGTCCGCCAACGATCGAAGAGACGGCAGCAGCCCTATGCGAATCATCGCCGGGTGGAGCTGGCGGGTCAGGTCGCGCAGGTCGTCGTTGCAGATCGACTCGACGATGGCCGCCGCTTGGACCAGGTCCTCACTGACCGGCGCATGGTCGGCGGCGAGCTGCTCTTGAGCCATCCGAAGCCGGCGCAAGGCGACCAATAGGCGGTTTTGCACCCGTCCATGCAGGCGCTCCGCCACGAGCTGCCGAACGTCCTCCTGCGCTTTCACCGCCCGGCGGCGCGACTCCGTCAAAAGTTGGTTGATCTGGCGCAGCTCCTCGTCCGCTGTCTCTCGGCGCCGCTGCGCCGCCCGCAGCCGTTTGATCTGTCGTTGCGCTTCCGACAGCTTCCGCTCCAGGTGCTCCAGGCTCTTGGGCGCTCGAGCCATCGTCAGTCTCCTGCGACCCCCGGGAAAGGGCCATGCGGCCATCGTTGATCAGCGAACCGGTTGGGAACGCTGCTAGAAATTGTACCCTCACTTGTCTCGTTGCGCATGCCGAAGCCGGCACACCGGCGTTCCCGGCCTCTCCGAGGGCGCATCGCTGGCGGCGCCACCGCCGCCGTGTCGACCTGGGCTTGGGGAGCAGTGCCGCCAGCGATGTCGCTGGCGTGGCATCCGTCGAAACCAGTGAGACTGTGGACTAGTCCCAGCCGTACATCCGCTCGGCGTTCCCGGCAACCATGAGCTGGCGCTCGCTCTCCTCCACGCCGTCGAAGAGGTAGTCCAGCGTCGCCTGCGAGTTGGGCCAGGTGCTGGCGTTGTGGGGATAGTCCGAGGACCACATCAGGTTCTCCACGCCGAACCAGTGGCGCGCCTCGACGCCGGAGCGGTCGTAGATGAACGTGAAGGCCACGTTGCGTTTGATGTAGTCGCTGGGCAGCATGCCCTTGCCTTTGATGGCGAAGTCGCGGAGAACGTTGCGCCGGGGCTCCTGGAACAGATAGTCCATCTTCTCCACGAAATACCCCGCCCAGCCGGCGTCGTTCTCGGCCGAGATCACCTTCAGCCGGGGGAAGCGCAGGAACAGGCCGCTGAAGACCATGTTGGCCAGCGATCGCATGGCGTCGACGGCCGAGATCGTCTCGGTGGTCATGTCGAACTTGAGGGGTTTCTTATCGGTCACGAGGTGCAGGCTCACCGGCATGCCCAAGGCTTCCGCGGCGGCCCAGAATGGCTCGAACCGCGTATCGCTATACAGGGTCGGGTCGTCGCTGGTCAGGGTGATCATGAGGCCACTGAGGCCCAGCTTGTGCACTCGATGGACCTCCGCCAACGCGCCCTCCATGTCCTCCAGCTCGATGACGCCGACCGCCTTGTACCGGTCGGGGCTGGCGGAGCAGAACCCGGCGATCCAGGTGTTGTAGGCCCGGAAGCAGGCGTTGGCCAACTGGGCGTCGTCGACCGCGAAGATGCGCATCGTGATCGAGGGGTACAGGACCTCGGCCTCGACACCGTCGCGCGCCATGTCTGCGACACGAGCGTGAGGGTCGTAGGCCCCAGGGTAGATCGAGTCCAACGTGCGGTCGACGTCGTCCGCCGACCTGCCGGCCGTGGACATCCCGGCGGGCGACAGCAGCCGGACTCCGTCGCAGAAGAAGACGTCCTCGCCCTTATCGTCCCGGACGACCTTTGGCGCGCGGTCTCGAAAGGCGGGGTCGATGTTTTCCAGCCACAAGTCGGCGGGCTCGACGACGTGGGAGTCGGCGGAGACGACGCTGAACTTGCTCATGGCTGTCCTCCGTTCGAGGGTAGCCGCCCAGGCTCGCGGGCGTTGGCCAGAGACGCCTTCTCGCCCAGGGCGACGGCTTAGGCGCATCCTAGCATCCGCCTTCCGGCTGTCAAGGGCGTCGGCCGGACGAGGGTTCGAGCGCCGTCGGGCAACGGGTTCGCTTCCCGCCGCGGGGCCTATTGACAGCCCCTGAAGGTGGGCGTAGAATCCCGCTGCTAATCGAAGGGTCTCAAGGTGTGCTGTACTTCGATGCAACGCTGCGAGCGCCAGCCCCGGCGGACTTCGCCTGATGTCCGACACATGCGCCGGGCTTGTGGCGACGCCCCGTCGTCTTCCGCCGGCCCCCTCTGGCCATAGGAGCGCCTGTTGCAAGATCTGCCACGCCGCAGGCCTGAAGAGCGGATCATTCGGCGGGCGCTGATCCGTCCGATCAGAATAGCGCTCACCGCCCGTAGACCGAGGCCCCCCCGTCCCCTCTCGCCTCTGATTGTGTTCTACGCCTTTGGCGTCATCATTGGCATCGGCATGTTCGCTCTGGCGCTGCCGATCTCCAGCCACGGCGGCGGCTGGACGCCCTTCATGGACGCCTTCTTTACTTCGACGTCGGCCACCACGGTCACCGGCCTCACGGTGGTCGACACGGCGACCGCCTGGACTCCATTCGGTAAGGGAGTCATTCTCGTGCTGATCCAGGTGGGCGGACTGGGCATCATGACGATTTCGACGCTGCTGATCCTGGCCGTCGGGCGCCGCGTCGGCCTGCGAGAGCGGTTCACGTTGAGCATGGAGTCGTCGGGCCGGGCGACGTTCGGCGGCGCGGTGCGGCTGGTGCGCACCATCGCGCTCGTGGTGCTCATCGCCGAGGTCATCGGCGTCATCGCCTTCACGGCGCGATTCTCTTTCGACTACCCATTCCCCACGGCTCTGTGGCACGGCGTGTTCCATTCCGTCTCCTCGTTCAACAACGCGGGGTTCGTCGTCCTGCCCGGCGAGGGGATCCAAGCCTACCAGTCGGACCTGTCCATCCTGCTGATCACGGCGGCGTTGATCATGGCCGGCGGCATCAGCTATGCCGTGATCATGAACGTGTTGGCGGTGCGCCGGTTCGGCAGGCTGAGCCTCGACACCAAGCTCGTCCTCACGATGAGTCTCGCCCTCTGGGCCGTCGGGATGGTGATCATCTTCGTCTCGGAATATTCCAACGACGCAACGATGGGCGCAATGAGCGTTGGGGATAAATTGGCCAACTCGTTTTTCGAGACAACCAGCGGCCGGACTGCGGGATTCGAGTCGGTCTCGGTGGCGGCCATGCGCGAGTATACGTGGCTGGCCTTGATGGGGCTGATGTTCGTCGGCGGAGCCGCCGGGTCCGCCGTGGGCGGGATCAAGGTAGCGACCTTTGCCCTGATTCTTGCTTCCGTCTGGGCCACCATACGCGGCAGGTCCCGGGTCGAGCTGTTCAAGCGCCAGATTCCGGGCCAACAGGTCTCGATCGCCCTGGCCATCGGCGCGTTGGGCCTGGCCATCATTCTGGGCGTCGTCTTCGTGCTGGCGATCATTGAAGACATGCGGCTGGTCGAGTTGCTGTTCGAGACGGTGTCGGCCTTCGGCACGGTGGGCAACTCGACGGGCGTCACGGCAATGTTGAGCGTCGCCGGTCAGGTTCTCATCGCGCTTACAATGTTCGTTGGGAAGATCGGACCGGTAACCTTGATGCTGGCGCTGAGTCAGCGGGCGCGTCCCACCTTGTACCAATATGGTCACGAAAACGTCAGGATAGGGTAAGGGAGGAGATCATGAAGCGTCAGGTTCTGGTGGTTGGGCTGGGCCGTTTCGGCGCGAGCGTGGCCACAACGCTGTTCAACCAGGGACACGAGGTCATGGCCATCGATCAGCACGATCAACGGGTGCAAGACGTGATGTCCCAGGTTACCTACGCGGTCCAGGCCGACGCCACCAACGAGGCGGCGCTGCGGGAGCTGGGCGCGGCCAACTTCGACCTGGCTGTTGTCGCGGCCGGGACCGATATCCAATCGAGCCTGCTGTCGACAGTCCTGTTGCAACGCATGGGCCTTCAGGAGGTCGTCGCTCGCGCACAGAACGAGATCCACGGGCTGACCCTGGAAAAGATCGGGGCGCACCGGATCATCTATCCAGAGAAGGAAGCGGGCGAGCGTCTGGCCCACAATATCTCGTTTCCGGACGTCGTCGACTATATGGAGCTTGGGCCGGGTTATGGCCTCAGCAAGTTCACCGTGCCGCCGTCGGCGATAGGGAAGACCCTGGAGGAAGCCGACCTGGGCGCAGGGAGCAGCTCCGGCCTGACCGTGCTCGTTATCCAGCGAGGCAACGACGTGACCCTGACGCCCGACCGCTTCGAGCGGATTCAGGAGGGTGATATACTCGTGGTGACGGGAAGCGACGAGCAGTTGGAGCGATTCGAAGCCCCCGGCAATAACGATTAGTAATTACGATTGCCACGTCCCAGGTCGTTGAGTATAATATCCCGCGGCTCGCCGACCAGGGCTTTCGAAAGCGGCGAGATGGGGGGACGTCCCACATGGAACCTCTGAGGATTCTGGTCCCGGTCAACGGGGACGCGTCAGA
>JACZVV010000022.1 GCA_022572465.1 Chloroflexota bacterium
ACCGGCGCGCTCGTTCGGGATTGTACACGTAGAATGGGCCCCATTCCTCCACCGGGGGGGGAGCGTCGTAGCCGAAGATCCAGGGGATCGCCGGCTGCATGGTCGCATTGCCTTCGTAGATCGTCGCCGCGATCTCGGTGAAGTTGATGGCCGACGCGAAGGCCTGACGCACTCTCACGTCGCTGTACGGCAGTACGTCCAACCGAAGGGCCAGTTGGAAGACGCCACCCTCCTGAGCTCCTTCGAAGGCCACGGCGTCGGGCCGGCTTCTGAGCAACGTGCCCAGCTGGGTGTTGTTGATCGGCGAAGTGGCTGATGCGGCCCACAGGACGCCGCCGGCGCGGAAGGCCGCCGTCTGGAGGGCCACGTCCCGGCTATAGACGATCTCCAGCTTGTCGATGTATGGGCGCCCCTCCACGAAGTAGTCGGGATTCCTCTCCTGGACCAGCGTCTGGTTGGGGATGAAGCTCTTGGTGATGTAGGGACCGGTGCCGACGGCGGTCGATTTGAAGTCGCCGTCCGCTTCTTTGATCTCCCTCGGCACGATGTAACCCCAGTCGGCCAAGAGCTCGAGGAAGTTGTACATCGGGCTCTTCAGCCTGAACTCGACGGTGTTGTCGTCGGTGGCGGTTACAGTGTCAACGATGTTGTAATCCGACTCAAAGGCGGGAGAGTTCTTATATTCGCCAATGGCGTACACCACATCGGCGGCGGTGAAGGCCCGGCCGTTCACGGGGGCAACGTTCTGCCACTTGATGCCCTGGTTCAGATTGAAGATCCACGTTTTCCCGTCGCTTGAGACCGTCCAGGAGTTGGCCAGGTCAGTATGCATCTCACAGGACACGCCATCTCGGACGACACGCTCGGCGCCAAAGGCGCAACGGACCAGCCGGTTGTAGACGTTCCCCACGGCTTGAGGGATGGTGAAGGACTTGCGGCGGGTGATGTCGAAGTCCGACGTGAAGGAGTTGGTGATGATCTTGGCCTCGCCGCCGCGCTTCACCGGGTCGGAGAAGTTGGGCTGGTTGGCGATATATCTGATGAACCGGAGCTCTTTGGTGACGGACCCAGGCTCGGGCACCGCCGTCGGCGGAGGCGCCGTCGTCGGCGTCGCCGTCACGACCACCGTCTGGCGCTCCGGTGGAGGAGGCGCTGCCGTCGGATCGCCGCCGCCTCCGCAGGCCGCCACGACCAGGCCAACGATCACCGCCAGCGCGGGGACTGTGTACCATCGATTTCGCCTTGCCAACCGTCCCATTTCATACGCTCCTTTACGCCGCCCCGCGTTCCGTCCGATTCCGGCGCCTGGCCCGAATCCTGGCACGCGTTGCCCATTGAACCGAAATATGCGCCGGCGGATTCGTCCAACGCTCAAACGAAAAGAACGATATCGGCTATGATACGTTTTGTCAACAGATACGAATGCACCCCATAACGCGATTTCATGTTATCCATTCCCTTACAGGGTGTCACATCGCCTGTTGAACGCGTCGCTCCTGCCAGTCTGTTCTCAGGAAGTCGACGAATCGCGACGCCTGGCCGCTTCCCGCCCTTCTATCGCCCTCTTTCGGCGGCCGCCAACCCGGCGAATGTTGCGCCCGAACGCGTGGTCTGGCTTAATAAAAGCGCCCAGAAGGCGTGCCCCTGTAGCTCAGAGGACAGAGCAGCGGTTTCCTAAACCGCGGGTCGGGTGTTCGATTCACCCCAGGGGTACCATGGGCCCCGTTCGAAAACAGGATTGGCGTGCTCGCGCGCACCTGTGCCTCAGGGACCGGCTCCAGAGAACGCGCGCCGAACCGTGCAACCGCGCTAGCTCTCGCGCTGATAGCTGAGTCCTCAAGGCAACGTGGCAAACTGGGCCTGGTTTGGCCGTTGGTCTGGCAAGGCCGGGCTCAGTCGAGGGCGTAGCGGGGCTCGTCGGGCGTCGCGTAGTACTGGACTTCGATCTGCAGGGGCAAGAGATATCGGATGAACACGCTGTAGACGGGACCGTTCTCCGAAGGCGTGCAGCCCAGCCCCGTGATCTTGACAGTCGGGTCCCGCTGGTCCTTCCATGTTCGGGCCTTGTCTGCGATCGTCTGCAAGCGCTCGAAGGAGCCGACCTGCATGCCTATGTGGTCGCTCGGGCGCATCTGGCTGTACTTGTCGTCCGCCGTCAAGTTGATGTACTGTCCTCGCCGGTAGGCGCGGAGAACGACATGCCGCTCGTCCATCATATAGGGCGACGGTTCCCATCCAAAGACGCCCGAGTAGAACTCGAGCATCTTCGTTCGCTTCGGCTCCTGGAGGGTGTCCCGCGGTACGGTGACGGCTACGTGGTTAAATAATCCGTCGTCCGATGATTCCATGACGCCTCCTGTATGGCGCAGCGCAGCGCCCGTGGTTTTCCTGACCGGTCGCGGCCCCAGCTTAGTTGAGTCGGTACAGCGCCGCCGTGTTGCCACAGGCGATCTGGTTCTGCTCGTCGTCTGGGACACCCACCATCATCTTTGAGAGCACCTCGCGACTGTGCGGGAAGGTGGATTCGCGGTGTGGATAGTCCGTCGACCACAGGAGTAAGTCGATACCGATCTCATTGCGGTACCGGATGGCCACATCGTCCCGCATGAAGGTGAGGCGGATATTCCGCCGGAAGTAGTCGCTGGCCTTCAGCCCCTCATTGAGGTGCGTCGCGGCCTTGATGTGGAACGCGGAGTCCATCGACTGCATCAGGAAAGGCACCCAGCCGGCGCTATGCTCCACTGAAATGACCATGAGCTCGGGGTGGCGGACGAAGACGCCCCCGAAGATCAGGTCCACCAGGGTCTGCTGGGCCGATACGGAGATGGTACACAGCTCGCCGACGGTGGCCTCCGCGATGGGGCGCTGCCGCTCGCCGTTGGTCCCGACGTGCAGGCTGACGGGCATCCCGAGCTCCACCGCCGTGGACCAGAAACGGTCGAACTTGGGTTGCACATAGTCGGGCCGATCGGGTCGAACGGAGATCATTGGGCCGACGAGTCCCAGGCGGCAGATCCGCTCTAGCTCAGCGACAGCGAGGTCCTCGTCGTCCGTGGCGACCATCCCGATGCCCTTGAGCCGGTCCGGGTAGGCGCGGCAGAAGTCCGCGACCCAGTCGTTATAGGCGGAGAAGCAGGCCCGCCGCAGCGCCGGGTCCTCGATGGCGAACATTCGGAGCGCCACCGTCGGATACACGATCTCAAGGTCAACCCCGTCCCGATCCATGTCGACGAGGCGAGCGTGGGGGTCATAGGCCCCGGTGCGGACGGCCCCCTCCCAGCGACCTTTGGTCGTAAACGTGACCTCCAGATCGCCCGCCGCCGACAGGGACGCGATCTCAGCGGGCTCCATCCCCTCGCATGTATAGACATCCCCGTCCGGCAGGTGTTCCAGACGCGGGGCGCGCTGCCGGAACTCGGGCTCAATGCCCTCCGTCCACAGGTCAGGCGGCTCGACGACATGGGAGTCTGCCGAGAGGATCCGTTGCTGGTCCATATCCTGATACCCTCCTCCTGTCACCACGGCACTCGGGCTGCCTCCGCGATGGCACGAACTATCCCATTCGCCCGCGGCGCTGTCAACCGACATTCCCCATTTCGGACTGCTTTGCGCCCAAAGTAAAGGTGCTTCGATTAAGGGTGCATCGGCGGTGGGCTAAACGTTAACACCGCGTTCCGATGCAGTCGACATCCGTAAACTCCTCGAAATCCGCTCATCACTGGCTCGATCAGCCCCACTTGGCCTGGAACCGTGCGCATGCTGGCAATTTCGCTGAGACATCACCCCTTGAGGCGAACATCGCCCCCTTGGCTACCCCTCATCACCTCCGATGACCCCAAGGTCAATCACTACCAGGCGCTGGATGGGGCCCGTCGATTCGCTCCAGCACTTGCCGGGAGACCTCCTGAAGCGCCGCCACGTGGGGCGTCGCCCTACTGATCCGGCTGATTGCCGCCAATGCCGAAAGCGAACAGGACCCTCTGCATCGGTCCATCCGAACATATCGCGTCGCGTGCATGTCGTGCTCGATCGAGGCTGAGTGCATTGCGGCGAATATATAGGCGTGGGGCCGCGGCGACACAAGCCGCGCGACGCCCGAAATTAGCCAAGCTGCGATCCCTTTGTCATAATCGGGAAGCCCTACGACGGCGGAGATGATTCGCCCCAACACCGTCCATTTCCGCTGGATTGAGGTCGAAACCGGCGGAGCGCGCAGGCCGCCTCGGGCGATCGGTCAGAGAAGCCAAACGTTGCAGAACACCATTCAAGTCCTTGGGCCAGGCGCCGCCGCTTCAGGTGAGATTCTGACCGGCGAGGCGCTGGCCTTCCTCGCCGATCTCTCCAGAGCGTTCGAGTCCAAGCGTCAGGCGCTCATGGCCGCGCGCCGGGACGTTCAGGCCGAGATCGACGGGGGCCGGCTGCCAAACTTCCCGGTGGAGACGGCCGACGTCCGCCAGGGCGAGTGGCGGGTCGCGCCGGCGCCCGCGGACCTGGAAGACCGCCGCGTCGAGATCACCGGCCCCGCTTCGGACCGCAAGATGGTGATCAACGCTCTCAACTCCGGCGCACAGGTGTACATGGCCGACCTGGAAGACGCTCACTCCCCCGGCTGGACCCAGACCCTCGATGCCCAGCTCAACGTCCGCGACGCCTCGAACCAGACCATCGCCTTCACCAACCCCGAAGGACGAGAGTACCGGCTCAACGATCAAACAGCCACCCTCGTCGTGCGCCCCAGAGGGCTCCACCTCACCGAGCGGCACGTCCACGTCGATGGCTGGCCGATATCGGCCAGCCTCTTCGACTTCGGCCTGGCCCTCTTCCACAACGCGAAGGCCTTGCTGGCTCGTGGGTCCGGCCCGTACTTCTACATCCCCAAGCTCCAGGGCCGCCTCGAGGCTCGGTGGTGGAACGACGTGTTCGACTACACCGAGGACCGGCTGGGGCTTTCGAGGGGCGTTATCAGGTCCACCGTCTTGATCGAGCACATCCTGGCGGCGTTCGAGATGGAGGAGATCCTCTACGAGATGCGGGGCCACGTCACCGCCTTGAACCTCGGTCGGTGGGACTACATCTTCAGCTTCATCAAGACCTTCGGACACCACGAGTGGGCCCTGCTGCCCGAGCGAGCGCAGGTCACCATGGCCACTACGTTTCTTCGCTCCGCCGCCGAGCTGATGGCCGCGGTGTGCCACAAGCGAGGGGCCCACGCCATGGGCGGCATGTCGGCATACATCCCACGCCGGGACGACCCGGAATCGAACGAGCAGGTCCTGGCCCAGGTTCGGGCCGATAAGGAGCGGGAGGCGAGCCAAGGATGCGACGGCGCCTGGGTCGCGCACCCCGGCCTGGTGCCCGTGGTGCGTGAGGTGTTCCAGCAGGCGTTCTCCGGCCCGAACCAGCTTAGCCGCATGCCCGAGGCGCGAGTCACGGCGGAAGACCTCCTGGACGTGCCCCAGGGCGAGGTGACGGAGGCCGGGCTGCGCAACAACATCAGCGTCGCCCTCCAGTACCTCGAGACCTGGGTGCGAGGCACCGGGGCCGTCGCCATTCTGGGACTCATGGAGGACACGGCCACGGCGGAGATCGCCCGGTCCCAAATCTGGCAATGGATCAGCTTCGGGACTTCTCTGTCGGACGGGCGTCGGGTGACCGAAGCGCTCTACCGGGAGCTGCGCATCGAGGAGACCGCCAAGCTTCTGGAGGCCCGCGGGCCGGAAGAGACCGGTGCGCTCGACCGGGCCGTGGAGCTCCTCGACGAGCTGGTCACCGCCCCCGAGTGCGCCGAGTTCCTGACCATCCCCGGCAACCGCTACCTGGCCTGATTCAGGGCCACGCCGATGTCGGGGAGTCGGCCCTACACCGGCTGGCGTCACCTAAAAAGCGTACCCTTTGTCACCCGGAGGAGTCCCGACTCGTCGGGACGACGAAGGTTCTCGCCAAAAGAGGGGCGATTGCTGGCTCGCGAGATTCTTCGCGGAGTTTACCCTTGAGCGAAGCGAAGGGCTCAGAATGACTAACGAATTACCAGGGCGCCGCACTAGATCGGTCCATCGCCCGCGAGGGCTGCCACTTCGTCCGAACTCAGACCGAGCTCGTCCCGAAAAATGACGTCGTTATGCTCGCCGAGCATCGGCGCGCGGGAGCCGGTCCGCCAGGGAAGGCGCTCGGAGACCCAGGGCGAGCCGGCGTCGGTGAACGAACGGCCCAGCTCCGGATGCTCTACGTCGGCGAAGTTGCCGCGCATCTGGAAGTGCTCGTCGTTCAAGCTGTCGTGGGGCTCCCGGATCGGCGCCCAGATCACGCCGTGCCGCTGAGCAGCGAGGAAGACCTCCTCGGAATCCTTGGTCGCCAGGAACGTCTGCACCACCTCGTCGACGTGCTGGCGCACCTCGACCTGGCGGCGAAAGAGGGGGTCGGCGTAGCGCGGGTCCTTGAGGTCCTCGGCCATCTCGAACGAGTCCAGCAGCTCCACGACCCGCTCCCACTCGCCCGGGAACAGGCCGAGCATCACGTTCATGTACTTGCCGTCGCCGGCGAACATCTCCGGGAACTGCGGGGCGCGGCCTTTGACCTGGCCGGCGATCATATACCAGGAGAGGTTGTTCTCGGTGCAGCTGTTGGCTGCCGCGTGCAGCGAGAGGTCGATGCGCTGCCCGCCTCCGGTGTGGTCCCGCCAGGCAAGCGCCGCCAGCACGTCCATCGTACCCAGACAGCCCGCGATGTGCAGCGACTGGTGCATCTGCGGCGCGATGGGCGGCGTGTCCCAGGCGCCGTCGGCGCCTGGCGGGTAGCCGGAGATCATCATCTGGCCGCCGAGGGCCAACGAGACGAGATCGCCGCCCTGGTAGGCTGCCCAGGGGCCGTCGAGGCCGAAGTCGCTGAGGGAGAGGACGATGAGGCCGGGGTAGCGGCTGTGGAGGGTCTCCCAAGCGAGGCCGATGCCATCGAGGCCGCCCGGACCGAGGGTCTCGATCAGAACGTCGGCGCCGTCGAGCAGACGCTCCAGAACGCCGACGCCGCCGCCTCGCTGAAGGTCCAGCGTCACGCCGCGTTTACCGGCGTTGTAATGCCACCAGAAGAGGCTCTTCTCCAGCCCAGGCTCGTTCTGGTAGAACGGGCCGATGCCGCGCCCCGTCGAGCCGCCCGGAGGCTCGACCTTCACCACGTCGGCCCCAAGGTTGGCCAGCAGCCGCCCACAGAACTCGCCGCGATGGTCGGCGATCTCCACGACCCGAATGCCTTCCAGGGGCGATCCGAAGCCAACGCTCTCCGCCGCTGCCATCAGATAACCCCTTCCTCGCGAAGGGAGTCGAGCTCCGATCTGCCCAGGCCCAACAGGTCGCCGTAGATGACGTCGTTGTCCTCCGCGTAGCAGGCCGAGCCCCGACCGGACCGGCCGAGGGGCGTCGGCTGCGATTCGGAGAATCGGCCTGGGTGCCCCTCCACGTCGTAGGCCGGCACCTCCGAGTGGGGCACCTCGACGAAGTAGCTGCGATGCTGAAGCTGCGGATCGTTCTCGTACCGGTCGCGGGTATCCTGGCACACGCCGGCCGGGACGCCGGCCGCCTGGAGACGTTCCATGAGCCCGTACCGCTCCTGCTCTCGCGTCCACGCCTCGATGCGCGGATCGAGCTCGTCCTGGCGCTCGTACCGGCCTTCCAACGTGTCGAAGGGAGGCTCGCCGGTCCATTGGGGCCGGCCCATCGTCTGCACCAACCCCTGCCAATGCTCGTCGGTGGAGCAGGCGATGGCGATCCATTGCTCGTCGCCCCGGCACCGATAGGCCCCGTGAGGCGCGGCCATGACGTAGGTCGACCGGTTGCCGTCGCGCTGGTAGCGCTGGCCGTTGGCCGACCAGTCGAGAATCGCGGTGCCGGTCAGCAGGAAGGCCGGCCCCACCTGGGACGAGTCGACGTAGATGCCTTCGCCCGTTCGATTCCTCTGCCGCAGCGCCGCCATGACGGCCATGGCCAGGAAGTAGGGGCCCAGCACGTCCATGTACGAGAAGCCGTAGCCGCAGGGATACCGGTCGGGCAGGCCTCCCATCCACGTCAAGCCCGAGATGGCCGCCGCGGTGGGGCCGTAGGACCGGTAATCACGGTAAGGCCCCTGCTTGCCAAAGCCGGGCGCCTGGACGTACACGATGTCCGGCTTGATCTTCTTGAGCTCGTCCCAACCGAAACCCCACCTCTCCAGCGTCGAGGCCGTGAAATTGTCGACGACCGCATCGGCCGTCGCCACCAACCGCCGGAACAGCTCCTTGCCTTTGGGGTGATGAAGGTTCAGGCTGATGCCCCACTTCCCCACGTGGTTGTTGTTCCAGCTCGCGGCGCGATTGACCGATGGGACCTTCACCACCTCGTATCCCGCTCCCAGGTCGGGCGGAGGCTCTTCGCCGGGCACGGCGTGGAACGGCGCATTGAACCGCAGCAGGTCCAGCTTGCCCTTCCATTCGATGTGGATGGTGTCCGCGCCGTACAAGGACAGGTGCCGGGTGCCCTTGGCGCCGGCGTTCAGCCACGTGAAGTCGAGAATTCTGACCCCGGTGAGCGGCAGCGGCATCGAACTTCCTTTCCTGCCTCGGTATGCCCCGCGCCCCAAGATCCCGCCGGCCGTACCGGTCCTGCTCGTCGGCCGCAGACCCGGCGGGCGCATGGAGCGATTGCGAGTCTACCGGCGCGATCCGTGCCTGTCAATCGAGATATGCGGCGGCGCCCGCCTCGGCCTCACCCCGGCGCCCGTCATAGCCCTGGTTGCCTGCGGCTCGTCTTCTCCGACGGCGAATGACAACCATGAGGCGCCGCCTGTCCAGACCGCTCGTGGAGCGGAGGTGGGTGAGCACTGGCACGCGGCGCTGACCATTCGAGTCTGTGGACAGGAGCTGGTGGAGCCGCAGTTTCCTGGCGAAATTCACACCCATGGCGACGGCCTCATTCATATCCACCCGGGCTCGGATGCCAGCGCCGGAAAGAACGCCACGCTGCGAACGTATTTTGAGGGGTCTCAGATCGGCTTGACCGCGACATCCATTCGCCTCCCAGGCCGACCGGAATTTACCGGCGGCAGCGAGTGTCCCAACGGGCGCCCGGGGCAGCTTTCGGTGCGCATCAACGACGGGGAACGGGCTGGCTTTCTCGACTACCCGCTTCAGGACGGCGACCGGATCGATATCGTTTTTAAGCGACCCCGGATCGACCCCAGCCGAGGATTCTTGACAATTCAGAACCACACGTTCTATATTCTGCGAATCAACGGAGTCACCGCCAACGGCCTCGGCGGACTGGGCACACCTATTTGAACAGCTGCGTCCCCGGCGACGACCAAATGGGGCGCTTCGTCGCTGGCGGTGACCAAACGGGGGTCGCATCCGAGACCGAGTTGCAAGGACGTACCGTCTCTGCGTATGAGCCCCCCTTTCGAGACGAATGCGGCGCTTGCCGAGGACGAGGAGTACCCGAACCGAAGAGGAGCGCCGCATGAACATCTACGTCGGAAACCTGGCTTACGAAGTCACCGACGAGGAGCTGGAAGCCGCCTTCGCCATGCACGGCCAGGTCGACTCGGCGAGGGTCGTCAAAGACCGCGATTCAGGCCGATCGCGCGGCTTCGGCTTCGTGGAGATGCAGTCCAACTCCGAGGCTGAAGCCACGATTCAAGCCCTGAACGTCAAGGAGCTCAAGGGCCGCGCGCTGACCGTCAACGAGGCGCGGCCTCGAGACGACGGCGACCGAGGCGGCAGAAGGTCCGAAAGCCGCTGGTAGCTCCTGGTCGATGCCATCCTTCGTCATCGATGGCGGGCCACCAGGGCTACCGGGATCAAGCCAGAACCATGGGGCGGCCAAACGCCCGGCAGGATGCATTGCCCTTGCGGTGGTCCGAAGCCTTCTACGAGCGTGATCGGTCCGCAGGCCGCGCCCCCCTGGGACGGGGCCGCGCTAACGCCATGCGGCCGCCAGAGCCCGCTGCGCCGGTTTCCCGGCCCACTCGTTGGGCAACGTCAAAAGCGCCGCCGGACGTGAATCGCCGGTTCGAAGCGTCCGCGCCGTAGAAGGGGGTCCGAATCCATGTCCTACCGTTTCATCGAGTTCGAAACCGTCGAGGAGCACATCGCCGTCATCACCCTCAACCGCCCCGAACGGCTGAACGCCCTCAACGGCCCGCTGCTGGAAGAGCTGCTCTCCGCCATCCGGACGATCGAGGAGGATGCCGACATCCGAGTGTTTCTGCTGACCGGCGCGCCTCGCGCCGATGGACGGCCTTGCTTCAGCGCCGGCGTCGACCTGAAGGCGGCTGCCGAGGGCATCAAGATGGACTCGAATCTGGGGCCAACGATCACCAACGACATCGATGACATGCTCAAGCCGTCGATCGCGGTCATCGACGGCGTGTGCAGCACCGGCGCGGTGGAGCTGGCGTTGAGCTGCGACCTGCGTCTCGTCGGCCAACACGCCCAGATCAGCGATTGGCACCTCAAGAACCTGGGCACCGGCCTCGGCGGTTGGGGCGCCAGCACCCGGTGGTCGAGACTCGTGGGCGCCGCCGCGACCAAGGAGATCGTCCTCACGGGCAAGGTCGTCGACGGCGACGAAGCCTTTCGCATCGGTTTCGCCACCCGCCTGTACCCCTCCGAACGGCTATGGGACGAAGCCATGGCCATGGCGCGCACCATTGCTGGGATGCGGCCCGAAGGCGTGGCCCTGACCCTCTCCCACCTGGACCACAACATGGACATGTCCCGAGACCAGGCCCTCCGATGGGCCGAGCTCTCCCGCAAGTGGCTCGGCGTCACCAGCAACCTGGCGGAGGCGGGCCGCGATCTGATGGGCAGGAAAAAGCAGGAGCCGTAGCGCCGCCGGTCCGTCCTGGTCCCATCTTTACAGAGAGGAGCCCGTTCATGGCCACAAGCCTGACGCCTGACGAAGTCCGCGGCTTTCTGGAAAACCAACGCACGCTGGTCCTGGCGACGATCAAGAAAGACGGGGCGCCGGTGATGCACGCCCTGTGGTTCACCTATCTCGACAACGCCGTCTACTTCAACATTCAGGCCCGTAGCTTCAAAAACCAGAACATCCAGAGGGACAATCGAGTCTCCTGCCTGGTGGAGGCGGGAGAGACCTACTTCGACCTCCGTGGGGTCATGATTCAGGGCCGATGCGCGCCGGTGGAGGATGCGCAGGAGATGGAGCGAGTGCAGGCGGCCCTGGCGGCGAAGAACGCACGCATCGGCAGCGGCACGGAAGAGCTTCCCGCCTACTTCTCCGAGAGCCGGAGCCGCCGCACGACCCGGGGAGACCGCGTCATGTTGAAGGTATCCATGGATAAGGTCACCACCTGGGACTTCGGCAAGGTTCGCGAGCACTACAAACAGGCCGGGTCCTAGCATCCCTTGGCCTCTCCGTCGCGCTCTTCACACCGGCGTAACGTAGCGCGTGCCGGTAGCGTATAATCGCCAGCGAGACCGGCGCCCAAGCCGGGCCCAATGCGCGACGGAGAAGCGGCGTGACCAGTGAAACAACGACGCCCCCAACGATGATCTCCGCCGACTCCCATGTCGTGGAGCCCGCGGACCTATGGGTCACGCGACTCGAGCCGCAATTTCGTCAACGTGCGCCACGCATCGAGTCCCTTCCCGACGGCGACTACCAGATCACCGAAGGCGTATCCCGGCGGCGGGTGAGCGGCGCCGAAGGCGGCATGGCCATCGTCAAGATGGCCGGTGAGGCGATCACGGACAGGATGTACCGCTATGACGAGCAAAGGCCCGGCGCCGGCGACCCCATGGCAAGGCTGGCCGACCAGGACTTGGACGGCATCGAAGCCGAGGTCGTCTACCCGGGTTGGCTCTCCACCTTCGCCATGCCAGATGTCGACCTGCGCGTCGCCTGCATGCGCGTCTACAACGACTGGATCGCCGAGTTCTGCGCTGTCGCGCCCCACCGCCTCGTCGGCGCGGCGCAGCTCCCCCTCGTCGAGGACCGCCTGGACCTGGCCATCGCCGAGGCCCAACGAGCGGAAAAACTGGGGTTGGGCGCCGTCATGCTGCCCCACGGTCCGGCCTTCACGTACGACCACGCTGAATACAACCCGTTGTGGGAGGCGCTGCAAGACCTCGGCATCCCCATCACGATTCACATCACCACCGGCACTATCACCGCGTCATCTCATGCTTACCCGTCTGGGACGGCTGGCCACACCATCAACATCACGAAATCCAAGACCGGCATCAGCGCGGCGGCGATCGAGCTTCTGTGGGGCGGCGTCCCGGCGCGATATCCCGGCCTGCGCTTCGTGATGACCGAGGGCGGCATCGGTTGGATCGCCTTCGTTCTGCGGTTCATGGACCACTGGTGGGAAGACCATCACCGCCGCCTGTCGCCCAAGCTGGACGAGCCGCCCAGCTTCTACTTCCATCGCCAGTTCTGGGCCACCTTCGAAGACGACCGCCCCGGCATTCTCACCCTGCCGATGCTCAACGTCGATCACCTGATGTGGTCGAACGACTATCCTCACACCGAAGGCACCTGGCCCAACTCGGTGCGGCAGATCGACAAGGACATGGGCGGCCTGCCGGAGCCGGTGCGGCGCAAGCTGGTCCACGACAACGCCGCGGCCCTCTACGGGCTTGGTTAGACCGCCGCCGAACGTCGCGTGTGCCGGCGCCGACGGCGCCAACGCTCACCCGAGAGGTCCGCTCGCGCATCGCATCCACGGACAAAGCCTCGCCCTTACCGAAAGGAGACCCCATGCCGATGCCTCAAAAGATCGAACCCCAGAGCTTGAACGACTACCTGGAGGTGATGAGCAGAGCGGGATTTCAGGCGGGCATCTCGTGGCAGGTCGTCGACAAGAAATGGCCCGGCATCAAAGAGGCGTTTCGAGATTTCGACGTGCATGCGGTTGCCGGTTTTGGCGAAAACGAGATCGACACCCTCGCCGGAGACGCTCGGGTGATTCGCAACCGTCGAAAGCTGCAGGCCGTCGTCACCAACGCACGGCAGCTTCTGATGCTGGACGCCGATTACGGCGGTTTCCGGAGCTATCTTCGTTCCCACGGTGGTTTCGACGCGACGGCCAAAGACCTTCGGAAACAGTTCAAGTTTCTGGGCGAGCACGGCGTCTATTACTTCCTGTATGTGGTGAACGAAAAGGTCCCGCCGCACGAGGAGTGGGCCGCCTCCCGTGGCGTCAAGGTCTAACCCATGTCAACGCGTTCCGGAACGTACTCCACTCCACTCAGATACCGCGGGTCTCACGCATGCGGCTTGCGAAGCAATGCGGTCTCCCAAAGGCGCCGCGGACCGTGCGAGCGATGCCACAACAGCCGCTAGTGACAACTGCACCAAAACCAGGTATGCTATACCGCGTTTGTTGGATATACTGCGGGCTCCGTCCTCACGTGTAGCCAACGACGAAAGCGTTACGTATTCACGCCAAAAAAGGATACGAAGGAGGTAGCGATCATGCCGAGGTTCGACATCATCACGACCAACGAGGCGAGGCTCAAGTCCGCAACGGGAAAGACCGCGGATCTGATCAAAGAGTACCTGGGTTACATCGAACAGTTGGGAGCGGGCAAGGCTGGGCGGCTGGTGCCGTCGCCCGGGGAGACGGCGCGAGCGGTGCGCCGAAGGCTGGGCGCGGCGGCCAAGATGGGCGGCAAGAGCCTGGTCATCAAGCGCACCGCAGACGAGGTCCTGTTCTGGGCGAAGGAGCGCGGGACCGGGCTTCGCCGGCGCGGCCGCCCACGGAAAATCGAGTAGTCCTTCGAGCGCGAACCCGAATGGGAGGTTGGGGCGGTCCTCCGCCCCAACCTCACCGGCCGTCGCGCCGGTTTAGGGCCAACCGGCGCCCGGCACGTCGACCTGCACCGTCTCGATCCAACCCTTTGAAATGCCGCGTCGCAGGTCCTCGCCGGTGGTCTCCGCCGTCAGCAGGAAGAGCGTTCGCCGGTCTTCGCCCCCATGGATGCACGCCACGGCATATCTTCCGGGCGTCGGTATCCGGTGCGTGATCTCTCCTCCTTCGAGGACGCGGAAGAACTCGCTGGTCGTCGGTGAGCCGACCCATACGCCGGTCTCGGCATCCAGGCAGATGCCATCGGGCACGGCATCGCCCACCTCCGCGAACACCCGCCGTCGCGACAGCGACCCGTCTGTTTCGATATCGAACGCGGTCAAGCGGTTCCCCCGGCTCTCGGCGACGATCATCGTTTTGCCGTCCGGCGTGATCACCGAGCCGTTGGGGATGTGCAGCTCGTCGGCGACGACGCGAGCCGAGCCGTCGGGCTCGACCATGACGATGCTGGCAAGCTTGAACTCCTCGCCCATCTCGAAGCCCAGGTAGCCGACGTACGCGCGCCCCTGGCTATCGACAACCATGTCGTTGG
The DNA here is from genome assembly GCA_022572465.1 of Chloroflexota bacterium. Taxonomy (GTDB): domain Bacteria; phylum Chloroflexota; class Dehalococcoidia; order SHYB01; family SHYB01; genus JACZVV01. The sequence continues at coordinate 14,390 of JACZVV010000022.1, forward strand.
CGTGTCCGTCGCAAAGGCCGGCCAGGTCGGCGACGGTGGTCAGTCCGCCTGGGTCCAGACGGAGCAGGCGCTTGTCCAGCATCGAGACCACCAGCATCCGCCCGTCCGGGAGAAAACCCAGCCCGGATGGCCGCTGCGGCACCGTCGCCACGTCCTCCGTGCGTCCGTGGAGGTCCACCGTCATGACCTTGTGGGCGTGCATGTCCGAGAACCAGAGCTTGCCGTCGCGCCAGCGCGGACCTTCGGGAAAGACGAGGCCATCCAGCAGGGGTCTCGGTGTCAGCGTCGCCATATGCGCCTCCTCGTGAGCGGACAGATTCGCGTCGCAACCGGTGGGAATCCCGCGACGTCGGCCCATCCTATCCCCAACGCCGGGCTCAGTGTCAAGCTGATCGTTCGTGATGGCGGCTCCGGCTCCATGGGCGTCACGGGGGCTCCGGGTCCATCGGCGTTTTGCGCATCCATATCCAGAGCACGAGCTGCGTCGCGGCGCCGACCAGGGCCAGCGCCGCCAGCGCCGATTGAGGCGAAGCCAACTCGGCGATGACCCCGGCGGCGATGGTCCCAACGGGGATCAACCCGAACACCAGCATACGGATGGCCATCACCCGGCCCCGCATCTCAGGGGGGGTGATGTACTGCACCATCGCCATGCTCATCGTCATGAACCCCGTATGTCCCAACCCCACGATCACCAGGAGGCCCAGGGAGAGACCAAACGCCGACGATTGGGAGAAGCCGGCGATGGCCAGGCCGGCCCCAATGCCGAACAGCATCATGATGCCGGTGCTGGGCCGCTCGCTGCTGAACATGGCCAGCAGCAACGACGAGCAGACCGCTCCGACGCCCGTGGCGGTGAACAACAGGCCCAGGCCCGACGCCCCGACGCCGAGAACGTCGCGCTGGAAGATCGGCATCAGCGAAAAGTAGGGCATGTACAGGACCGTGCCCAGGATGCCGGAGATCATCAGCACGGGAAGGCTTTTGGAGAGCCGCACGTAGCGGAAACCGGCCGCCATGGCTTTGATCATGGTCTCGGGCGAGTCCCGGACAGGGGACGCGGTAAGGGGCATTCGGATGAGGAAGTAGAGGGCGGGAAACAGAAGGAGAACCGTGGCGAAGATGGCGGCCTCGACACCCGCCAGGCCGATGATCAGCCCGGCTATGGAGGGCGCCAGGACCATCATGATGCTGAAGACGCCTGAAAAGAGGACCAGGGCATTGGTGGCCGACTCCGGGGCGACCGTATCGGGAATCATCGCCTGCCGGATCGGGAGCGAGAGCCCCATGGTGGTCCCGGTTGCCACGGAGAACGCCATGAGGATCGGGATGTTGACCATGTCGACCACTATGATCGTCGCCAGCGCCGCCGATAGCGCCGCTTGGGCCACGTCCAGCGCCAGGATCAAGCGCTTGCGGTCCATCCGATCGGCCAGGACGCCGCCAACCAGCGGGGCGAACAGCAGCGGCATGCTTCCCAAGGCGAAGACGGAGGTGACCAGAAGCGGCGACGGCGTCAGCTCCCGGGCCAGGAAGGTCCGGGCCAGCTGCTGCATATTGATTGCGCCGAAGCTAAAAAAAGCGTTGGCCCAGAAATATCGAAAAGGCCGGTCGTACAGCGCACGGATGGCGTTGATTCGATGAGGTTGAGGGACTTGCATCGTCGGTTGGGCTTGACCTCGGGGCCGAGTGGACGGACCGGCATTTCCGCCCGCCAGCATAACGCATCACGAATCGAGCATCACGCCTGCGTGTTCATCCCGGGCCAGCCGCGCCGATGGCGCCACTCAGCGCTCGGTCGCCGGCGATCTCAGCTCGACGTTACTGGAAAACGCCGGCGGCGGCCATCGCCTCGCGGTCGCGTTGGGAGATCCCCAAGAGGTCGGACACCACCGGCTCGAGGTCCTGGCCGAACATCGGGCCGTAGCGAACGGGCCGGGCCGGCGTTTCGGAGAGCAGCCACGGGGGCCGCACCGGGTGCGTCATCCCCAGCTTCGGGTGCGGCACGTCCCAGAATATTCCACGGGACTTGCTGTGGGCGTCGTCGTAGACGTCCCGAGCGTCCATCGAAGGCATGGCGGCGACGCCTGCGCGCTGGAGCCGTCGCGTCAAGGCCTCCGCCGTGTGCCGCCGCGTCCATCGGGCCAGCAGACCGTCCAGCTCGTCCTGATGCCGCCAGCGACTGTATGGATCGGCGAAACGTGGCTCCTCCGCCCACTCGGGGCGGCGCGCGACCCGGCACAGCGCCCGCCACTCGCCGTCGGTGGCCACCGCGATGCTGATCCAGCGGTCGTCGCCCCGGCAGGGATAGCAGTTGTGAGGCGCCATGATCTCGTCGCGATTGCCCTGCGGGCCGGGAACGCGGCCGGTCATAAAATACTCCAGGAAAACGTCGCCAATGTTGCTGCTGATGACCTCCCGCGATGAGAGGTCGATGTGCTGGCCCTGGCCGGTCTTTCGGCGGTGGTAGAGGGCCATCAGGACCGCCAGGGCGATGGACGTGCCCAGCCGCATGTCGACCGAGTCCCAGATCTCGGTCGCCGGTCCCCCCTCGTGTCCCGTGACGTACCCCAGCCCGCCGTAAGCGCCGAAGGTGGTCGCGTAGCCCGGCAGATCCCGCTCAGGCCCCGTCTGTCCCGACGTCGACGACGAGAGCATCACGATGTCCGGCCGAATCTTGCGCAGCTCCTCGTAGCCCAGGCCCCAACGGTCGATGACACCGGGGCGGAAGTTCTGGATCGCCACGTCGCTGACGGCGACTAGACGGCGGGCCAGCTCCCGGCCCTTGTCGGTGCCCATGTCCAACGGCACCGTCAGCTTGTTCAGGTTCATATCGTTGAAGTTGGGCGAGGCGTCGATGTCGTCTACCAGGGTGTAGTAGCCCCGCCGGGCCAGGTCCAGGCTGCGGCCGGACTCGATCTTGATGACTTCAGCGCCCAGCAGCGCCAGATAGAGCGTGCAAAGCGGCCCGGAAGCGGCCCAGGTGAAATCGACGACCCGGACGCCAGCCAGCGCCGCTTTGATCGGAGTGCCGTCCATGGCTAGATCACGCCGTTGGCCCGCAGCAAGGTCAGCTCTTCGCCGGTGAGTCCCAGACGGCCGGTGAGCACGGCCTGGTTGTGCTGGCCCAACAGCGGCGCGGGACGGCGCGCCGACCACGGCGTCTTCGAGAACCGGTAGGGCGCGGTGGGGTAGGGCCAGGCGCCCGCGACGGGGTGATCGATCTCCGTAAAAAAACCCCGGGACTTCAGCTGCGGCGAGTCGGCGATCTCTCGGGAGCTGGCGAACGGGGCGGTGGGACAACCCACGCCCTGGGCGGCCTCGAAGACCTCCCGGGTCGTGCGCTGCCCGGTCCACTCGCCGACGACGGCGTTGAACGCCTCGCCGTTGCGAATCCGCGCAGGGCGCTCGGCGAACCGGGGATCGTCGGCCAGCTCCGGCCGCCCCATGGCCTCGGCCAGGCTTCGCCAATGCCGGTTCTCCGTGGGTCGCAGCACCACGTGCCCATCCTTGGTGGCATACAGCCCAGCAAAGGGGTACGCGCGGGAGTCGCGCCGCGGGACGACGTCTTCCGAGACGTAGGTCACGAAGGTGACTCGATTCAGGGCGATGTTGGCCTCCTGGCGTGAGACGTCGACGTGCTGACCTTCGCCCCATGTCTCCCGCGCCATCACCGCTCCCATCGTCCCGACCGCGGCGGCGACGCCGCCATCGTAGTCTCCAGCGTGCCCGCCCAGCTTGATCGGAGGCCGGCCGGGGAACATCTGGTGCCCCAGGCCGCCGGGCAGCAGATAGCCCTCGCTTCCGGCGTGGCACAGATTCAGGTCGTAGGCCCGGTACTCGGCGTAGGGGCCGGTGTGCCCAAAGGGAGTCACCGAGGTCACGATGAGGCGAGGGTTGGCCCGATGCAGCGTCTCGTAGTCGACACGGAGAGCCCGCGCCTGGGCCGCGGTGCGGTCGTGGACGAAAACGTCGGCCTCACGGAGGAGGTGAAGGAGGATGTCGTACCCCGCCGGGTCGCTGGGATCGAGGGTGATGCCGAGCTTGTTGGTGTTGAGATAGAGGAAGAGGCCGCTTTTCTCCGGATGGGGCAAGTCCTGGGGGAAGGGGCCTCGCATGCGGGCCTCGTCGCCGGTCGACGGCGCCTCGATCTTGACGACCTCCGCTCCCATGTCGCCCAGGAGCTTGGCGCAGTAAGGCCCGGAAACGAACGAGGCGAACTCGACGATCTTGAGGTCTTGGAGGGCGCCTGTGTGCATGGGAGGTCAGGAACGGGCCGGCCGGATGGGCGAGACCGCGCATCAGTATACCAGCGCGACTCTCGAGCCGGTAGCCGCGCACCAGCTCCACGGGATAACAGGTAGAGCTTAGCCCGCTCTTGACAACCTTTCGGGGTAAGCCTGGCCTGTCGCCTCGGACACACCTTCCGGCGCCTTCGGCAAGTCCGAGGGAGACAACGCATACACGACCATAAGCTCTCCTGGTGACGGGTGCCAAGGTCATGTGCGGAGCGTCGACCTCCTGCAGGTGCGGGAGGGGAAGGTGGCCGAGAAGCGATCCTACGTCAAAAGATAAGCGATAGGATACCTCGCTAGTAGCTATTCCCAAAAAGGGGCCGCCAGATTGGGAGCACCCTCACCCTAACCCTGTCCCAAAAGGAGAGGGGATTGTGGGGTGGCTCCCCGTCGAAGGGCGTGGGGATTGTGGAATAGCATCTAGAACTGAATGACGCCGGCGGTAAGGTTCAGCAGCTGGCCGGTCATGCCGCTGGACTCTTCCGAGGCCAGGAAGAGGGCGAGGTTGGCCACCTCCTGCGGCAGCACCATCCGTCCCAGCGGCGAGCGCTTGGCCCAACGTCCCTGAAGCTCGTCGATGCTCATGCCCGATAGCTGCGCCCGGTCCAGTGCGCCTTGCCCGGTCTGCTCGCCCTTGACCGCGCCGACCACGATGGCGTTGACGCGGATGCCGTGCCGGCCGACCTCCCATGCCAGCGTGTGCGTCAGATTGTTGACGCCGGCCTTGGCCGCGCTGTAGTGGGACCGGCGGCTGAAGCCCTGCTTGCCCGCGCCCGACGAGACGTTGATGATGCTGCCGCTGCCCTGGGAGACCATGTGCCTCAGCACCTCCCGGTTGCACAGCATAACGCCGGTGAGCGCCCCCAGCATCACCCGGTCCCACTCCTCCAGCGGCATGTCGACCAGGTTGAACATGCCGCCCGAGTAGGTAGCATTGTTCATCAGCACGTCGATCTTGCCGAAGGTGTCGACGACTTGCCCGACCATCGTCCGGACCTGGCCCTCGTCGGTGATATCCGCGGGCGCGACGAGGGCACGGCCACCGGCGGCCTCGATCTCGGCGGCGATCTCCTCCAGACGCGAGCGGGTCCGGGCCACCAGGACGACGCTGGCCCCTTCACGCGCAAAGGTCAGGGCCGAGGCCCGGCCGATGCCGGGACCCACTCCGGCCACGATGGCGACCTTGTCTTGCAGCCTAGCCATGGGTCTCGACGGCCGCCGTTACGCGCCAGGCAAGTCGCGGGGGTAGTCCAGACGCTCCAGCGGCTTGTACCGGGCGGCGTCGACCTCCTGGAACAGATAGAGCCCGCCGACTTCCAGACAATCGATGTGCCGGCCCTGGGAGAAGGTGTTGACCGCCAGCCGGCTCAGGTCGTCCACCGACGCTTGCAGGTCGGCGCTCTCGAACTCGTAGAGGGCGAGGTACTGGGACGGCCCGTCCCCCGGCCGGACGTTGAAGAAGCGGCGGGCGCTGACCAGCCCTTGGGCCCCGCTGAGGTCCGCCAGATGGGTGTGGCTGTACCAGCGGTTGTACTCCTCGTCCCGTTTCGGGTCGGCGCAGTTGGTGAAGGCGAAAAAGGCTCCTCGTGGCATCGGACTCTCCTTTCTGTTCAAGAGCGGCGTCAGCGGCAGCGAAACGTCAGCTCATCCAAGAGCCGGCGTTGATGTCGAGGGACTGGCCGTGGATTCCAACCGAAAGATCGGAGGCCAGGTAGACCATCAGGTCGGCGACCTCCGACGGCTCGACGACCTTGTTCAGCGGCGCGGCGGCGGCAGCCTCGCCTTTGACCTGCTCGTAGGAGACGCCCCGCTCGCCGGCGATTCGTTGGTGATAGGCGACCAGGAGCTCGGTATTGATGGCGCCGGGCACGATGCAGTTGACCCGCACGTTGCGCGGGCCGACCTCCATCGCCAGCGCCTGCGTGAAACCGATGACGCCGAACTTCGAGGAGCTGTAGTGGGTCCTTCCAGCCATGCCTCGACGCCCCGCGGTCGACGATACGTTGATGATGTTGCCGCTCCCCTGCTCGAACATGTGAGGCAGGACGTATTTGCTGCACATCACCGAGCCCCGAAGGTTGATGCCCAGCGGGATGTCCCATTCGCTCATCTCCAGCTCCACCAGGGGCTTCTCGGGGCCCGGAAGCGCCGCATTGTTCACCATGACGTCGATGCGCCCGAACGCTTGAAGCACCCGCCGCACCATCTCCTGGACTTGACTCTCGATGGAGACGTCGGCCTGCACCGGCGCCGCCTTGCCGCCCTGGGACGTTATCGCCTCGGCGACCTCCTCGAGCTGGGACAGCGTCCGCGAGACGACGGCCACCGAGGCGCCCTCGGCGGCGAACTTGAGCGCGGCCGCCTTGCCGATGCCCCGGCCGGCGCCGGTGATGATGACCACCCGGTCCTTCAGCAACATCGCGCGTCCTCCATCCCCCCGGACGTCCGCGGATTACGCGGATTGCCTGAAGCCATCCCGAAATCCCCGATCGTCACTCCATCTCGCCCCAGGTGCGGCCCCGCTTGAGGTCCACTTTCAGCGGCACGACGAGCTCCATCGCCGCCGGCAACACCTCCAAAAGCATGCCCTGCAGGGTCTCGATCTCGTTTTCAGGCGTCTCGAAGATCAGCTCGTCGTGAACCTGGAGCGTCATGCGCGACTCCAGGCCCAGGCGGTCCATCTCTTGCTGGACCTGGATCATGCCGATCTTCATGATATCGGCGGCGGTGCCTTGAATCGGCATGTTGACGGCCATGCGTTCGCCGGCGCTGCGGATCTGCCGGTTGGCGGCTTTGAGCTCGGGAATGTACCGGCGGCGGCCGCACAGCGTCTGGACGTAGCCCAGCTGGTGTGCCGTCCGTTTGGTCTCATCCAGATACTGCTGGATTCCCGGATACTTGCGGAAGTACTCCTCGATGATCGGTCCCGCGACCTCTCGGGAGAGGTCCGCCCGGGTCGCCAGGCCGAACTCGCCCATGCCGTAGATCAGCCCGAAGTTGACCACCTTGGCGAAGCGCCGCTGCTCGGCGGTCACCTCCGCGAGCGGCACGTCATAGACGCGGGCTGCCGTGGCAGCGTGGATATCTTCATCGCGGCGGAAGGCGTCGATCAGCGCGGGGTCCTGCGTCATGTGCGCCAGGATGCGCAGCTCGATCTGCGAGTAGTCGGCGGAGAGCAGGCACCAGCCGGGGCGGTCCACGGCGACGAACGCCTCTCGCACGCGGCGGCCCATCGCCGTTCGTACGGGAATGTTTTGCAGGTTCGGGTCGCTGGACGAGAGACGGCCGGTGGCCGCCACCGTTTGGCTGAACGTGGTGTGCACCCGGCCCGTTTTGGGATTCACCATCTTGGGCAGCGCGTCGACATAGGTTGACTTGATCTTGCTGATCTGCCGGTACTCCAGGACCTGACCGACAACCGGGTGAAGCTCCCGAAGGCGCTCCAACACCTGGGCGTCGGTGGAGTACGCCTGCTTGGTGCGCTTGCCCGAGGGTAAGCGCAGCTCCTCGAACAGCAGGCTCGACAGCTCTTTGGGCGAGTTGATCTTGAACATATGGCCGACGCTGTCGTAGGCCGCTTTCTCCACGGCGAGAAGCTGGTCGGTCATCTCGCGGGACATCTGGTGCAGGAGCTCGACCTCCACGGCCACGCCCAAGCGCTCCATCCGTTCCAGGACCGGCAGCAGGGCCATCTCCATGTCGTGGAACAGCGAGGTCAGGCCTTCCTTCTCCAGCTCGGGTTCGTAGAGGGGCCAGAGCCTCCCGCCGCAGTCGGCGCGAGCGCACGCGAAGGGCGTGACCTGGTCGATCAGCGCCTGGGCCATCGTGATGGCCTTGGCTCCAGAGCCGGTGATGTCCGTTGCCGCCTGCAGCTCGTCGCCCAAGCGCTCGAAGGCCTGGCCTTTCATCGTCAGGGACTTGGCGCCCAGGAGGTAGGCGGCAATGGTCACGTCGGCTTCGAGGCCTCGGAGCTGAATGTCGCGGTTGGCCAGCACGGTGGTATCGAACTTGCCGTTGTGGACGACCTTCTTGACGTTGGCGTCTTCGAGGAGCGGTTTCAGACGCTCGAGGACCCGCTCCGAAGCAACCTGGGTCCCCAGCTGGTGCCCCAAAGGAACGTACCAGGCGGCGCCAGGCTCGGTGGAGAAGGCCAGGCCCACAAGCTCCGCTTGCATCGAGAGGTTGCTTGTGGCGACGCAGTCCAGCGAGAAGCGTCCCGCGGCGGCGAGGGTCTCGACGAGCGAGTCCAGGGCCTCGTCGGTATCCACCGTCTCGTACCGGCGTTCCGCGACCGGCGTCGCCGCCGCCCGGGAAGCAGGCGCGGTCGCGCCATCGTCGGACCCCGGCAAGCGGGAGATGAGGCTGGTGAACTCCAGCTCCTGGAACAGCTCGACCGCCCGCGACCGCTCATAGCGGTCCGTTCGGGCCTGATCGAAATCGAACTCGATGGGAAGGGACGTGACGATGGTCACCAAGGTCCGGTCCCGCTCGATCTGTTCCTGGTGGTCTTTCAGGAGCTCCTGTATGCGCGGCATGCGCGGCGCTGTTACCTCGTCGATGCGTTGGAACATCTCTTCGATGGTGCCGTACTGCTGGAGGAGGTGGGAGGCCGCCTTGTCGCCGACGCCGGGAACGCCGGGGATATTGTCCGAGGAGTCGCCTTTCAGGGCCTTGTAGTCGATAAGCTGCCGGGGCTCGATGCCGTAGCGCTGCCGTACCTGCTCCTCGTCGTAGACCCGGGTGTCGGCCTGGCCGGTGGTGAGCCGGACCCGAACGTGGGGAGACACCAGCTGAAGCTCATCGGTGTCGCCCGTCAGGATGATGGTGTCGATGTCCCGCTCTGCGGCCATGCGGCCCAGCGTGCCGATGATGTCGTCGGCTTCGTACCCCTCAAGCTCGAGGACCGGCATGCCGAGGGAGTCGAGAAGCTGGCGGACGCGTCCGAACTGCGCGGCCAGCTCGTCGGGCATCGCGGGCCGGCCCGCCTTGTAGTCGGCGTAGATCTCGTCGCGAAACGTGGGGCCCGCAGTGTCGAACGCCATGGCCCAGTAGTCCGGCTGGACGTCGTCCCAGGCCCGCAGCAGCATATTGGCGAAGCCAAAAACGGCGCCGATGGGCTCGCCGGTGGAGCGAAGGTTCATGGGGGTGCGGACGGCCAGCACGTGATAGGCGCGATAGACCATCGAGTGGCCGTCGATGACCATGAGGACAGGCCGTTTGCGAGTAGAGGGTGACGATTTTTCGGGCATGGAGCGATCCCGGTTCAGAGACGTGGCGACAGATCGCGGCCATTATAGCATCGGGCCTGAGAAACGGCGGCGCGGCAGTCGGCAGCGCGAATATCACGCCACCCACCGTTGCTCGTGCGGGCTTTTGTGACTACAATAGTCACAGATGTGCGGAGGCAGCGGCAATGGAACGAGTGGCGGTCCGCGAGCTAAAGGCGAAGCTGAGCGAGTACCTGGCAAAGGTAAAGTCGGGCCAGGAGGTGGTCGTCACCGAGCGCGGGAAGCCGGTGGCGAAGCTGGTGCCGTTGCCGTCTGACGAGACAATGGATGAGCGCTTGGCCGACTTGGAGCGCCAGGGACTGATCCGCCGAGGGACCGGCAAGCTACCCGACGATTTTTGGGACCTGCCTCGGCCTTCGGATCCGGAGGGTCGCGCCTTGAAGACTTTACTCGAGGAGCGAGAGAGCGGCTGGTGAAGTTCTGGGATACCTCGGCACTCGTCCCGTTATTTCTCGACCAGCCCAGGTCAGCCCAGGTGCGCGCCCTCGGGGCGTCCGACGATTCCATCGTCGTCTGGTGGGGGACCCGCGTCGAATGCCATTCAGTTCTAGCACGCCTTCTACGGGAAGGCGTGCTGGATGCGCCGCAAGAAACAGAGGCGGGAAACGTCTTGGCCCACCTCGTTGACGCGTGGGCCGAGGTTGAACCCAGCGAGCGTCTGCGTGCAGGGACCACGCTTGTTCTGGATCGGCGCGCCCTGGGCACCGCCGACGCGTTGCAGCTCGCCGCTGCTCTAATCTGGGCGCAAATCGGGCCCAGGGACCACGCCTTCGTCTGCCTCGACCAACGGCTCCGAGAAGCCGCCCGGGGCGAAGGCTTCCAGGTACTCCCAGCGTAACCTCGGTCGTGACCGCGACGGTCACCGCGGTGATGGCGCCGTCTCTCGGACGCCCGGCCTTCACCGGACCCGCGTGGCGGCTATCAGGGTACGGTTGAACCCGTAGAAGACGGGCCTCTCCGGAAAACGGCGGCGCAGCCGATCGCGATACGACCGAAGGAACCGTTCGTGCAGCTCCTTCGGCAGCCGGTCGAAATACGGCACCAGGGCCGTGCCCTGCATCCACGCCACCATGGCGTCGGCGTCCTCGAGGACGTGGGGGTAGATCTTTTCGAATACGTTGAGCTCTCCGGCGCCGTGGGCGTGGAGCAGGTCTGCGTATTCCCGGATGGGAAGCACGTGAAGCTCGTTGACCCAGCCGTTCAAGGCGTCGCGAAAGGGCTCGCAGCCAGCGAGGTCGCGTATCTCTTCGTGGGTGGCATGGTCGAAATTCGAAGGCACCTGGACCGCCAGCTGGCCTCCAACGGGCAGGAGCGACAGCAATCGCGGCATCAGCGTACGATGGCCGGCGACCCACTGAAGCGCGGCGTGAGAGAAGACCAGGTCCCACTCGCCGTCGACGTCCTCGATGGCGCCCAGCTGGAAGCGCAGCCCGAGCCGGGCCTGTCCTTGGGCCTGCTCCAGCATCTCACGCGATGCGTCGAGCCCCACGACGTCGCTCTCCGGCAGATGGTCCGCCAGCCGACGGGTCAGCTCTCCGGTGCCACACCCCAGGTCGATGACGCGCAGGCCGGATCGCGCCTTGATCAACCGCAACAGGTCCTCGAAAGGAGCAAAGCGCTCCTTCTGGAACTGGTGATACCGCCGCGGGTCCCAGGGCAAGGGCCTAGCTCCTTCGCCGGTCTACGATCGATCGACGCGCTGGACCGCCAGCGACACTTCCGCGCCGTCCAGCTTCTGCGTCTCCTGGTACGCGCCCTCCGGCGCCGGCCCCGCCACCAGCCGCACCGACAGCGTCTCCTGGCCGATGTAGTCGCCGTGGGCCTCGAACGCCCGTGCCAGGTCGTCGCTGCCTTCGTAGTAGGTCGCGATACGGTCGGCGATATCGAAACCGGCGGCGCGGCGCATCGTCTGGATGCGGTGCACCAGCTCCCGCGCCCGGCCTTCCAGCGCCAGCTCCGGCGTGACCTCGGTCGTGACCGCGACGGTCAGCGAGTCGTCGCCGGAGGCGGCAAACCCCGGACGGTCCTCCGTCCTGACGTCCAGCTCGCCGGGCTCCAGGGTGTACCCGCCGATCTCGGCGCTGGCCCCGGCCTTGACCTTTCGAGCCAACGGCCGCGGCGCGGCGTTCGACACCGCCGCCATCACCTTGCCCACGTCCCGGCCGTACTTGGGTCCCAGAACGGCCGGATTGCCCTGAACCCGATACTCCACCAGGTCCTCCTCGGCATCGACGAAGGCTATCGCTTTGACGTTGAGCTCCTCCAGAATGTGGTCGACCTGCCGGCCGATCGCCTCGCGGTCCGCCAGGTCGGGCACAGCCACCACCAGCTTCTCGAGCGGCTGCCGAATCTTGAGTCTTGCCTTGTTCCGGGCGGACCTGCCCAGGCTCACCGTGCGAATCACCAGGTCGGTCGTCCGCTCCAGCTCTTCGTCGATCGCGGCCTGGTCCGGCTCTGGATAGCTGGTCAGGTGGACACTGGCAGGCGCTTCGCCGTCCACCGATCGCACCAGGTTCTGGTACATCTCCTCGGTGAGAAAGGGCAAGAACGGCGCCAGGACCCGAATCAAGGTGCACAGGCACTGGTACAGCGTTCCATAAGCCGAGGCCTTGTCCTGGTCGTTCTCGCTCTTCCAAAACCGGCGCCGGCTCCGGCGGACGTACCAGTTGGACAGGTCGTCGACGAAGCTCTCGATGGCCCGGGAGGCGGTCGCGGCGTCGTACTCTTCGAGGGAGGCCTCCACGCGGCCCACCATGGTATGGAGCCGCGAGAGCACCCAACGGTCGAGCAGGGGCTGGTCGCCGGCCGACTCCGGGGTCTGCTTGGGATCGAAGCCGTCGATGTTGGCATAGGTGACGAAAAACGAGTAGACGTTCCATAAGGGAATGATGAAACGCCGGCGCGCCTCGCTGGCCACGCTGTAGCCGAAATTCAGGTTCGATGCCGGTCGGTGGCCGGCGAAGAGCCAGCGCATGGTATCCACGCCGATCTCCTCCGCCGCCTCGTCGAACCAGATGGCGTTCCCTTTGCTCTTGTGCATCGCTTCGCCCTTCTCGTCGCGCATGAGGGCGTAGCTGAAGACGCAGCGGAAGGACTCCTGGTTCTCCAGCACCGTCCCCATGACCAGCATGGAGTAGAACCAGTTCCGGAACTGCCCGGGGAAGCTCTCGGAGATCCAGTCGGCTGGGAACCACTGCCGCCAGTAGTCGCGATCGTGGCGGTAGCGCAGCGTGGAGAAGGGAACGACGCCGGCGTCCAGCCAGGGGTTGCCCACGTCGCGGATGCGCGACACCTTTTCGCCGCACTGGGCGCACGCGATCTTGACGGCGTCCAACCAGGGCCGGTGGGGCGAGTGTCCTTGGAACTCCCGCCAGCCCTCGACGGCTCGCTCTTCGAGCTCGGTCTCGCTGCCGATGACCTCGAAATGGCCGCAAGCGCACTTGTAGATGGGCAGCGCCAGACCCCAGTACCGCTTCTTGGAGATCATCCAGTCGTCCATGTTCTGAAGCCAGTCCAGCTCCCGCTTGAGGCCGAATTCGGGAATCCAGCGAATCTTGCGGGCGACGTCGGCAATCGAGTCGCGTAGCTCGTCCATGGAGATGAACCATTCGGTCACCAGGCGAAAGACCAGCTCGGTGTCGCAGCGCCAGCAGACGGGGTAGCGGTGGGGATACCGCTCGACGTGGTAGAACACGCCCTTCCGCCGAAGGCTGTCGAAGATCGGCTCGTTGACCTCGGAGACGTTCATGCCGCTGAGCCAATCGAAACCATCAACGAAATCTCCTGAGTCGTCCAGCGGCGCGACGACGGCCAGGCCGTGCTCCTTGCCCAGGGCAAAGTCCTCCTTGCCCGCGCCGGGCGCGATGTGCACCACGCCGGTGCCCTCGTCCTCGGTGACCTCCTCCCACGGGATCACGCGGTGCTCCACGGCGTTCTGGGCCGGGAGCTCGTCGAACGGGCCGTGATAGGACAGGCCCACCAGCTCGCTGCCCAGAAGCTCCCTCTCGACCTCGAAGTCACCCTTCAAAGTTTCCAACCGCGCCTTGGCGAGGTAGAGCGTCTCGTCCCCCTGCCGGACCTTGACGTAGGTCAGCCGAGGGTGGACGGCGGCGGCGACGTTGGAGCTCAGCGTCCAGGGCGTCGTCGTCCACACCAGCAGCGACTCTTTGGCGCGGTCCACAAGCGGAAACTTGACGAACAGGCCAGGGTGGACGACCTCCCGGTACCCTTCGGTGACGATCTCGTGCTCCGAGAGGCCGGTGCCACATCGGGGGCACCACGGCATCACGTCGGTCCCTTCGTACAGCCAACCCTTCTCGTTACATACTTTGAGAAAGTGCCAGATAGTGTAGTTGTTCTCGTCGTCCATGGTGTGGTAGGAGTTGTCCCAGTCCATCCAGTAGCCCAGGCGGACCGACTGCTCCGTCTGGACGCCGGCGAACTTCCGCACGCGCTCCTTGCAGCGCTCCACAAACCGGTCGATCCCGTAAGCCTCGATGTCCTTCTTGGAGTGGAACCCCAGCTCCTTCTCGACCTCCACCTCGATCCACAGGCCCTGGCCATCGAACCCGTTCTGGTACCGTTGCTTGAAGCCCTGCATGGTCTTGAAACGCTGATACAAGTCCTTGTAGGCGCGGCCCCACGCATGGTGGACGCCCATGGGGTTGTTGGCCGTAATCGGCCCATCGATGAACGAGTAGCGCCGGTCGGAATCGTCGTTGCGATGGAGATATCGCTGGACGATCCCCTCGCGCTGCCACCAGGCCAGGATCTCTCGCTCCATGGCGGGGAAGTCGACTTTCGGGCTCACCGGTTTGAACATCTCGCTGCTCCTGGCGCGTGTTTTCGTCTCAGGCACGCTCCGCCGGCGCTCTTGAAGGCGAGCGCCACGAAAAAAGCCCCGTCCTTAAGGGACGGGACTTTGATTCCCGCGGTACCACCCTCTTTCCCCGACACGCCCAGGGGCTATCGGGGCGCTCAGCCGGGTGCGTGCTCACACCCGTGCCCTGGTAACGGTGGGCGGACCGTCTGCGTCTACTGGCCCCGATGCGCCATCGGGACGTTCGGGCAGCGGCTCGGGAGGGATGTTCGCCTTCGGGGTTCCGCGCCCGCTCACACCGGTCCGGGCTCGCTGTGCGTCCCTTGTGAAGGCTACTCGTCTCCGTCGTCGCCTTTCTTGAATTTCAAGGTAACAGACCAGAGCACAGGCGTCAATTGACGAACCGGCCCGCCGGCGGGCGTCCCGGCCGCCCGCCTCGCTTCGGCAGGATGTTCACCTTGCGGTCATCACCTTCCCCGCTGCTCTCGGTGGTTACCCGGGAGTGGTTGGTGAGCTCCATATGAATGATTCGGCGCTCCCGGGCCGGCATCGGCTCCAACGTGAAGGGCCGCCCGGTGTTGGCGACGCGCTCGGCCATACGGTTGGCCAGCGCCCGCAGCGACTCGTAGCGCCGCTCACGGTAGCCTTCGACGTCGATGTTCGTCTGGACGCGGTTCTGGACCTTGCGGCTGAGAATGAAGTTGACGAGGAACTGGAGGGAAGACAGGGTCTCGCCACGCCGGCCGATGAGGAGTCCAGCATCCTCGCCGTCGATGTTGAAGGTGAGGTTGTCCCCGGTCTCGCCCGCCCCGGCGCGGACTGGGGTCTCTGGAAGGCCGACCGTGGCCGAGACGCCCATGATGCGAAGGATGTTCTCGATGGTAGCCTTGGCCAGGTCGACCAGATCGCCGGACCGGAGGTCGACCCGGACTTTCGCCTCGCCGGAGCCGAGGCCCAGGATCCCGGTGCGCCCCTTATCGACGACCACGACCTCGACGTCGTCGCGGCCGACGCCGAGTTGCGCTAAAGCTTTTTCGATCGCTTCGTCGACGGTCTTGCCCGTCACTTCGAGAGATTCCACCTGCGTCTCCTTTATCAACCGTGGCCGCTGGCGTGGCCGCTGGCGTGGCCGCTTCCTCCACCTCGGGTTCGAGCTCAGGAGGAGGCGGGTTCGTAGCGGGCGCCGGTGGTGAACCGAGAAAGATGCGTCTCAACAAGCCTCCCTGAGCGGGGCCCCCCGCTTGAAGTGCGGGCTGCGGCGCGGTCCCTTCGCTTGGGCCGTCTGCCGGCGCGGGCTTGGGCTTACGCGCCAGCCCTCCCCACCCGGTGACCCGGTACTGAAGGGCGATGCTGACGACGTTCGTGGCCACCCAGTAGATCGCCAGTCCGTTGGGGAACGATAGGGTGAAGAAACCGAACATGAGCGGCATCATCCAGGTCATCATGCTGGCGACGCCGGCCTGGGACGGGTCGGCGTTGCGAGCCATCACCATCTTCTGGACGACCCACATGGACCCGCCCACCAGGACCGGCAGCAGGATTGGAAACGAGCTATCGGACGGTGTCGATCCCAGGTCCAAACCCAGGAACCGCGCGTTGAGAGGGATGGCCGCATCGCCGCCGGGCAGCCAGGAATACAGCTTTGACGACAGACTGACCAGCCCCTCCGGCGTATCCGCCAGGGCGGCCCGGATCGCGATGAACAGCCCGAAGAAGATGGGCATCTGAATGATCATCGGGCCCAGGCATCCCAGGGGGTTGACGCCCGCTTCCCGGTAGAGGCGCATCTGCTCGCGTTGCAGCCGCTGGCGGTCGTTCTTGTACTTCTCCTGCATCGACTTCATCTGGGGCGCCAGCTTCTGCATCGCGCTGGTCTGCCGCAGCTGCCTCATCGTCAAGGGGTACATCAGTACCCGTGAGATGATGGTGAAAGCAATAATGGCGAGCCCAAAATTGCTGCCGAGGATGACGTAGAGCAGGACCAAGCCGTTGATCATCGGCTGGGTAACGCCGAGTCGCCAGATGTCGCCTATATCCAACGCCGGTCCCCTTGATGCCTCAGCAGCGAGGCCTCGCCGCCAGTGCTATCGACTGGTCTTCCAAACGAGATCACGATGCTCCCCTGGATTGGCGGGTCGGCCTGCTCCTCGGTTCCAATACGTGAAGCCGCTGGTCGCTATCGTGGACGTAGACCTTGCCATCCGCCTCGACCAGGGACGCCAGGATTCGCTTGCCCAGGGTGTGATCCTGGTCGGCCGGTCTGAGGTCGAGGTCCAGCACGTGGACCACGCCCCCCCGGGTTGCCACATAGACCCGGTCGTCAACGATCACGGGACCGGACCGGATGGGTGTCGTCGATGCTACGGCGCCTTGGGCAGGAAATCGCCGCAGCTCCCGAAGCGTTTCGGCCTCCAGGGCATACAGGGTCCCGCCCAGAGAGCCGACGTAGATGATGCCGTTGTGGAAGATGGCGTCGTTCCAGAACCAGCTGTCGCCTTCGAACACACTCCGCTTCTCGCCCGTCTCCCGATCGATGGCGTAAAACTTCCGGTCGAAGTCGCCGAAATATACGAGGTCGCCAACCAACAGTGGCTTGGACGCGATGGCGCCGTCGGCCTTGAATGACCATAGGATCTCGCCGGTGTCTGCGTCCAGCGCGTAGAGTCGTTTGTCCATCGCCCCGATGTAGACGACGCCATCGACGACGGTAGCCTGCGACCAGATCCGCTTGCCGGCCAGCTTTATCTGCGGCCACACCGCCAGTCCGGTCTCG
>JACZVV010000132.1 GCA_022572465.1 Chloroflexota bacterium
CAAGGGATTTCGTGCGGAGGTCAGACCTGTTCGGGCCGTTGGGTCGCCGCCGAGCAACGCGCATCCCTAAAGCGAAGCGTACAGGGCATCGACCAACGGACCGTGGCGTGGCGAGAGCGCGTCTTTGGTTGTGGGCAACCGGTTCACCACAAAGCCGAAGCCGACCCCGGCATCCGGATCGGCAAACCCCAGCGATCCGCCCAGTCCAGGATGTCCGAAGGTCCGGGGATTGGGCCCCCACGGCGCGTCGGGCCGGGTGAGCATGAAACCCAACCCGAAGCGCATTGGCAACCCGAGCACAGCGTCTGGTCCGTTGGACTGCTCGACGATGGCGCGGTCGATGGCTTGCGGCGTAAGGACGCGGACGCCTTCCAGCTCGCCGCCCTGAGCCAGGGCGCCGTACACCCTTGCGAGCGCTCGGGCCGTGCCGTGGCCGTTGGCCGCCGGGAGCTCCGCCGCTCGAAAATCCCGGTCGTTGGGGTCTCTCCCCTGACGAGGCGGGTTGTTGAACGCCTTGGCCTGAATGGATTCCGGGTCTTTGAGCATCGCCGCCATGAAGGTCTCTTCGTCAGGCGCGGGGGGAACGATGTCGGCGACGCGGGCGTCGAGCTCGGGTCCGAAGCCGATGTGAAAATCGACGCCAAGCGGCTCGGCCACTTCCTCCCGAAAGAACGTCCCCAAGCTCTTGCCGCTGATGCGCTTGACCAGCTCCCCGACGAGGAAACCGTAGGTCAGGGCATGATAGCCGTGCTTGGTCCCCGGCGCCCACCATGGCTCCTGGGCCGCCAGGGCGGCGGTCATCGTGTCCCACTCGAACAACGCCCCGGCGGGAAGGGAACGCCGAACGGCCGGGAGGCCCGCCCGATGGCTGAGCAGGTAACGCACGGGGAGCGTCTCTTTGCCAGCCTGAGCGAACTCGGGCCAGTATTCGGCGACGGGCGAATCCAGGTCCAGTAGGCCCCTCTCCACAAGCCGGTGGGCGCAGATGGCCGTCATCCCCTTGGTCGTAGAGTGGACCAGGACCATCGTATCGCGCTGCCAGGGCCGGCTCCGGGCCGAATCGGCGTGGCCCGCCCATAGGTCCACCACGGGTTTGCCATCGACGTAGACCGCGGCGGCGATTCCCACTTCGCCCCGAGCGACGAAGACCTCCGCCAGGGCATCTCGCACCGCACGGAAGCGGTTGTCGCACTCGCCTTGGACCTTGACGCTGGTGACCACGGTGGCCTCCCTCGTTTGCATCGTGCTCGCCCCGCTGGAATCGGGGGCGTCAACCGGAAACGATTCGCGTTACAGGCCCATCATCATAGTCGCGGCGGCGTTCTGGGGCAACCGCATTGGCGCCGGCCTTGCCAGCGTCGCCACGGGATCAGAAAAAACCGGGTGGCTTCGAGAAGCCACCCGGTACAAGGAGATGAGGGATAGGGTCGCGAGCAGGACGCTACACCGCGCACTCGCCTTCGCCGCGCTCTAGCTTGTAGGGTATGGTCTTTTCCCAGTCCATGTAGAGCCGAATGGTGTCCTTGCCGAGGGGACCAACCTCTTGAAGCTCGGCGACCATCGGAGCGAACTCGGCGGGTCCGACCCGGTCGATGAAGTCGTTGAAGCTTTCGCCGTTTTGTCGGTTCTTGGTGTAATGGTCCAAGATGCGCTCCGTCAGCTCGGGGACGCGTTTGGCGGGCACCCTTCCCTTGACGCGCTGGCCGAACCGGATCTCGCCGCGGGCCCCGTCGGCGTTGCCGCCGACGAAAAGCTCGTAGGCCGGGACCTGCTGGCCACTGGCGCCCTTGATGGCCGCGCCGTGGAAACCGATGTTGGCGATATGGTGCTGGCTGCAGCCGTTGGGGCAGCCGCTGGCTTTGACGTGCATCTTGCGGATTTCGGGGTCCTCGATCTTCATCTCGACCAGCTTGTCCTTCAACGCCCGCCCCAGACCCATGGAGGACGTGATGCCGAGCTTGCAGCTATCGGTGCCGGGGCAGGTGACGACGTCGGTGATCTCGTCGACCTTGGGCTCGCCCAGGCCGATGGCGTCGAGGGCCTTCCACACGTCCAGCAGCTGCTCTTGGCGCACCCACCGGAGAACCAGGTTTTGCTGCTGGGTGAGCCTGGCCCGGCCGCCGGCATATTCGCGGGTGATGCGAGCCAGACCTCTAAACTGATCGGGGCTGAGGTCGCCCTGCTCCACCGTCACGTGGACGATCCGGTACCCCTCCTGGCGCTGCAGCTCGACGTTGGTCTCGGCCCATATTGCGAACTCCACGGGAGCGTTGCCGTTGGAGAGATTTCCGTTGGAGCGGTAGCCGTTGACCGGGGGCGCCGGAGCGTCGGACTGCTCGTCGTCGTCCCACAGGTACCGTTCCGGATCGAACGATTGTTGGGCCCACTCGCCTTTGAGCTCCTCCTCGACCAGCCGGCGGAACTCGTCGATGCCCAGGCGGTCGACGGTGAACTTGATGCGAGCCTTCATACGGCGCTTCCGCTCGTGGTCCTGCTGGTCGAACACGCGAAGGACGGCCTCGCTCACCCGGATGAAGTCCTCGACGAGAACGAACTCGTAGAGGGTCGGGGCGATGCGGGCCATGATGGAGGTCCCGCCTCCGACGACGAACTTGAACCCCTTGCGGACGACACCGTCGATCTCCTTGGTCCTGGCGACGAAGCCGAGATCATGGATTGCCGTCAAGGCGCAGTCGGACTCGCAGCCGGAGAAGGCGGTCTTGATCTTCCGAGGCATGAGCTGGGTGACGGGATGGCGCACGAAGTGGCGGGTGTAGGCCACCAGGTAAGGCGTCGGGTCGAAGACCTCGCCGGCGCAGGCGCCGGCCTTGGGGCAGCCGGCGACGTTACGCACGGTGTTGCCGCAGGCTTCGCGGGTGGTAAGGCCCACGTCGCCCAGCATTCGGAGAGCATCCGGAGTCCGCTCCAGGGGGACGTGGTGGAACTGGAAGTTTTCACGGGTGGTGATGTGGCCCTTACCGAGGCCGGCGTAGTCCTCGGCGAACTCCGCCAGGACCTCGAGCTGATCGGAGGTGAGGCCGCCGAAGGGGACCTTCACCCTGACCATCTGGACGTCGGACTGGCGCTGGCCGTAGACACCCTGTTTCAAGCGGAAGCCGACGAACTCGGCCTCGGGCACCTCACCTGCCCGGTAGCGTTTCACCTCGCCCTCGAGACGGTCGATCTCCTCCGGGAGATAGGCAACGACGCCTTTGGTGTTTTTTCGCGAGCCTCTGATGGTGGTCATGTCGTCCTTCCAAACTGGCATGCTGCGCCATGCGGCACAGCATGCTGCTGAGGTCTGCGACCAGTTAGTTTAATCCGACGCATTGAAAACTTCAATAGGGCACAGGTGTAGCGTCAGGAGACGCCATGCCTCGGGCGGACGGTGCGCCGGGGCCGAGGACATGAACCGTGACATCGATGGCGTCGAAGGTAGTGGAAAGGGCGCGTTGCCCACGGCGACCGAGTGACCCCGGCCCTGGTCCTGCCGCCGTTCGACGCTCTTCCCCCCGCCTGATATAGTGAAGCTCGCTGTCCTTGGCCGTCGCCGCGCGGCGTTCGTGACCGAGGATGAGTATTGACGGAGGCGAAGACACGCCCATGAAATTCGGCTCGTTCGTCTTGTTGCAGTGCCCGGAGTGGAAGAGCGATAAAGAGGTGTTCGACGAGGTGGTGGAGCAGGCCATCTTCTCGGAGGAGATCGGCCTGGACTCGATCTGGCTGGCGGAGCATCACTTCTCTCGTTACTCGCTGGCGTCGGACCCGATGGTCCTGGCGGCGCACATCGCCGCGAAGACCAAACGGATCAAGATCGGCCTGGCCGTCGCCGTCCTCCCGTTCCACAATCCCGTAAAGCTGGCCGAGCAGGCCGCGATGGTCGATCTCCTCAGCGACGGCCGGCTCATCATGGGCGTCGGCCGGGGCTATCAGCGCCAGGAGTTCGAACGGATGAACATGGACATCGCCGAGAGCCGGGGCCGGTTCGAGGAGGCCCTGGAGATCATGAAGCTCGCCTGGACGAAGGAGGAGTTCAGCTACGACGGACGCTACTACCAGGTGCCGTCGATGTCGGTCTACCCGCGCCCGTTGCAGAAGCCGCACCCGCCCATCGCCGTCGCCACCTCCGGCACGAGAGAGACGATGCAATGGATCGCCCAGCAAGGGCTTCCGTTCATCAGCGGCGGCGCCTTCCCGGAGATGGAAGGGGTGAGGAAGCGGATCGACACCTACGTGGAAGACAGCCGCGCCGCCGGCTGGTCCGACGAGCACATCGAGGAGGCCGTGGCGAACTCGCCCTTCTCCCGCCGGTTCTACGTGGCCGAGTCCGACGAAGACGCCTTCGAGCGGCCGCGAAAGCACATCATGTGGTTCCACAACGCCCTCCTCCAGCAGGGCCTGCCCAAGACGCCTCCCAGCGCCGCCCACGAAGCGGCGTACAAGGAGCACCTGGAACGGATGCGCGCCCGGGCTACGCAGAGCTACGAGGACATCTGGGCCCAGGAGATCTACGCCACGCCCGAGAAGGTGGTCACGGCGCTGAAGGAGCACGCCGCCTACGGCATCAAGCACCTGGTGCTGTGGTTCAACCTAGGAGGGATGAGCCGGGAGATGGTCATGGGCTCGATGACACGATTCGCCGAGCACGTGCTGCCCCACGTCAAGGACGACTAGCGGGCGGTGAGGCGGCGCCCGACGCTGCAGACCGGGAACGCGCCGCCACGCTCGTCGCCCACCCAGGCCCCACGCGTTCCGCACGTCTCACTGGAGCCACGCTTCCCCAATGAGCCACGCCTTTGAAGGTGTCACAGCCCTGGACATGACCTCGGGCGTCGCCGGCCCGTTCTGCACCAAGGTGCTGGCGGGACTGGGCGTCGAGGTCATCAAGATCGAGCGTCCCCGGGGCGGCGACCCCTCTCGCCATCACGGCTCCTTCTATCGGGACATCCCTCACTGGGAGACCAGCACCCTGTTCCTGGACCTGAACATGGGCAAGATGAGCCTGACGCTGGATGTCGGGACGTCGGAGGGGGCCCGCATCGCCAGGGAGCTGGCCAAGAGCGCCGACATCGTCGTCGAGGACTTCAAACCGGGCACGGCGGACCGCCTCGGCGTGGGCTATGGCGACCTCGAAGCGATCAACCAACGCGTCGTCTACACCTCCGTCTCCGGCTTCGGCCAGACGGGGCCGTATCGCGACTACCTGGGCTCGGACATGGTCTTCTACGCCACCGGCGGCGAGATGTGCTCCACCGGCGAGCCCGACCGGCATCCCGTTCGCCTGGCCAACTACGTGATCTCGACCCAGGCGGGCAACATGGCCGCCGCGGCCACGCTGATGGCCTACCGGGCCGCCCGGACCTCCGGCGTCGGCCAACACGTCGACGTGTCCGTCTTCGAGACCGCGGCCAGCAGCGTCGACCGGCGGCTGCAACACCTCATGTGCTATATCTACAACGGCCGTATCGCCACCAGGGCCGACAACGCCTACGCCATGTATCCCACCGGCGTCTACGCCTGCGCCGACGGCTTTTTCCACATCGTCGGTGGAGGGACACGATTCTTCCACCGCACCACCGCCATGCTGGGCATGCCCGAGCTGGTGGACGATCCGAGGTTCAACACCACCGAGGCCTTGCTGAGCCAGGAGCGGAAGGAAGAGTTCGACGCGATCTTCGTCCCCTGGGCGTTCAGCAAGACCAAGGCCGAGATTCTCGAAGCGGCGCGGCAACACAAGGTCTACGCCTCGCCCATGCTGACCACCCACGATATCTTCCACGACGCCAACTTCGAAGCCCGCGGTTTCTTCCGGGAGGTGGACCATCCGGCCACGGGCCGGCATCGATATCCGGGGCCTCCTGTCAAGATGGACCGGATCGAGTGGCGGGTCGCGCCGGCGCCCTTGCTGGGGGAGCACAATCGAGAGATTCTGGTGCAGCGACTGGGTTACAGCCTCGCCGACCTGGCGCGCCTCCGGCAGGCCGGCGTCATCTAGAGGACCCTATGCCGAAACTGCCCTTGGACGGAATTCGCATCGTCGACATGACGGCCGTCATCGGCGCTCCCTACGGCATGCTCCTCCTCGCCGAGATGGGCGCCGAGGTGGTCCGGGTCGAGTCCCTTCGGCACTTCACCAGCACGACGCGGGGGACGATGGCCCACCCGCCCAAAGAGCTGGTCCCCACCATGGGGCCCATCGGCGGCGGCTACCCCGATTTCGACCCGGGCGACCGCCCCTGGAACCGGTTTGCGTTGTTCAACTGCCACGCTCATAACAAGTTCAGCATGACCGCCGATATCGCCACGGCGAAGGGCCAGGCGATCTTCAAGGAGCTGGTCAACGTGAGCGACCTGGTGGTCGACAACCAAACGAACTTCATGCGGAGCTTCGGCCTGGGCTACGACGATCTCCGCCGCGTGAGGCCCGATCTCATCGTCATCGCCATTTCGGGCACCGGCGCCGAGGGTCCCTATCAGGGCGCCCGGGGATACGGCGGCCACTTCGAGAACCTGATGGGCCACGCCTGGCTGCGAGGCTACCCGGAAGACCATCCCATCTCGATAACGCCGACGGTGGTGGCCTCGGACCCGGCGTCGGGCGCCGCTCTGGCCTGGTCTGCGTTGGCCGCCCTGGAGTACCGGGAGCGGACCGGCCAGGGTCAGTACATCGACATGTCCTTGACGGAGATGTACGCCCATCACGTGGGATCCGCCTACCTGGACTACTCCCTCAACGGCCGGGTGCAGCGGACGATGGGCAACCGCCACCCCTCGATGGCCCCCCACGGCTGCTATCGTTGCCGGGGCGACGACCGGTGGGTGGTCATCACCGTCGCCACCGACGAGCAGTGGCTGGCCTTGCGCCGGGCCATGGGCGACCCGGCTTGGGCCAAGGACCGGCGCTTCGCCGACCCCTTCCGGCGCTTGCGTTGCCAGGACCTGCTGGACCGGCATATCGGGGAGTGGACCTCGCAGCGGGAGCATCTCGAGGTGCAAGCGACGTTGCAAAAGGCTGGGGTCCCCGCGGGGGCGGTCATGGACGTCTCGGAGATCTTCCGCGACCCCCACCTGCGGGAGCGGGGATTCTACCGCCGCGTGGAGCATCCCGAGGCGGGGGTCCACGACTACGGGTTCCAGTTCTGGAAGATGTCCAGGACTCCCGTCGAATACCGGCGGCCTCCGCCCCTCCTGGGGGAGCACAACGAGTACTTCTACCGGGAGCTTCTGGGCGTGACCGCCGAGGAGTACCGGCGTCTGGAAGCGGAAGGGCAGATCGGCATGGACTACCCGCCGGACATGCCTTAGCCCGCCGACACCGGGCGATTCGTCCGCTGCCGAGACGCGCCGACAGAATCGCTATGCGCTCAACGGAGAAGGACGTTCACCGGCGGCGGCGTCCTCGCGAATCGTACGAGGAGCGGCGCCGTGACGCGACTACTGCCTCCGGGATGTGCACGAACGAGTAGACTTTCCTGTAGGAACCCCTTCCGTGTCCGAGCGACTCGACTTCAGCATTGGGCAGGTGGACGAATTGTCCCCCGGGGCCTCCGAACCAAACATCTACCAACTCACGTGACCGCTCCACGTCACTACTGCGAAGAG
>JACZVV010000133.1 GCA_022572465.1 Chloroflexota bacterium
TTTCCCCAGACCCCTCCCATAAACCTGCAGTCCAGGCCGTCCGGGGGGGGGTCGTCGACGACCCCCACCGGGACTGCCACTGCTAAAGTTCTTTGGGGAGGGTGTGGGAACACCTTTATCGAAAGAAAGGGGTTCCCACGATATCCCGGAGGCGTGGGGGGCATTTCGGAACCGCTGCTAGGAGCGCCGGTCACCGGGGCAGGCCCAGCCCCCGGGTGGCGATCAGGTTGCGCTGAATCTCGCTCGTCCCGCCCATAAGCGTGTAGGACGGCTGGTAGCGGATCTGATGCTCGACTCGGCCACCGAGGTAGACGTGCGAGCTTTTTGGATTGTCTCGTTGGATCTGGGAGTAGAAACCCAGCACCTCGCCGGCGACGTGCATGAAGCGTTGAGTCATCTCGCTGCCGAAAATCTTGACCTGTGACGCTTCGTAGCTGGGATCTCTCCCCTCGCCGTAGAGCCAGATGAACCGGTAGTTCAGCAGCCGGCAGACCTGGACTTCGATGGCCACCTGGGCCAGCTTGTTGCGGAGAACGATGGTCCGGTGGTCGTTGGCGTTGTGGCGGTCCGCCGACCGCCAAAGCTCGACGATCTCCTCCATCAACCTGGCGCCGTTGGCCGCATGCTCGACGAACGCCCGCTCGTGGTTGAGGGCCGTCGCCGCGATATACCAGCCTTGGTTCTCAGCGCCGATGATGCACTCCTGAGCGTTGACCCTGCAATTGTCGTAGTAGACGATCTGTTGGTTGCCGCCGCCCATGTTGGCGAAGGTGTCGGCGTGCAGGCCCGGCGTGTCGGACGGGATGATGAAGAAGCTGATGCCCTTGTGCTTGGGCGCCTCTTGATCGGTCCTGGCCAGGAAGAAGCTGTAGTCGGCCTGCTCGAGGTGGCCGCCCCAAATCTTTTGGCCCGAGAACACGTAGTCATCGCCCTCCCGCCAGGCCTTGGTGGTCAGGCCGGTGAGGTCCGAGCCGGCGTTGGGCTCGGAGAAACCCTGATGAAAGTCGATCTCGGCCCGGGAGATGGGACCCAGGAAGCGCTGCTTCTGCTCCTCGGTCCCGTGCTGCATGATGGCGATGCCCAGGTAGCCGGTGCCGGCGTCTCGCGCGTTGACTCGAAAGTAAGCGCTCTCCTCGACGAAGACGACCTGGCGGGTCAGCGGCGCCTCTTGCCCGCCGTACTGCTTGGGCCAAGCCATCGTCAGCCAGCCCTTTTTCGCCAGCTTCTTCTTGATCTCGTGCGTGATGCGCCGGCTCTCCTCCGCCTCATCGGACAGACCCCCAAACCAGTCCTTCGGGAGCTCTTTCCGGTAGAAGGCGCGGACCTCCTCGCGGAACGCTTCGTCTTCGTCGGAAAAGACCGGTCGCATGGCATCTACTCCTCGCGAATGGCTACCGTACCGTCATCGGACCATCGTCGCGCGATTGCGGAGGCGAGCGGCGCCCTCCCACACTGGCATCGTAGGCGTATCCGATGGCCCAGTCAATCGAGTTGGCGGACCCTTCGGCCCAGGGTAGACCCTCGGCGTCAGAGCTCCTGCCAGTTGGGCTTGCGCTTCTCGGCGAAGGCGCGGGGGCCCTCGGTCTGGTCGGGGTGGCCGGCATACTCCTTGGTGACCTCGCTGACCGCCGCCATGGCGCCGCCGACGCCCTGGGCTTCCAGCGCGGCCCACAAGGCCTTCTTGGCCGTCCGCATCGCCGCGGGCGAGTTGCGGCCCATGATTTCGGCGATCTCCATCGCCCGGTCCAGCAGCGGCTTGTCCTCCACCACCTCCGTCACGATCCCCAGCTCGCAGGCCCGCTGAGCGCCGATCCGCTCGCCAGGCCCCATCAGGGCCATGCGCATGACCGATTGAAACGGGACCCACTTCGTCCATGCCGCCTGGCCGTAGAGCGCGACGATTCCAACGCCGACGCCCGGATTGAAGAACTCGGCGTTGGGCGAGGCGATGGCGATGTCGCTGTCGGACACGAACATCAGACCCCCGCCGCCGCATAAGCCGTTGACCGCGGTGATCACCGGTTTGGACACCTTGTTCTGCCATGGCGTCGCCCGGACTTCGCCGACCGGGCCGCGTCGCCCCCCCCGGTTGCTCTCAGCGGTGGCCTTGACGTCGACGCCGGTGCAGAAGGCCCGGTCTCCCGTGGCCGTCAGGATGGCGACCCGAACCTTGGAGTCGCCATCGAAGTCCGCCCACAGGGCGGCGAGCCGCTCGGTCCAAATGTCCATGGTGAGGGCGTTCATCCGGTGAGGCCGGTTGAGGGTGATGATGGCGATGCCATCTTTTTTTTCGTAGAGAAGATCTTCCTCAGGCATGGCGCTCCTTCTCCGCCTTCGTCGAGATTCTCGATTATTGAGTGCTGGGCCGTCCGCCGGTGTCGATTATCACTGGCTCGGACGGCGTTGCCCAGTCTAGTTGTGGGCGGCGGCAGTGTCAACGGAGCCGAACTCGATTGACAGTGAGCGTTCCCGAGGATTATGGTACGGCACAGTGTTGTCCGGATTCGATCTGACGTACAGAGTTGCTTCAGGGAGGCAAGGCGATGCAGAGGAGACTCATGACCCGGTTTACGGCAATCGCCGCCGCATTCATCGTCGTGGCGTTGATCGTCGCGGCCTGTGGCGGTGGCGACCCGACGGCCGTGCCCCAGCCCACGGCGCCTGCTCCTCAACCGACGGTGGCCCCACAGCCCACCGCCACCCTGGAGCCTGCCGCGACGCGTGCGCCCGGCCAGGCACGGCCCACGGCGACGTCCGTGCCCATCGCCACGCCGACCGCAGCGCCGACGCCGACGCCTAGCGGGTTCGAACCGCGGTACGGCGGCACGTTGAACACGCGCAACATCTTCGATTGGCCAATCTGGGACACCTGGCATTCGTTTGGCGGCTTCTCGTCGATGCTGGTTTCCAACATGTACAGCAGCCTGCTGCATCCAGCGCTGAATGACGTCACGACGCTGGCCCCGGACCTCGCGACCGAGTGGAATGTCTCCGACGACGGCCTCACCTACACCTTCAAATTGCGCCAGGACGTGAAGTGGCACGATGGAAAGCAGTTCACTTCGGCCGACGTCAAGTGGAACTTCGAACGTGGAATGAACCCTCCGAATCCCCTTATCGGTTTCAACGCCCGCAAAGTGCAACTCATCACCGACGTCCAGACGCCGGATGACGCCACCCTGATCCTCACCATCAGCCGGCCCAGCGCCGGGTTCCTGGCTGGTCTGGCCGCGCCGTCGATGCTGATGTACCCGCCTCACGTGGAGGGCGTGGCCCCCAAGACGGGCGCCGTGGGAACGGGGCCGTTCGTGTACAAGCGGTGGCAGCAAGGCACCGTCCTCGAAATGACTCGAAACGACGACTACTACCAGACGGATGAAGCCGGTCGCGCGCTTCCCTACGTCGACGAGCAGCACAGCTTCGTCATCACGGTCGACCTGGCCTTGAGCGCCTTCCGTACGGGCAAGATCGACTGCGGCTGCGGCTATGACCACGATTTCGTCACCATCGCCGCCGACCAGATACGGCGGGACATGCCCGACGCCAACGTGTTTCTCATCCTCGCCGATGAGTTCAACCTGATGCTCAACTTCGAACGGCCCCCGTTCGACAACCAGCGCGTCCGGCAGGCGTTCAGCATGATGCTGGACCGGCGAGCGTTGGTCTTGCTGCCCCGGGGCGGCCATGGTCGCTTCCCGCCACACCACATGCTGTCCCCCGATCTTGGCGGACAATGGGGGCTCCCCGACGCTGAAATTGTGCAAATGCCTGGATTCCGGGAGGGATTCGAGGATCAGGTCGCGGAGGCGAAACGCATCCTGGCCGAAGAGGGGATCGACCCGAGCAGCCTGAATCTCGTGTTCCAGGCGGTCCTGAGCCCCAACGTGGACCCCTATCACCTGGCGGCCCAAAACTTACTGCTGAACGCTTCGGGAGCGAAGATCGACGTGCGCCAGAATCGCGGCGCGGCGTTCGCGGAATCGATGGCGGCGAAAGGGTGGGACATCAGCATGTCCACCGGCGGCACCAGCTACGACGACCCCAACGACGTATTCCTGGAGTACGTCACCACCAACGGGACCCGGAACCCCGGTTTCGACTACGGCATCGATGCGATGGCTGAGGAGCAAGACGCCACCCTGGACTTCCTCGAGCGGCGGGAAATCGTCCGCGACATCCAGAGGAAATTGATCAACGACGCGGTCTACATTCCGGCCGTCTACCAGGTGGACGGCTACGCGACCAACGCGCGGGTGGTGGGCTATATCGCGCCGCCGTTCTCCGTCGGCCCCCAATTCCGTCTGGAGCGGCTGTGGCTGAAGTTCTAGATTGATCGAGCTTTCTAGGTTTTTCGAGCCCGGAAGACGAAAGCCCGCCCCGACGCAATCGGGGCGGGCTGTTCATGTAGCCATTCGGAAAATGGGAGCGCCAGATTGGGATCACCCCCACCCAACCCTCTCCCTTGAAGGGAGAGGGGATTTCAGTGGAGGAGAGGTTCAGTCCTCGGCCAGGGGCCCGTGGGGCAGCGTGGTCAGGCGTTCGTGGCCCTGGGAGGTAATGAGAACGGTCTCCTTGGCCCAGAACCCGCCGACGCCCTCTTCCCAAACGTAGGGCTGCAACACCAGCACCATGCCCGCTTGGAGCACGCTGGCCTCGTCGACCTCGACGCCAAGGTCGACGCCGACCATTGGCGGCTCGAAACCGAGGCCGGCGCCGTGGGCGATGGGCGTCTCGGGCAGCAACTCCGTTTTCTGGAACGCCCGCCGAAGGTCGGCGGCTGTCTTTTCTGGACGGCATTGCTCGGCCATCGCCCGGCAGGCCTCGACCCACCGGCGGTAGAGCGCGCGTTGGGCTTGAGCTCGCGGCGAGCTCCGGCCGGCATCGCCGCACAGCCACGTGCGTCCCACGTCGGACTCGTAGCCGGCGTAGTGGACCCCTCCGCCCATCGCCACCAGCTCGCCGCTCTGCACCGGACGCGGGCTGCTCATCTGGCGCATCGGAGGCGTGGCCCTGCCACCATCGCCGCCCGCGGCCTCCCGGTCCCGCGGTTGGACACAGAAGCCTCCCTGGTAGGCCGGGGCCGTCACGCCGAAATCGGTGGCCCGCCGCAGGAAGACGCCCAGCAGCGACCGCTCGGTGACGCCGGGCCGGAGGGCGGCGATGGCCTCGGTCAGCGCCGCTTCGGCGATCGCCGTCGCGGTGCGCAGACAATCGACCTCCTCGGCCGTTTTGACGGCCCGCGCCTCGCCCATCGCCTTGGCTCCGTCGACGACACTGGCTTGGGGAAAGGCCTCCGCGAGGAGCGAGGCGAACAGAGGCGACATCAGGTCCACGCCGATGCGGCCCCGGCGGTTCGCGCCGACGATGCGGGTGACGGTCTCCATGAGGTTCAGCGGGTTCCAGCTCGGAGGGAACAGGCGTTCCTTGGGCACCGATCGGGGCACCCCATGGTCCCACAGGCTCATCAGGTGAAACTCGGCGCGCTCCCGGATCACCACCGCCGAAGGCGAGAAGGGCCTGCGCGACGCGGTCCACAGGCTGCGGGACCCGGCGACGTATTTGACGTTGGCCGGTTTGGCCAGCAGCAGCACGTCCAGGGCGTGGCGCTCCATCGATTCCAACGTGCGCTGAAACCGCTCTCGCCGCATGACGTCGAAGTCGATGGGCTCGCCCGTCTCCAGGGCCATGGCGCCCGTGGTCGTCATCGCTCAGACCTCGAACGGGGTGTAGGGGAAGCCGCTGATGGGCTCCGGCGTGCCTTCGGTCACCGCCACGATGTCCTCGGACCGGTAGCCGCCGACGCCGTCTTCGAAGATACAGGGCTCGATGACCATGATCATGCCCGGCGCCAGGACGATGCTTTCGTCGAACTCGGGCCCGAGGCTGGTGCCGATGAGCGGGGCTTCGGCGCTGTCCAGGCCCATGCCGTGGACGATGTAGAACTGCTTGAGCCACGCCTTGCGTCCTCCGGTGGCCTTCAAAGCCGCGCGGGTGACGTCGCCGCCGGTGTTGCCGGGCCGGGCCGCGTCCTGCACCGCCAGGGACACCTCGCGCCAGACCT
Source organism: Chloroflexota bacterium (assembly GCA_022572465.1). Taxonomy (GTDB): domain Bacteria; phylum Chloroflexota; class Dehalococcoidia; order SHYB01; family SHYB01; genus JACZVV01. Next base: position 6,062 of record JACZVV010000133.1, read on the forward strand.
TGAACTGCTCGATGAGCCGCTGGGGTGGCCGGGGGTCCAGGGAGCAGAGCCACGTCCGTCCGAAGTCCGAGGCGTATCCCATGTACTCGATCCCCGTGTCCACCATGATGGTGTCGCCTTCGCGGAGAATTCGGTCCGTGGTGGGGAGGGGAAAGGCCAGGTCTTCGAGCAGCATGTGGGGGCCATCTTGCAGCCGGTTGGGAACGACCATCCAGATGGGGTCGACGTGGTTGCCCGTCGCGCCCAGCTCCATGATGCGTTGGAGGAAGATCCCGGTGAGCTCGGTCTGGCGCACGCCGGGGCGCAGCGCGGGCAGGACGTCGTACATGGCGTCGTCGTTGATGCGCTGGGCAATCTTGAGACATTCGATCTCGTCGGGGGTCTTGACGATCCGGGCCTGCGAGAGCGCCGGCGCCGGGTTCACCGGCGTCGCCTGGGGGAGCAGCTCCGGGAGCAGCGTCATCATCGCCGGGGTGTAGTCGTCGATCCCCACCTTGCCGTTCAACGCGGGGCCCAGGAGGGACTTCCAGACCTGGGCCATCTGGCGGACGCCCTCTTCGATCTCGGGGTACAGCGGCCCGCGGACGTGGTCTTGGGGAAAATCCGGGGGAACGCCTTCGGGATACGGGGTGAACAGGTAGGGCGTGGAGCCGTCGCGCACCACGATGGCCATGGTCGGCTGGTAGAAGTCCCGCGACGAGTCGGTCAGGAGCGACATCGCGCCGGTGGCGTAGGCGACGTTGGCCCGGTTGGCCAGGATCAGGACGTCGACATCGTTGCGGTCCATCGCCTCGATCAGGCGCTGGTGGCGCTGCCGTCGCATCCGGGGAAAGTCGATGCGCCCGGTCTCGAACACAGCAGGAGTCAGGCTCATGGCTATCGTGGGCTCCGGACGACCGGTCGTCGACCCGCTTCTCACGGACGGATTGGATGCCGACTGAGCAAGCGCCTTGTTGATAGCACAGGCGTGCGGGGCTGTCAATCGAATGGGCGCTTCATTGTTCCGCCGTAGGGCCTTTGTTACAATTGCGCGGCATTCAGAAGAGGGTGCGCGGCATTCAGAAGAGGGTGCGCGGCATTCCGATGGGCGCGACGCTTGAAGGGGGCACGAGATGAGCGAGCAGAACTTCAGCAACTGGGGCCGCTGGGGCGATGACGACGAGCTGGGCGCGTTGAACCTCGTGACGCCTGAGCGTGTCGTCAAGACGGCGGGACTGGTGCGACGGGGCAAGGTGTACAGCCTGGCGGCGGACATCCGCGAGGACGGCGTTCCCCGGCTCTCCTTCCGCACGGCGAACCAGCATTTCGTCCGCGTCTTCGGGGCTCC
>JACZVV010000134.1 GCA_022572465.1 Chloroflexota bacterium
TGTAGGCGGCACGCTGGTCGCGGTCGCAACAGGTGTGGGCTCACGAGTCGGCGCCGCCGTTGGGGTTGCGGTCGGCTCGGCGTCGCCGGAGGAGCAGGCGGCAACGATGGCTGCGATGCCAGAGGCCAAGAGGAGCGCGCGGACCGACAACTGCCATCGCTTCACGGTACCCTCCTCCCCTTACCAGTATACCGGTCAGAAAATAACGGCCAGAGAAACGGGTCGGTATCCCTGGGCGGTCCGCACGTCGTCGGTTTGGCTGCCGCGGCGGTCGGCACCCGACGGGGCGCGCGCCCCGTCTGCTATAATCTGCGATGCCGAACGCCGCCCACGCCAGCGCTGGCCGGCGGCCCGGCTCTCAACCAACGAATGCAGTATCGCCTGGAGGTAGCACGTGGCCGAGTTCATCAAGGTAGCGAAAGTAAGCGACGTCCCTGAGGGCGAGGTGATCGGCGTCGACGTCGGCGAGACGAGAATCGCCATCGCCAACGTGGGCGGGTCGCTCTACGCATTCGGGGCCGAGTGCACCCACATGGGAGGCCCCCTGGACGAAGGCTTTCTGGAAGAAAGTCTACTCCAATGTCCCTGGCACGCGGGGACCTTCGACGTTTCCAAAGGCGAAGCGGTCGACGCCCCGGCATCCGGCACCATTCCCACGTTCCCGGTGCGAGTACAGGGCGATGACATCATGATCGAGGAGCCCTCGTAGCGTCTGAGGGGACCGCCCGGCGGGCGAGCCGATGGAGATCGCCCAGATCACCAGCACCTACCTCTCGGTGCCGCCAAAGAGCCACGGCGGCACCGAGCTGATGGTGTATCACCTGATCGAAGGGCTGGTCAGGCGAGGCCACAAGGTCGAGCTCTTCGCCTCCGGGGACTCCCGGGTCAGCGCCAAGGTCAACTCGGTGGTCGACGTCGCCACCAGCTACGACGAAGGGGCCACCTTCTACATCGATAAGGAGATGGAGGCCCGAAACACGTTCAACCTCTACCGGCAAGGCCAGCGTTTCGACATCATCCACGCCCACTGGCCGACGCTGGCGCCGTATTTTTCAGGGTTTACCGACACGCCGACGGTGCTGACCTACGCCTACATCGAGCGGCCTCTTCACGAGTATTACCGGGCCACTTTCCCCAACGTCAACCCTGTCTGCGTCAGCAAGAGCCAGGCTCGAATGCTGGGCGAAGAAGGGCTTCCGGTCGTCTACAACGGCATCGACGTGTCCAACGTCCCGTTCGGGCTGGAGCCCGAGGATTTCCTGGTGATCGTCGGGCGCATCGTGCCGAACAAAGGAATCGCCGACGCCATTCGCATCGCGGCCGCGGCCGGCGAGCGCCTGGTGATCGTCGGGGCGGTGACGCCCTACCTGCCCTGGAGCCAACGCTATTACGACGAAGAGGTCGAGCCCTTCGTCGATGGCGACCGGGTCCGGCATGTCCACCACCTGCCGAACCGCGAAGTGCTGGAGCTGATCGGCCGCGCCAAGGCGTTCCTGTTCCCGCTCCAATGGGAGGAGCCCTTCGGCCTGGCGGTGGCCGAAGCGATGGCGGCGGGCACACCTGTCGTCACCTACCCCAAGGGCGCCATGCCCGAGGTGGTCATCGACGGCGAGACTGGTTTCCTGGTCGAAACGGAAGCGGAGGCCGCGCGGGCGCTGGGCAGGATCGGGGAGATCGACCGGCGCCGGTGCCGGCGTTCCGTCGAAGAGCGGTTCCCCATCGAGGGGATGGTCGCGGCCTACGAGAAGCTGTATGGTCACGTCTGCCGGGACCGCTAGAACGGGAGCGATTCGCCATGGCCCAGGGTGCGAGCTCCAGCCGAGAGGCGCTCCTCGACCCGGGAGCATATTGGAAGCACAAGATCCTGACGACCGCGGCCAAGCTGGACGTGTTCTCCTTCTTGGCCGGCGGAGAGCGCAGCACGGCGGAGGTCGCCGGACAGTACGGCGGCGACGCCCGCGCCTTCCGCATTTTCCTCGATGCCCTGGCCGGACTGCGGCTGCTGGAGAAGCGCGACGGGCGCTACCGGAACACCCGGTTTGCCCGCCGGCATCTGGTGCGGGATGCAAAGGAGTACCGGGGCGACCAGCTGGTGGTGGCGGACCTCTACTGGGACCTGTGGGGAAAGCTGGAGGATACGCTGATGACCGGCAAGTCTCCTCTGACCGAGTCCATCTTTTTTTCCGATCCCGCCGCGGCCCAGCGGCTGATCCTGGGCCTCCACCGCGACGCTCTGGCGATCGCCCCAGCCTTGGCCGAGCGGCTGCCCCTGGCGGATTGCAAAACGTTGCTCGACCTGGGCGGAGGCGCCGGCACCTACGCCATCGCATTCTGTCAGCGCTACCCCAACCTGCGCGCCACCGTCTTCGACGTGCCTCCAGTGACCGTCGTAACCCGCTCTATCGTCTCCCAGCACGGGTTAGACGATCGCGTCAGCGTGGTGGAGGGCGACTTCACCGCCGACCCGCTGCCGGGCAAGTACGACGCCGTGTTCATGTCCAACATCCTCCACGGCGGCGGCCCGGAGCGGAATCGGCGTTTGTTCGCCAAGGTGAGCGGCGCCCTGGAGCAGGGCGGCTGGGCGATCGTCCGCGACGTGGTGATGGAGAAGGACCTGGACTCTCCGTCTATGGGCGCCGTGTTCGCCGTGAACATGCTGTTGCACGCGCCCGACGCGCGATGCTATTCGTTCGAGGAGATCGCCGAATGGCTGGCAGGCGCGGGCTTCGGCGACATCGAAACGGTGGAGCCCAATTCGGTGTTGACGGCCCGGAAGTTGGACCCGTGAAGGAGGCATCATGCGACTGAAAGAAAAGGTGGCGCTGATCACCGGCGGCGGCTCGGGACTGGGCCGGGCCACCTCTCTGTTGTTCGCCAAGGAGGGGGCAAAGGTGGCCGTCGCGGACATCAACGCGGCCAGCGGCGCGCAAACGGCCGCCGACATCGGCGAGATGGGTGGCGACGCCGTCTTCGTGGAAGCCAACGTCGCCACCGCAGCGGGGGCGGAAGCGGCGGTCCGGGGCGCGGTCGAGCGGTTCGGCGCGCTGCACATCCTGTTCAACAACGCCGGCATCGCCGGCACACGCACCATGGCGTCCATCGAGGAGGTGACCGAGGAGGACTGGGACCGAGTGCTGGGCGTCAACCTGAAGGGTGTCTTCCTCTGCGCCAAGTACGCGGTGCCCGAGATGAAGAAGGCCGGCGGCGGGGCCATCGTGAACACCGCATCCATCGCTGGGATCATCGGCCTCCACGCCCACGCCTACGGGGCATCCAAAGGCGGCGTCGTCATCCTGACCAAGACGATGGCCCTGGAGCTGGCCAAAAAGGGCATACGGGTCAACGCCGTCGCGCCGGGCTTCATCGACACGCCGCTGACCCGCGGCTCTTACCGAGGGCTGGACGACCAGCAGCAGGCGGCCAACGTGGCCCGGCTGGCGGACGAGGCGCCCATGGGCCGCATCGGCCAGCCGGAGGACATCGCTCACGCGGTGCTCTACCTGGCTTCCGACGAGGCGTCGTTCGTCACGGGCCATACCCTGGTGGTCGACGGAGGATTCACCGCCCAGTAGGGCGCCGGGTTCGGAGGACTGACGCGCCGTCTTTTGACACCGGTTCAAGCCGGATGCTACGATTGCTGCCAGGTGAGGTCCGCCCGGCCGCGGCAGCATAGCCGGCCCGGCGAGTTCGATGGACACACAGATTACGATCGCTCTTCTGGTCGTCTTCCTCGGCATCTCCGCCTTTTTCTCCAGCTCCGAGACGGCGTTTTTCGCGTTGCAGCGGGTGCGGATCCAGCACCTGGTCGCCTCCGGCACGGCCAGGGCCGAGCGCGTCCAGCGGATGAAAGAGGATCCGGAGCGGTTCCTGGCGACGATCCTGCTCGGCAACAACCTTGTCAACGTGGCGCTGACAGCGCTGGCCACCAGCCTGATCATTTCCAGCTTGGGCGAAGGGCGTCAGGAGATCGGCATCGCCATCGCGACGGCCGCCGTCACCATCGTCATCGTCATCTTCGGCGAGGCGGTGCCCAAGACGATCGCGGCCCGGCACCCTGAACGGCTGGCTTTTCTGTTCATCCGGCCTCTGGAGATCATCGAGAAGGTGCTGCTGCCCCTGGCCACGGTGCTGCACCGCGTCAGCGGGGTCCTCGCCCGGCCTTTCTCCCAGGAGCGGCCGGCCGCCGCTTCGGTGAGCGAGGAGGAGCTGCGAATGCTGGTCACCATTGGCGAACGAGAGGGCGCCGTCGAGCAGACCCAAGCGCAGATCATCCTCAAAGCTTTCCGTTTCGGTGACCTGAGGGCCCAGGAGGTGATGACGCCCCGAACGGAGATCGTCTGGGTTCACAAAGACGCCACGCTGGCCGAGTTCCTCCAGATCTACGCGCCGGAGACCCACACCCGCTTCCCGGTCTTCGAAAGCGAGCAGGACAACGTCATCGGCATGCTGTACATCAAGGACGTCATGAAGGCGCTGTCCGACGGGAAGCTGCGCGACGACGACCCCGTGACCCCGCTGATGCGCACCGCTCTCTTCTATCCCGAGACCAAGCCCGTCGACGACCTCTTCGTCGGAATGCGAGGCGAAGGGACCCAGATCGTGATGCTGGTCGACGAGTTCGGCGGCATCGCGGGTCTCTTGACGCTGAAGCAGATCGTGGGCGAGATCGTGGGCCGCATCACCGAGGAGGAGGGCACGGCGCCGGACGTGGAGACGATCGACGATCAGACCCTCCAGGTCGACGCCAGCATGCGCGTCGACGAGGCCAACGAACGGCTGCGATTGGGCCTGCCGGACGGCGACTACGAGACGCTGGCGGGGTTCTTGCTGGCGAAATTAGGCCACGTCCCCCACGAGGGCGAGCAGGTGCGCTACAATGGCCTGCGGCTCGTCGTTAGCGAGATGAAGGGCGTCAAGATCGAGCGCATCCTGGTGACGAGGTGGTGAGATGGCCGTCCAGCGGGTGCGGATCCACTACGGGCGCTCGGGCGATCTCCAGTACGTCGCTCATCTGGACCTGATCCGGCTTTGGGAGCGGGCCTTCCGCCGGGCCGGCGTTCCCGCGGCCTACTCCGAAGGGCATACGCCCCGGCCTCGGCTATCCATCGCCTCGGCGCTGCCCATCGGCGTCACCAGCGAGGCCGAGCTGCTGGACGTCTACCTGAAGCGCCGCCTGGCGCCGTTCTATTTCCTCAAGCTGCTCAAGCCGCAGCTCCCGGCCACGATCCAGGTTTTCGACGCCCGGGACGTGCCCTTGGATTGGCCTTCCCTCCAGTCGCAAGTCCGCAAGGCTGCCTACGACGTGGTCGTCGAGACCGATGCCGACGCGCCGGGCCTGGAGCAGGCGATACGGTCCCTTTTGGACAAGGAGACGCTCCCGTGGGAGCACCGGCGTGACCAGGAGGTCCGGCGCTACGATCTCCGAGCGCTGGTGCACGACATCTGGCTCGTCGAGCCGCCGCGGGACGGGCGGGCCACCCTGGGGATGCTGCTCAAGGCCGATCCCAAGGGCAGCGGCCGGCCCGAGCAGGTCGCCGCAGCGTTGGGGCTGCCGGCCGCGCCGGTGGCCCTCCATCGGACGCGCCTGATCCTTGCCGATCCCCCGGGGCTGCGTACGCGCCCAGTCGATGCCGATCCTCACGGGCGGCGCACGCGCTAGGTCGATGCCGATCCCCCCGTGCGGGCCCATGGCCGGTAGCCGGCGCGTCCGGAGCGGCAAGCAACGGTCGATCGCCGGACGTTCCACGGAGCACCGCGATGCCTAGGCAAGACCGACCCAGCGGGACCCGTGGCCTCGCCAGGCGGGTCTCGGACCAGCTGACCGGCTCAGGCCTTGCCGGGAGCGGCAGTCTCCTGTTGGTGGGCGTCTCCGGCGGCGGCGATTCGGTGTGCCTCCTGCACTGCCTGGCGGGGCTACGGGAACGTCTCTCCTTCGATCTCCACGCCGCCCACCTGGACCACCAGCTTCGGGGCGAAGCCTCCGCCGCCGACGCCGCATACGTTGCCGCCCTGTGCGAACGCATGGAGGTCCCGCTGACCGTCGAGCAGGCCGACGTCAAGGGCTACCGCCGCCGCATGCGGGTCTCGTTGGAAGAGGCGGGGCGCGACGTCCGCTACGCCTTTTTCGCCGCGTTGGCCGCCGCCGTCGGCGCCCGAGCCGTCGCCGTTGGCCACACCGCCGACGATCAGGTCGAGACGGTCCTCATGCATATCGTTCGAGGCAGCGGTCTGACGGGCCTCCGAGGGATGACGCCGTCCTCTCGTTGGGAGGCCCGAGGCGGCCCGCGGCTGAAGTTGATCCGCCCTTTGCTGGGTACGTGGCGCCGCGAGACCTCGGCCTACTGCCAGGCCGAGGCGTTGGACCCTCGCGACGACCCGTCCAACCGCTCGCCTCGTTTCTTGCGAAACCGGATACGCCACGAGCTGTTGCCCCTGTTGCGCCAGTTCAACCCCGGCATCGATCGGGGCATGCTACGGCTCGCCGAGAACGCGGGACACGTAGCCGAGCGTTTGGACGACGAGACCGAGCGGGTGTGGAAGAGAGTGGCGCTTCTCTCCTCCGGCAGCGTCGAGCTGCAGGCGCGTCTTCTGGCGGCCTTGCCCCCTTCCTTACAGCGCCTGGTGATGCGGCGGGCCCTGCTGGAGCTGCGAGGCAACCTCAGGGGAATCGCCGAGGTCCATACGAAGGACATGCTTCGGCTGACCGGCGGCCCCGTGGGCAAGACGCTCCACCTACCGGGAGGCCTGCGGTTCCATGCCGGCTACGACGCCCATACGCTGGAGGCGCGGGCCGCGGACGCGGACTCGCTGCCGTTGGAGGAGACGCCGCTGCGAGTGCCGGGCGTGACCAAGCTCCCCGGTTGGCAAATCGAGGCCGGGATGACGCCCGTTGGCGCGGCAGGACTCGGGGCAACAACCTACGCGGCGTTGCTGGACCCCGCGCTGTCGGCCTGTCGCTTGCGAGTCAGAAGCCGCCGGCCCGGCGACCGGTTCCAGCCCTTGGGCATGGCCGGGACCAAAAAGCTCCAGGACTTTCTGGTCGATGCCAAGGTTTCGCGCCGGTCGCGCGACGCGGTCCCCCTCGTCTGTGCCGGCGACGACATCATCTGGATAGTGGGCCACCGCATCAGCGAACGTGCGCGAGTCCCGCCCGGCTGCCACCACGCGCTGCGCATCACGTTCCAGCGCCTCTAACCCCCACCCCTCGACCCCCACGGCAATCTGGGGACACCTCTTTTTCGCAAGAGGTTTCCCCAGACCCTTTCCAGAAAACTTTCACCTGAACCGAATCCAG
>JACZVV010000135.1 GCA_022572465.1 Chloroflexota bacterium
ACGTGCCGATCGTCCACCACATCGGGAGCCCCATCGTCATCGGCCCCTACGCCGGGAAGCGCCAAGAGGCGCTGGATGACTGGAAGCGTGGGATGGCCGACGTGGCGTCCTGTCCCAACGTGGCCTTGAAACTGGGCTCCTTCGGCCGGCGTGCAACCGGCATCGACTGGCGGAAGCGCGCCAGGCCGCCGACCTCGACGGAGCTGGCGGAGAGTATCGCTCCCCTCTGCCATTTCTGCATCGATGCCTTCGGCGCGGATCGGTGCATGTTCGAAAGCAACTTCCCCGTGGACAAGGTGTCGTACTCCTACAGCGTCCTGTGGAACGCGTTCAAGCGAGTCGCCCAGGGCTATTCGCCGGACGAACGGGCCGCGCTGTTCCAGAAAAACGCCGCCCGGATATACCGGCTCGCGACCGGCGACGCGTAGCCGTGCTCGGCCTCAGACGCCGCCTTCGTATATCATGGCCGGGGGCTTGTCGGCGCCGGCGTAGGGAAGGAGATGGGAATTGTTCTCATTGGAAGGAAAGAGCGCGGTAGTGACCGGCGGCGGGCGCGGCCTGGGGAAGGGAATCAGCCTGTGGCTGGCGAAAGCCGGAGCGAATGTCGTGATCGCTGGGCGAACGCCCGAGCCGCTGGCGAACGTTGCCGAAGAGATCACCGCGATGGGCAGGAAGGCGCTGGTGGTGCAGGCGGACATCACGAAGCCGGAGGATATCGCCCGGATCGTGAGCGGGGCCATCGAAACGTTTGGCTACATCGATTGCTGGGTCAACAACGCCGGCAGCGCGAATCCCGCCGATGTCGGTGCGCTGATGGACCTGACACCCGAGCGGTGGGACCCGGTCGTCGATCTCAACCTGAAATGGACGTTCTTCTGCGCCCAGGCCGCCGCCAGGAGCATGACCCACGGCGGCTGCATCATCAACATCACCTCCCGCAGCGGCTCTCAGCCCAACCCGATGACCGGGCAGTACGGTGCATCCAAGGCTGGGGTGGAGAATCTGACCGCCACCATGGCCGTCGAGTGGGGTCACCTTGGCATCCGCGTCAATGCCGTCGCGCCCGGCGTCATACCCACCGACACCAGTGGGGGAACGACCAGCAGCATGACCCGGCCCAGCCGGATCCGCCGCCAGATCGAGACGGTTCCGCTGCGCCGCCTGGGCACCGTCGACGATATCGGAGCGCTGTGTGCGTTTCTGGCCTCGGACGAGGCCGCATGGATCAACGGTGAAGTGATCCAGCTCACCGGCGGAAGCCGTATTTCCGTCGGCTATCTGACGTATTTGCACCATGTCAACCAGCGCCTGGCGGAAGCGGAATCGGCCAAGAACGAACGGCAGGCCGGCTGAACGCCTGACCCCTGCTTGACAGCACCGGGAGCCGTCCAGTTATGCTACGCAACGTCATCCCCCCGGCGCCCGCGACCGGACGCGCCTCTCCTCACAAGGCGCCGGCGCCCGCGCACGGAGCGAGGAGACCGAGGTGGACCGATGGTTGCCTATAACGTGATCTCGGCGGACTCCCACGTCTTCGAGCCCCCGAACCTTTTCATCGACTACATCGACCCTGAGTTCCGCAGCCGCGCGCCCAGAATCATCCGGCAAGACGGCGTGGACAAGTGGCAGATGGAAGGCGTGCCGCTGCGGGACATAGGACTCCAGTCGGCGGCCGGGCAGCGGCCCGAGGAGATGAAAGCCGAAGTCCAGCACGCCGACACCCGGCCGGGCGGCTGGGACCCCCACGAGCGGATCAAGGACATGGACCTCGACCACATCGACGCGGAAGTCCTCTACACCAGCCTGTTTCCGCTATACCGGCTGCCCGATCGCGCGTACCAGGCCGCATGTGCCCGGGCCTACAACGACTGGCTGGCCGACATGTGCAGCGTTTACCCGGACCGGCTCATCGGCGTCGGGATCATCCCGATTCACATGATGGACGTCGCCCTCGAGGAGCTGCGCCGCACCGCCAAGGCAGGGCTCAAGGGCGCGTCGCTCCATTCGCTGCCGCCGGACGACCGGCCATTCCAAGACCCCTACTACGAGCCGTTTTGGGCCGAGGCCGAGGCCATGGGCATGCCGGTGAGCTTCCATATGTTCTCGGGGGAGCGGCGGAACAAGGTCAGCATGAACGATCGGCTGGTGACCTACTCCACCGCGCCCGTCGAAATCCAAGAGACCCTGGCCGTCCTCATCGCCTCCGGCGTGCTGGAGCGTTTCCCCAAGCTCAAGGTCGTATCCGTTGAAGCCGACATCGGCTGGATGCCCAACTTCCTGGCGAGGCTGGACCACCAGTACGACACGCACCGCTTCCATGACAACCCCGACTCGCCTCTCACCATGCGCCCCAGCGAGTACTGCCGCCGGCAGGTCTACGCGACGTTCATCGACGATGCGATCGGCGTCGAGAACCGGCATCACATCGGCGTGGAGAACATCATGTGGTCCTCCGACTACCCCCACTCCAACAGCACGTGGCCCGAGTCGGCGCAGTTCATTCAGTCGCAGTTCGGCGACGTGCCGGAGGAAGAACGCCGCAAGATGGTCTGCGGGAACGTGGCCGCTCTCTACGGCATCGGTTGAGCGGTACGCCAGTCCGGAAAAGGCCGTGACCTTGCCCGTCGTGGCCCGGACGTTACTTCGGCGTCAGCGGAGGGGGCTTACCAGCGGCCGCCGCCACCGCCACCGCCGCCTTGCCGGGGCTCCCGGGGGCGAGCTTCATTCACCGTGACGGTGCGCCCCTGGAGATCTTTGCCGTTCAAGGCCTGGATCGCCGCCTCGGCCTCGGCGTTGTTGGCCATCTCGACGAAACCGAAGCCCTTGGACCGGCCCGAATCCCGGTCGCTGATCAGTCGAGCGGCATCGACCTGGCCGAAGGGGGTGAAGGCCGCTTCCAGGTCTTGCTCGGTGGTTTCGAACGATAGGTTCCCGACATAGATGTTCACGCTACGCTCCTCGTACGTAAGATTGTCCCTGGGAGTAGCAAGCGTCGCGTGCACCAGCCGGAGCGATAGGGACACTGTAGGCGGAGACGAAACATTCGCAATCACTTGGACGCCGGCAGTATACCACGCCAGGCGCAGGCCGCTGAGTGGCGCGGCCGTCGATGCCGGCGTCTGACCGGCCCCGGTGCGGGCCAACGTCCGGCGTGCCGAGCTTTGCGAGCGGTCTAGGCCCCGGACGCTTGGAGCTTGCTGACGGCGGCTTCGACGACCGTGCCTTTGAAGAAATCCGGGTTCATGCCGGCGAAGAACCGCACCGGATTCGTGAAGGTAAAGTCGCGAAAGTCGCTTGACTCCATGAGCCCCTTCTCCACAAACTCGTAGGCCTCGGGCACAACCTTGCCCATGTCCGGCACGTCCCAGTGTCCGATATCGGAGCTGAGCATGGCGCCCAGCCGCGCGCCCAACGGGTTGCGCTTCGCATCGAACGCCGTCGGGTTCATCGGATCGTCGGCCTCGCAGCCGAAGAAAAAGTTCGGCACGAACCGGTCCCGGATATCCTCGGGACGCTCGGTGGGCGTATGGGACCAGTCGTCAAGGACGGCGGGCCGCTTGATCGATGCCAGCACCGAATCGGGCAGCGAGGTTTTGATCTGCTCGAGCTTCTCCACCGTTCGGCCGTCGCCGTACCTGGCGTACAGCTCCATGAGCCCATCGACGTCCAGCTCGGCGGGGTCGACGTTCCGCAGAGCGCGCACGTTCCGCTTCTCCCACCGCGCGATGATACCGGCATACAGGTCTACCGCCCAGCCTACGCCGCATTCCAGGACCGCCACCCGCAGCGCCGGGAAGCGGTAGGTAACCCCGCCGAAGAACAGCGATTTGCAGAAGACCTGGGCCGCCGCGGCGAAATGGCCCAGGTGGTTCTGCATGAACGACGTGCTGGCCGCGTTGGTGGTGAACCCGAACCCGGCCGAGTGACTCGCCGGCGGTATACCAAGCTCGATGCACTTGGCCCAGAACGGATCGTAGTCGTACTCGCTGTCGGCCCCGAACGAGTCGACCCAGGTCCCGTGAGGCGGCGGCAGCTGCGGGAACTGCCGCTGAACGGCGGGCACGCGGCGCCGGACGTGGCCGGCGATCATGGCCGCCTTCAGCCCCAGCGTCTTGGCCCCGAACTCCAGCTCTTCGATGGCCTCCTCGGGCGTGTGCATCGGAATGGCCATGGCGGGCGTCATGCGGTGCGCGTACGGGCCGTAGACCTCCGCCAGGTACATGTTGAGCGCCCGGCAGGTGACCTGGCGCAGCTCGTCGTCCTGGTAGGTTGGAAACACGAGGCCCGTCGTTGGAAACAGGACGCAGAAGTCGAGGCCCAGCTCGTCCATGCGCTCCGCCAGGAGGCGCGGCAACGACGCCGTGGCGCGGTCCAGGGTGTTCTTGGTCGGCGGCAGCCACCAGGTGCTGGCCGTCGCCCTGGAATCCCTGAGCTCGTCGGGGGAGAGGTCCATCCACGTGCCGCGTTGCCGGAGGTCCTCGAACCTCTTGACCACGTCGGCGCCGCCGACTTGCTTGATGAAGTCGAGCAGCACCGGCAGGACCTCGATAAGATGGCCGTCCGAGTCGATGATCGGGTGGTCGAGCTTGGCCCGTATCTCAGCGGCCCGGCCGGACGCTTTGGTCACCATGCTTGACCTCCTTGGCGATGCCTTCTCGCCAGAGCTCCGTAGCACAGGCCGACTATATCACGCGAGCCTAGACGCTTCGGGACAGGGCGCGGCAAATGCCGACTATATCACGTGGGTCTAGCGCTTCGGGACAGGGCGCGGCCCAGGCCGGCGATGCCCCGCTCGATGTCGTCCGACGGCACGAAGCTGAACGCCAGGCGGAGGTTGCGCCGGCCGTCGCCATCGGCGAAGAACGCCGGCCCCGGAACGTAGCCAACGTCCTCGCCGGCGGTCGCCTGGGCCAACGCGTCGGGATCGACCCCGGGCGCCAGCTCCAGCCACAGGAAGAAGCCGCCCTCCGGCGTCGTGAACCGCACCCACGGCGCGCAGTGCTCGCCCAGCGCGGCGACCATGCGGTCGCGCTTGCCCCGATAGTGGGCGATGAGCCGCTGGATGTGGGGCTCGAGCCTGACCTTGGAGAACTCGGCAATGGTCCGCGCCACCATTGGGCTGACTCCCATGTCGTGGCGCACCGACGTCAGCGCGCCGACCACTTCGGGGTCGCCGATGGCCCAGCCCATGCGGAGGCCGGCGGCCAGGATCTTGCTGAAGCTGCCCAGCTTGAGGACCAGGCCTGAGTCGTCCAGGGCGAAGAGCGAGGGCAGCGGCTCGCCATCGTACCGGAGGTCGCCGTAGGCATCGTCCTCCACGACGAGGAACTGCCACTCCTGGGCCAAACGCACCAGCCGTCGGCGGCGCTCCAACGACATCGTGACCCCGGCGGGATTATGGAAGTTGGGGATGGTGTAAAGGAGCTTGGGCCGCCGCCCTTCCGCCTTCAGGGCCGCGAGCTTCTCCTCCAGATCGTCGACCGACATGCCCCTCTCGTCGACGGAGACGGTGACCAACCTGCCGCCGTAGGACCGGATAGCTCGCAGCGACCCGGCGAAGGTCGGCGCTTCGATCAGCACGGTATCACCCGCGCTCACGAAGGCGAAGCACGTCAGGGAGAGGGCGTGCGCGCTGCCGCTGGTCAGCACCACGTTGCCGCCGTCGACGGCGCGACCGTCGGCCCGGCGCGATCGCTCGGCGATGGACTCACGCAGGCCGTCATAGCCGACCAGACCTCCGTATTGCAGCGCAGCGTCGCCATCCCGGCGCAGGACGGTCGCCACGTCGGCGATGAGCTCTTCGATGGGAAACGTCGCCGGGTCGGGCAGGCCGCCGCCGAAGCTGATGGCCACCTGACGGCCCGGCGCCGCGGCCCAGGAGGACGGCCCCGCGCCGGCCGCGCCGGTCATCAGCGACCGAATGTCCACCGATGCCTTCGCCACAGAGACCTCCCCGCTGCTAAATACCCAGCAACTTCCTGGCCCGGCGGAACGTCCGGGCCTTCTCCGCGATCCACCGCCGGTCCACCACGCCATCCTCGGTGACGTACGCCGTCGCCAGCCGCCCTGGTGTCACGTCGAAATAGCGGTTGTCGGGCGTCACGCCGTCGGGCGCGCCGGGCCACAGCTCCCCAGGCGGCATGACCTCCAGCTGCGGCGGCTTCCTGTGGGGTGAAATCTTCAACGTATCCGCCAGCACGTACAGCGGCTTCTTTTGGTCCTTGGCCGCCAGGGCCAGCGGGTACGTCCCCGCCTTGTTCACCACGTCGCCGGTGGCGGTGATCGTGTCGGCCCCCACCGCGACGGAGTCGGCTCGCGCGATCGAAGATGCCGCGCCCGCATCGGTTACGAGGGTAACGTCGATCCCCTGCGCCGTGAGCCTTTCGGCCATTTTGCGGCCCTCGAACCCCGGCCTGCCCTCACCGACGACGACTCGATGGACTCGTTCGCGGCAATGCACCAATGCGGCCGCGACCGTCGAAGAGTAGCTGAGGGTGACCACCGTCCCGTGCAGCAAGCTCTCGGCGTGGGCGTTGAGCCGGGCGCTCGCGTCGTGGCGTGCGCCGGCCTCCCGTGTGCGCCCTTTGCGCGCCGCCTGCACGATCCGCGCGCCGTCGCGGCGCGTTGAACCGGACAGCTCCTCGACCAGCCGGGCTCGATCCAACGCGGCGGCGACGTGCTGCGTGAACGCTTCGGCCAGTTGTTCGTCCAAACGATCAAACGGCCCGCCGATGTTATTGAGAAATTCGAGCACCCCCAACAGCGCGCCGTCGTGCGGCGAGATCACCGGAGTTGCCAAAATGCTCCGGGTGACAAAGCCGGTCTTTTTGTCGACCGTCGAATCCCAGCGGGCGTCCTGCGCCGGGTCGGGAATGTTGGCCATCTGCCGGTTGCGGGCGACATAGCCGGTGATACCCAGGTTTAGCCCCTTGCGAATCTCGGCGATCTCCAGTTTCGTGACGACGCGGGTGTAGAGCTGCTCGCGCTTCGCGTCGTATTGAAACACGCTGGCTCGCTCGCAGTGCAGCGCCTTGCAAGCCCCCTCGGTGATGATCGTCAGAATCTTCGTCAGATCATTGGGCAATCGCTTCTCCGCCACCACCCGGTCAGTTTCGTCGATCACGGTGACCACGCTGTTGTTCGAATGCAAGTCAATGCCGCTATAGTTCATGTCGGCCTCCTTGTGGTTAAAGCGGTTGGGCAAACTCACTTTAACCCCGTCGCCCGTTCGGGCG
>JACZVV010000023.1 GCA_022572465.1 Chloroflexota bacterium
GAGCCCAGGACCTGTCGCAGGCGCTCCTCGGTGAGCCGTCCCATCAGCCTGCCGTCGAACTTGCCCACCGGGGCCAGGGCGCAGGCCCCGGCGCACTGCAGGCCCCGAAGGGTGTACTGGCCGTCGGGCGTCGTGCTGTCGAATTTGGCCCCGGCGAACTCTTCGGCCACCGCCATAAGCCGTTTTGAGTGGAAAAGCTGGCACGATGGCCCCCAGCACAGCTCGATGGCATGCCGGCCCGGAGGCTCGAATCGAAAGTGGGTGTAGAACGTGGCCACGCCCCAGACGTCGTTGACCGACTCGCCGGTGTACTCGGCCACGGCCGGCATCGCCTCGGGCGGGAGGTAGCCCAGCTCCAGCTGCACGGCGATGAGGCTGGAGAGCATGGTGACGGTCCTGCTCTGCTGGTTGTCCAGAACAGATTTGAGCTTGGCGTCCATGTCGGCTCGACGCGGATTGGCGTCAATCGTGATTTTTCTAACGAACGGGCAATCCTAGCATACCCAAGGGTAGACGTTCAAGGACGGCACGTTGCCGGTAGCGGTGGACGGACGAGGGAGCCGGACCCCATCGCCCCTACTCCCACCACATGCGCACCGGCGCCTCGCCGATCATCATTCGCGCCACCAGGCGCCCCAGCCGCACGCTGTAGTTCGTGCCCCGGTCCTCGGGGTAGATCTGCGTCGTGTTGGCCAGCCACAGGTCCTCGATGGGCGTCTTCAAGGACGGGATCCTGTTGGAGTAGTCCAAGCCGATGATGGGCTGGGCCGCATCTTCCCGGTGGTAGTGCCGCTCCTTGACCCAGGACTCGTCGAACGCGGGATTGATGCTCTTCAGTCCTGGGATGTACCGCTGCCACAGATCGTCGGGCGCCATGGCGTAGAGCTCGCTCTCTTTGCCCAGGTAGTTGGACAGGTAGACGATGTGGTTGCCGCCGTAGAGCGACTTGTCGATGAAGTTGGTGTGCTCGATGAGGCCGACGAATGGAATCGTGCGATCGGCGATATTGAGCCAATAGACGTTGGTCAGCGGCCGGTCCAGCACCAGCACGATCAGGACCGCTGCTTGATACTGGACGTGGGTGAGTCGCCGCGTGTACTCCTCGGGCAGCTCCGGCGCCAGCCGGGGAACGATCGAGGAGGGCGCCGTCAGCAGAACCCGATCGAAGCTCCTCGTCTCCGACGTGCCGTCGGCGTGTTGAATTTGAAGTCCGGTAGCCCGGCCGCCATCCGTGACGACACGCTGCACCGTCGTTGGATAGTGGACCTCGCCGCCGCCATCCCGGATCGCTCGCTCCAACGCCTCGAAGATCTCGGCGAAGCTGCCCATGGGATAGCCCAGCAGCTCCTTGGCCCCTCCCTTACCGCGAGAAGAGACACGCAGGTAGACCTTCCCCCACAGCCAGGCCATGGAGACCTCGCCCGACCGCTCGCCGAACTTCCCTCGCAGCAACGGGCCCCAAACGGTGTCGAAGACCTTCTGCCCGGCATGCCGCTTGATCCACGCCTCCGCCGTCACCCTCTCATACTCCCTCGGCCAGTACTTCTTGCGCTGGAGATACAGCGTCACCAGGCCCAGCCGCACGCGGTTCCAGAAGCTCAACGCGGAGAAGCGCAACAGATCGAGCGGTGTCGTGAAGGGGTAGATCCTGCCGCCGTGGTAGAAGCCGACCTTGGACTCGATCCACGCCAGCTTGTCGCCCAGGCCCAGCTCGTGGATCAGCTCCACCATGGACGTATCGCTTCGGAACAGGTGATGGTAGCCGCGCTCCAGACGCCCGCCGCCGACGTCGAAGGTCGAGGCCTGGCCGCCCAGGACCGGCGCCCGCTCGTACACAGCCGGCGTGTGACCCATCCTGGTCAGCTCGTATGCCGCCGCCAGGCCCAGGGCGCCGCCGCCCACGATGCCGATGTTCATGATTTGGTCCCACTAGCGCTGGGAGCTTCAGAGCCCTCCAGCATCTCCCCGGCCGGTTGACGGGCCAGGTCCCCGAGCGACAGGTTTTCCATCCACAGCACCACCAGTCCCACCAGCGTCACCGGCGCCAGCAACGCCACGTGGAGGACGATGGCGAAGGCCGCCGCCGCCTCCGCTGCCGTGCCCAGACCTTCCAACGTGACCTTGGTCGCGTACTCGAACGGGCCGACGCCGCCGGCCGATGCTGGAATACTGGTGGCGAGGTTCGACGTCGACGTGACGAACATCATACCGTGGAACGGCTGGTCGACATTGAAACCAAAGCTGATCAGCCAATACATCGTCCCCTCGGCAAACCATATCGGAAAGGTGAGAAGCAACAGCGCCAGGATGCGCTTCGGGCTCCGGAGCGACGCGAGGCCTTCCAGGAACTTGAGCAGAATCGACTCCACCGACACCTTCAGCGCCCGGGGAACGAATTTCGTCAGAAACATCACGATCTTGCGACCGAAGGCCGGGTAGGCGCCCGCGGAGAAGAACAGGGCCAGCACGATGACGAACGGCCCGACCACGGCGAGGATCAACAGCGCTACCGGTACCCCGGTATCGTCGGCGAAATCGCTCAGGATGTCGGTGATCGGCAGGAAGGGCAAGAGCACCAGAGCGAGAATCAGCAGCCCGACTCCATCGAACACGCGCTCCAGGATGATGGTCGCCAGGGTCGCAGTCTTGCTGACCCCTTCGCGGTGGCCCAGAAAAAAGGCGCGGACGAATTCGCCGAGGCGCACCGGGAGCAGGTTGTTCGCCATATACCCCACGATGACGACGGGGTACAGCCGCCGAGGCGAGACGGGTTTGAGAGGCCGCAGCAAGAAGTGCCAGCGGATCGCTCGGAACAGCACGGCGATAAAGTAGGCCCCTACGCCCGGCACGACCCACCAGTAGTTTGCCCTCTTCAGGGCGGAGGCCGTCTCGCCGATATCGACCTGCCAGAAAAAAAGGCCCAACAGGCCGATGCTGAACGCCGCGCCCACCCAGAACCTTCGTGATTTCAGCACCTTTCGATCTCTCCCGCCACAACGCTGGACGCTTCGTCGGCGCCCCGTCCCGAATTCCTGACCCTCACCCTACGGCGCGGGCTGCGAGAGAGCGGTTTCCAGGGTACAGGACCCCTTGTGCCGGCGCCCCGCCGCCCCGGCATCAGTATACGAGTCCCCTCGAGCCTGCGTCGCCCGAAGCGTCCACGCCGCGGCTCACGAGTCCTCCTTGGCGAAATAGACCACCACGTCTTGGAGCGCCGGTTCGGTGCCGATCTCCCGGTACGTGAAGAATCGCAACATCCGGTTCCAGCTCCTGGCGCTCTTGAAATCGTCCCAGAACTTTCCCGCGGTGTAGTTCTGGTACACCCACGGATTGAACCACTGCAAAAATGGAATCCGCTCGCCCGTCGTGTACCGGCTTTTGACCGGATTAATCTTGTTCTCGTTGGGCGAGGTCAACAGAACGACGTCGGCGTCGATCTCCTCCTGATTGGTAGTCATATCCACGTGCTGCACGTTTTCGTAGTTTCGGAGATACCAACGCCATGGAGCGAAGGCGGCGTTGGCGCTGTCAGCGAGGATCGTGATCTCGGAGCCCTTGTTCGTCTCGCGCGCGTACCGTTCGATCTCCTCGACGATCCGGGGCACCTCGGCGGACACCTGGGAGTAGAGCAAGAGCTCTTTGGGATCGTCGTCGTTCTCGTAGGTGACCAGCACCGCGGCCCGGATGGTGAAGAAGGACAGCAGAACCAGAACCGACACGGCCACCAGTCGCGATGCCGCCGCGGTCCCAACACGCGCCCACAAGACGACGCCGACGGCCAGCAGCACGATGCTGAACACCAGCGGCCCGCTGAAGCTCCAGGAACGGATAGCGTCCGTGTCCCAGGGGACAGACCTGACCAGGGCATACAGGACGAGCATCAGAAGAGGCGCCGTGAAGAGCAGGGCCACGCCGCCTTGGCGAAACGCCGCGCGCCAGTCCAGCGTCTCGACAATACGGCCAATGAACCGGCCGGCGAGGAGGGCCAGCGGCATGGTCATATGGGTCAGCAGCCAGGGCATCTTCTCTCCGGCGACCACGTACAGGAGAATCGTCACCAGCGCCCAGTGGACCAGGAACCACTCGAAGGGATTGCCTCGGCGTAGCGCCAGGAAGGTGATCACCATGAGGCCGACGGCGATGGGAGCGAAAAGGACCTTCGTCCCCGTGGTGGTGTAGATCAGCGCGGCCAGCCCCCCGGCCACGATGGTAATCACCACCGCCCAGAAGCCGAAGCGCAGTCCCCGCTTGATCGAGTAGGCAAAGACCGCGACGATGCCAAAGGCGAAGGGGAGGAACTCGTAGAGCGAAAGCTGCATGAAATGGTAGTACCAGGGCTGTCCCGCTCGCTCCACCGGCTGCTGAGCGATCCAGTAGCCCAGCGACTGCCACACGCCGGTGCCCATGCCCACCATGTTGGTGAGGAACGTGGTGTGCAGCAAGAAATAGATCGCGAAGAACGTCCCGAAAGCGATGAAGAACGTCTTGGGCTGCCACAGCGCTCCCAACACCGCGCTGGCGATGAACAACACGCCGGCGATGATGCCCGCCGCGACGAAGGCGGCCGTTCCGCCGACGGGAGCGCCGACCCTGCCCGCGGAATCACTTTCGCTCAGGTTGACCAGGCCAAGCTCTCCCGGAAACCAATCGACCATCACGCCCACCGCGGCGGCGAACAGGGGCAGCGTCAGGGCTACGATCACCAGCAGGAACACGCCGTGGGGAGGCAGGCGCGACGGCGTGAACGCCCCGCGAAGCCGCAACAGCTTGTGGGGCATCCTCGACCACGCGATCGGAAGCCAGCTCCTGGCCCACCATGCCGCGAGGAAGCTGCCGAGGGCCAGCAGGCTAATGTACGCGGTCTCCTTCGAGGAGAAGGACAGGGCCAGCAGGATAGCCGCCACATAGAGGTAGCGGGTGCTCCGGGTGGCGATGAACCTCCAGAGGGCGATCACCACGCCCAGGTCGAAGACCACCGTGAGGATGTCGGCCCGGTCGAACCGGGCGAAGTAGAGCAGCGAGGGTGAAAACGCCAGGATCGCCGCGGTGGCGAGGGCGCCCCACCGGCCCAGATGGCTCCGCAGCAGCAGAGGCATGGCCACCAGGACCGCGCCGAACAGGGCCGGAAAGACGCGCGGCGCGACGAGGTTGTCGCCAAAAAGAAAGAAGCCGCCGGCCGCAAGCTCGTAGAGGAATGGGCCGTGGGACCAGGGACTGTGAATGTAGCCGTCGCCCTGAAACAGGACCCAGCTATCGAACGCGTGGATCGTCTCGTCGTAGTGATAGGCCCTGGCGCCCAGGTCCCACATGCGCATGGCCACGGCGACGGCGATCAGGGCCAGGTAGGCGACCGCCTCCCACGGGACGCGCTCCCAACGGATGAACGGCCCTTCCGGCGGGGTGGACTCCGGGCCAGGGCCGGGAGGCGGTTCGATTGTTTCGCTCGATGCCATCGGTAGGTCAGGACGAAGCGCGGCTGGTGTATATTACTACGCCATCATTCTCGTAGGCGATGTCCATAAAGGCGGCGAAGCGGTCCGCCACCTCCAGGCCGTAGGTGCGTCGCTCCAGGTCGCCCACGATGACGTAGGTCACGTCGTACCGGTCCAAAGCGCGCTGCGCCTCGACCAGGTCCTGCCCACGGTAGATCGTGTCCACGTCCCGCGCCCGCTCGGCGATGGGGTCGAACGGGTCGCCGCGCCACTGGTGCTCGTGGCCGGGCCAGCCGAGTACGGCGGGCAGGCCGGTCATTCGCGAGATGCGGCTCACCAACGGGTCGTAGTCGCCCTGGGGCCGTCCGTCCGGTCCCAAAGGCACCGCCTCGACGATCACCGAGCCCCTTTCCGCCTCCCGCTGAAGCCACCGGACGGCCTCGTACTCCCGTGGCCACCGATCTTGGTAGGCCGTGAGAGCGTTCAAGGTCGGCGACGGGTCGAACCGCTGGGCCTTGGAGTAGGCCGCCGCCGGCACGAACATGAACGCAGCCGCGATGACGACCACGATCGCGACAATCAGCGCCGACCAGCCCCAACGGGCGACCTTGCCCAGACCGGCGCGCCGCGAGCCCCAGTAGTACAGACTGAACGCGCCGCCGACGGTCAGCAGTATCCATGCCTGGTAGTAGAACTTGAAGACGGTGTTCATCCGGTTGTTGAAGAGGTCGACGATGCGGAAGAGCTCCGAGCCCAAGGTGAGGAGGAAGCCGAAGAGCATGAGCAGAAGGACGAACTGGGCCGACGCGGAAGCCGCGCCCTCCCGTGCGGCTTTTCTGAACAGGAGCCCCAGGCCGATGCTGAGGATGAGAAAGAGCGGCAACAGGTGCCAAAACCGGCTCCCGATGGAGAGCAGCTCGTGGCCCACGTTGCCATCGTAAACACCGATGCCGAGCTGTATGCCGGCCCAGATGGCAAACGGCACGAGGGGCAGCGCCACGGCCCAGAACGCCGGCGAGCTCCGCCAGCCCCGTTCAACCGAGTCCGGCGGCTCGTCGGCAAGGCCCTCCGCGCCCAGGCGGCGCAAGGCCCACCGGCGCAACGGCTCTCTGAACCCGCTCCACGCCAGCGCCGCCAGCAGCGAGAGGTTCAGCAGCAGAAACGGACCCCAGATGAGGACGTAATGAATCTGGCGGGTCATTGCCTCGCGCACCGGCAGGACTCCGGCGGCCTGGGAGTCGAACACCACGTAGAACGGGAGGTACAGAACGCCCGCGCCGGCGACAATCACCGCCATCAGCCCGGCGATCTTCTTGAAGTCAACGCGGTGTCCAGCGGCCCGCACCTGAAACGCTCGCAGCAGCAGCGCGGCGAAGAACAACGCGGTAAAGGTCGGCAGGTCCCAGCTGTTCAGGAAGCCCAGAGCGCCCAGCGCCAGAATCACCACCGCCACGTCCCATCGCCGGCCCACGACCAACCCCCGGAAAATTGCCAGCCACCATGCGACGAAGCGAACGAAGGGGCCCTTGGCTCGCGCCTGGACCGTCGTCGCGCCCAGGAGCATCGGCAGGCCCCACACGCCGGGCGAACGCAGCAGGTTGAAGCTGAGGGCGATGGCCAGCAACACGAAGGGCATGGACATCACGTGTGGATGCAGGTCGCCCAGCATGAAGCTGAAGAACGGGAACTCGGTGATGGTGTAGTCGATGCCGCCGCCGTCGACGAAGGTGTTGATTACCCGGGTCGATCGCCACCACCACCAGGTGTCGCTGGGAAACCAGGAGGAGCCTCGGTCGCGGCCGTCGAGTCCATCGATGGCGATCCAGGACCAGAAGCCGTCGGAGCCAAGCTCGTTGACTCGAACGAACTCCAGGAGTCCGACGAGATTGCCCATGAACAAGAGCAAGACGACCGCGGCGCCGCCGGACAGCATTGCCGCCGCGATACCCGCTCGAGCTCCGCCGGGACCTCGCACCGACATCACGAGGTTGTAGACCAGGCTCATAATGCCCGCGGCGGCCATCCCCGCTAAGGCCATCAACGATAGGTTATAGGCGATCTCGGGGCCGATGCCGGTAAGCTGGCTGACGCCAGCCGACATCAGGTACCCGAAATAGTAGTAGGTGATCGGCTCGCCGGCGAACCAGGGGTCGTTGGGCGGGAAGTTGGGGCTCTCCAGGATAGCGTTGAGGAGAGCGAAGTCCATGGGCTGCTCGGTATGGGCGATCTCCGGCGAGTAGCTGCGAAGGACGCCCCAGATCACGAAGACCGCTCCGAAGACCAGCTCCGTGGCCAGAACCATGCCCCATCGGCGCTGGAAGAAGGCCAACAGCGCTCGGCGCCGGCGGTAGAGCAAGACGCTGGAGAACGCCAGCACGATCGCGAACGCTGCGATGGCGCCAGCCTGGCTGTTGGGCAGGATTCGTGCCGTGCCCAGCAGCCAGAAGAGATAGCCGAACAGCAGGAGACCGAGAGCGCGGCTGAACCCGTATCCCCGGTCGGGCAGGTGCCGGAACAGGGAGAGCGTGATGGGAAGCGCCGCCAGCCCAAGCAGCAGGAAGGTCAGCCACCAGAAGAAGGCGTCGAGCAAGAGCTACGCCTCGCCGGCGAACAGGGCCTCCACGTAGTCCCGAGCGTCGAAGGGAGCGATGTCGTCCGCCTGCTCCCCGGTGCCGACGAACTGGATGGGAAGCTGAAGCTGGTCGACGATGGCCAGCGCCACGCCGCCTCGCGCGGTGCCGTCCAGCTTGGCCAGGAACAGGCCGGTGACGCCCACCGCTTCGGTGAACGCCTTCGCCTGAGCGAGGCCGTTCTGGCCCGTCGTCGCGTCCAGGACGAGGAGCGTCTCGTGGGGAGCGGCGGCATCGAAGCGCTGGACCACCCGCCGGACCTTCTTCAGCTCCTCCATCAGATTGACCTTGGTGTGGAGTCTACCCGCCGTATCGATAATGACCACGTCGGCGCCCCGGGCTCGGGCGGCCTCAAGGGCATCGAAAGCGACGGCGCCGGGATCGGCCCCATGCTGGTGGGCCACGACGTCGACGCCCACGCGGCGCCCCCAGATTTCCAGCTGCTCGATGCCCGCGGCGCGGAAGGTGTCGCCGGCGGCCAGCACGACCTTCTTGCCCTGGTCCAACAGCAGATGGGCGAGCTTGGCGATGCTGGTCGTCTTGCCGGCGCCGTTGACGCCGGTCACCATCACCACGTAGGGGCGTGGCCAGGCGTTCGCCGTGTCGGTCCCAGCCAGGAGCGACGGCCCGGCGGCGCCGGCCAGAACGCTCAGGATCTCGTCCTCCAGGACCCGCCGCACGGCGTTGCCGTCCACCGCGCCGTCCCGGTCGCACCGGCGGCGCACGCGTTCCAGCAGGGATGTGGCCAGCTTCACGCCAGTGTCGGCCGAGATGAGAGCCTCCTCCAGCTCCTCCCAGACCTCCTCATCAACCGAACGACGGTCCAGGAGCCCCGCGATCCGGCCGAACCAACTCTGGCGAGTCTTCTTCAGGCCCGCGTCGATCTTCTCTTTCCGTCCGAAGAGCCTCACCATCGTAACGTCATCCTAGCACGGCCTCGGAAAACCGGTCAACGGAATTGGCGACCCGCGCCGTTGCGCCGAGTGGTCTCGCAAGAGAGTACGAAGGGCCGGCCCCGTGGGGTTTGGTGGCTTGAGCGTTCCCCAGCACGGGACATCGGAGCGTGGGGATCGGAAGGTCGCGATCGAATGGGCGGCAGAGCCTGGGGCGGCCGTCACCGGCGGCGGGTCAGGAGGGCAGCGACGGAAGGGAAATCCCGAATCCGGCGACTGCCTCGTTCACCGACTTGGCCCATTCGAGGATAGCCGCCGGCTCGGCGTCCTTGGCCAGGGGAGCGATCGTCAGGAAGCCGCCGGCGGCAGTGGCCAGCGACTCTCCCCACGACGCCACGTCCGCGGGACCGGCCGTGTCGCTCAGCTCGGGCAGCGTGATGCCGTTCTGCGCAGCGACGGCACCCACCGCCTTGGCCCATTCGATGATCGCGGGCATTGGTTCGGAGGGCATGGTTCCTCCCTCATGGAGTCGGCTCCCCCCGCAACGGTCTCGGGAGCCGCGTGCGTATGCTTCAACCGGTCGGCCAGCTTCAATCGGTCGGCCAATCGTATGCCCGCCCGGCGTGGGCCGTCAAGCAGACCAGGGGCGAGATGACCGGCGGCGCCCTCCGGCCATGGTACAATCCCACCGCCGCCAAACCTGTTGCTCCCAAAGGAGAGCCTTGCCTGTGAAGATCGGCGTCACCTTCCCCCAAACGGAGATCGGCCCCGATCCCGGCGGCATTCGCGAGTTCGTTCAGGCCGCCGAAGAGCTCGATTTCGCCCATCTGGTGGTCTACGACCACGTGCTGGGCGCCGACCCGAGCGTACGGCCCGGCTGGAGCGGGTTCTACGACAAGAGCCATATGTTCCACGAGCCCATGGTCCTGTTCGGCTACCTCGCGGCCATAACTCAGCGCCTGGAGTTATTCTCCGGCGTTCTGATCCTCGGCCAGCGCCAGACGGCCCTGGTGGCCAAGCAAGCCGCCGAGGTGGACGTGCTGTCGGGCGGGCGTCTCCGGCTTGGCATCGGCATCGGGTGGAACGACGTCGAGTACGAGGCGCTGGGCCAGGACTTCCACAATCGGGGCAAACGGTGCGAGGAGCAGATGGCCGTGCTGCGGGCGCTGTGGACCCAGGAGATCGTCTCGTTCGACGGGCGATGGCACACCATCACCGCAGCGGGTCTGAACCCGCTCCCCGTTCAGCGTCCCATACCGCTCTGGATCGGCGGCCGCGCCGAGGCGGTGATCGAGCGGACCGGGCGCCTGGCCGATGGCTGGCTGCCGCCGGTCTTCCTTCAAGCGGGCGACGAGGCCGCCGAGGCGTTCGCGCGGCTGCGGGGATACGCCCGCGAGGCGGGGCGCGACCCGGCGGCCATCGGCATCGAGGCTCGCGTGGCCCTGTCGAGAGCGACGCCGGAAGAGTGCGCCCGGCAGACCGCCCAATGGCAGAGGTTGGGCGTTTCCCACGTGAGCATCAACACCATGGACGCCGGTTTCCGAAGCGTCGGCGACCACGTCGAGGCGATACGCCGGTACCGCGAGGCTCTGGGCAGCTGACGCGCCGGTCCCCGGCTTAGACCAGGGGACCGTGGGGAAGGCCCCAATGCTCCGGCCCGTAGGAGCCCGGGAGGGTGTTGGCGTCGATGAGCCCGACATCGACGACGAACGAGGGCGCGTTCACCGACTGGCCGGAGAAGTGCATCGGCGTGGGATGCGTGGCCAGATAGGCGCAGGTCATGCCCGGCACGTCGACGTTGAGAGCCGCGTCCATGGTGAATCCGAACCCCGCCATATCATGGGCTATCCTCTCGGTGCCGACGTAGCCCGGCTCCAGATTGATGACGGCGATGTTGTGTTTCCTGAACTCCTTCCCCAAACCGGCGGCAACTCGATTGAACGCCGCTTTGGACACGGAGTAACCCAGCCCCCACCCGCCTTCGCCGATGTCGTTGGCCGTCTCGTGATACCCAGAGCCGGACGTGAGGTTGATGATGATGCCACCGCCCTGATCGATCATGATCGGCAGCACCAGCTTGATGAGGTACAGGGGCGAGATGACGTTGCAGGCGAAATGCTGGTCGAACAGCTCGATGGGCGTATCGGCGAAGTGGTCCATGTGTCCGGGGCCGATATAGCGGGCGTTGTTGACGACCACGTCGATGCGGCCCCACTCCTTCATCGTCCGCTCGACCACCACGTCGACGTCGCCACGGTCCAGCAGGTCCAGCTTGACGATCAACGCTTTGGCGCCCAACGCCTCGATCTCGGAGGCCGTCTTCTCCAGGCTCCCCGGCAGCGCGTCGGTTTTCGACACCTTGATCGTCGACGAATGCTCGAAGGCCTGGCCGTCCTTGACCGTGCGGGCACAGACGACGATATCGAACCCCTTCTTGGCGAGATTCAGTGCGATGCCTCGCCCGATGCCGCGGCTGGCCCCGGTGACGATGGCGACCTTGTTCTGGTTGGCCATGGTGCCTCTCCTTAGACCCGTTTGGGGGTGACGTTCGCCCTACTATACCCCACTGGCTGAGCCAGTCGCTGAGCGACATCAGCATTTCCGGCCTAATGTTGCTGCGGCTCAGCCGCCGGCCTAATGTTGCTGTGGCTCAGCCGCCAGCCTAATGTTGCTGTGGCTCAGCCGCCTAGGTCCCGCGAAGCCTCGGGTCCCACACGTCCCGCAGAGCGTCGCCCAGCAGGTTGAAGCCCAGGATGGTCAGACT
The DNA here is from genome assembly GCA_022572465.1 of Chloroflexota bacterium. GTDB lineage: Bacteria > Chloroflexota > Dehalococcoidia > SHYB01 > SHYB01 > JACZVV01. The sequence continues at coordinate 11,720 of JACZVV010000023.1, forward strand.
CATGGCGATGGCCGGCGTCCAGAGCAACCTGGGTTCCGCCTCGAACCGCGACCGCGCGCCCGCGATCATGTTGCCCCACGAGGGCTGGGTGATGTCGGTGCCGATACCCAGGAAGCTGAGCGTGGCCTCGATGATGATGGCCGCGCCGATGAAGGTAGCTCCCAGGATAATGACGGCGTGGGTGATGTTGGGCAGGATGTGGCGGGCCATGATCTCGAGGTCCGAGGCGCCCAGAGCCTTGGCCGCGTCGACGTAGGTGTTCTCTTTCACCGAGAGCGCGGTGCCTCGCACCACTCTGGCCGCCAGGGGTACCAGGATGATGGCGATGGCCAGGATCACGTTCAACTGGGCCCCGGCGAAAACGATGCCGCTGCCCATGACGGTGACGATGACCAGGGCCAGGACCAGGGCGGGAAAGGCCATCAGCCCATCGACGACGCGCTGGAGGAACAGGTCGATCCGGCCACCGTAGAACGCCGACGCCAGGCCGATGGCGACGCCGGCGGCAAGCCCGATGAACACCGACGTGATGCCGACGATCATCGAGATCCTGGCGCCGTAGACCACCCGCGCGAAGAAGTCTCGCCCGACGGCGTCAGACCCCAGAATCATCGTTCTGCCGCCTTCGGGCACGTGGCCGGGGCTGGCGAAACTCGAACCAAAGAAAATCGTGAAGGGATCGTTCGGCGTGATCAGAGGCGCAAAAATGGCGGCGACAGCCATCACGAGGATGATGAGGGCCGATATCCCTCCCAAGGGCTTTGCCTTCGAAAAGCTCCAAAAGCCCCCCAGCCACCCCCAGACGAGAGCGAAGGGCGCCGCGGCGCCCTTTAAACGGCCGACGTCTCGAACCTCTGTCAGAATCTCTCGCACTTCGCCGCCTTAGCTATAGCGTATCCGGGGGTCGAACCAGGCGTAGGTCAGGTCGGTCACCAGATTGACCATCACGAAAACCGTGGAAAGGAACAGGACGTTGCCCTGAAGCTGGTTGTAGTCCCGGTTGCTGATGGAGTCCAGGGTCAAACGGCCTACGCCCGGAAGGGCGAAGATCGTCTCCACGATGAACGTCCCGCCGATGAGAAAGCCAATCGACGTGCCGATGAGGGTAATCGGAGCGATCATGGCATTTTTCAGCGCGTGGCGGACGATAACCACTTGGGACGTCAGGCCCTTGGCCCGGGCTGTCCGCACGTAATCGGCTCGCAGGACCTCCAGCATCGACGACCTGACCATCCGGAGCGTCGTCGAGGAGAATCGCAGGCCGATCGCCGCGGAGGGAAGAATGAACTGGACCAGATTAGCGCCGGGATCGTCGAAGAACGAGACATAGCCCAGCGGCGGCAGCCAGCCCCACCAGATGGCGGGCATCACGATGATGACCGTCGCGACCACGAAATCGGGTATGGACAGCCCGCCCACGCTGATGATGCGGGAGAGGTAGTCGATCCACGAGTCTTGATAGATCGCCGAGAGGACGCCAAAGGGGATGGCGATCATCAGCGAGATGATCAGCGCCATGATGGCGATTTCAAGGCTGACGGGTATAGCTACTCGAAGCTCGCTCCAGACGGTCCTGTTCTTGAACTGGAGGGAGTTGCCCAGGTCCCCTTGAAGGGCGTTGCCTACCCAGACGAAATATTGAATGTGGGCGGGTCTGTCCAGCCCGAGCTCCGCGCGAATCTGCGCCTCAAGCTCCGGCGTCACGCCTCCCCCCGCAGCCGCGGCTTGGCCCAGCTGAGCGTCGACGGCGTCCCCCGGAACGATACGCATGAGGAAGAAGACCAACAACGACACGATAAACAGCGTCGGGATCATCAACAGCAAGCGTCTTACGATGTACCGGCCCACGGTCGCGCCCCTGCTCCAAGTAAGAGCGGGCTCCGCCGGAGCGGAGCCCGCTCGTTCATCCTATGTCCAGTCCGTCGACTATTGCGAACCCTTGCCTACTTTCGGCTTACAGGTCCAGCCACACGAACTCGATCTTGGAGAAGCCCCAGCTCCACGTCCGGATGAAGTCCTTGACGTACTTCTGCTGGGGGATGAACATGCTGCCCGCAACAAGGGGCACGTAGTACGCTTGCTCCAAAATGTACCGTTGGATCTCGTGGGCTCTCGTGACCTGCAGGTCGTGGTCCAACGTGGCGTCGAACTCCGCGATCATCGCATCCAGGGTGGGATCGCTCAACCCCGGCCGGTTGCGGTCGCCCGTGCTGGAGTAGAAGGACCGGAACCAGTTGTTGATGTCGCCCTCGAAACCCACGAAGCCGGACCCGATCTCGAAGTTGCCACCGTAGATGGCCCCGTAGCCCTGGGCCGCGGAGGCGGGCATGTTCAACTGGACGTCGAAGCCCGCGGCCTCCAGCATCGGCGGGATCACCAAGCCGTAGCGCTCCGTCTGGCTGCCGGGCGAGCCCGCCAGCATGAACTGCAACCTGACCTTCAGGTCGTCACCGCCGACACCCGAACTGATTACGAGCGCCTTGGCCTCGTCCAGATCGTATCTCAGCAGCTCTTTCAACTCGTCTTGAGGTAGGGAGAACTCGCCCATGCCCGCCGTGATGGGGCCTTCGAGCGGCGCTCCGTCCTCGAAGATGACGTTGGAACGGATGGCGTCCTGATTGATGGCCCGCATGATCGCCAGCCGTAAGTCCCGATTGCTCTTCCATGGTTCAACCTTGAAGTTCGTGAAGACCACCGGAGCGTACAGCTTGAAGTCGATGATCCAATCGAGCTGCGGGTTATCGTCCATGAAGTCCCTTGCGACCTGTGGATCCATGCCGCCTGGGGTAATGAACGCGAGCTTGCCGGTCCTGAGGCCGGCTTCCACCGTCACTGAGTCCGCGCCGATGATGAACTCGACCCTGTCGATGTAGGGCAGCGCCTGACCATCGGCGCCGATCTTCCAGTAGTTGGGATTGGCGTCGTGGATGACGCGCGCGCCCCGCTCGTGCCGGTTATGCACGAACGGGCCCGTGCCGATCGGCGTCTCGAAGTTCCCGTTCGCTTCCAGGTTCTCGCGGGGCAACACCTTCACCCGCGAGTTCGCCAAAGACCTGAGGAAGCCAGAGAAGGGAGCCTTCAAGTTGAAGACGATGGTATTGTCGTCCGGAGCCTCGATGGTTTCGATGTCTCGGATGATTCCGCCGATGCCGCTATTGTTGTCGGGGTCCAAAACGTACTCGAAATACCATTTGATGTCCGCAGCCGTCATGTTGCGCCCGTTCAGCGGAGCGATATTCTGCCACCTGGCCGCGGGATCCAGCTTGAATGTCCAAACCGTGCCGTCGTCGTTGATGCTCCACTCGGTCGCCAGGTCGCCGACGACGTCGCTGTCGGACCACCGCTTGTTGTCGAAGGTCACGACCTGGTTCCACAGGAAGTGCCCATTCAGGTAGTACCCCATATACAGGCGCGTATTCGAGGCATCGAAAGTGACGAGGTCGTGGAACTGGGGCAGCGTCAAGGTGCCGCCACGCTTGACCGTCGGGCCCGTCGTCGGCCTGGGCGTCGACGTTGGCAGGACCTGAGGCTGCGGCGCCTGCGTCGGGTTGGGAGCCACCGTTGCGGCGGCCTCCAGGGTCGCCGTGGGCGCCGGCGTGGCCGTGGGCAGTGGCGCCTGCGGCTGAGGAGCGCCGGGCGCAGCCGTTGGGTCGCCGCCGCCGCCGCAGGCCGCAACGACCAGCGCCGTCACCATCGCCAGGGTGCCGATCAGCCCGAATCTTCGAAAATTGAACCGCATACTTCCCTCCCGGATTAGAGTTTGTTGCCGCTACTCCGCACTCGATATCCCTGCCCAATCGAGGCTAAACCAAAAAGACTTGGACAGGAGATGCCAAGGTATGCGGTTGGACGGGCGGCACCTTATCACGGGTACGCATGGATGTCAAGCATGGATTTCATGTTTTCGAGAGTCTGTACAGAGTAAGAAGACCTTCGGCGGTGGCTGAGCCACATCAGCACTTCCGGCCTAATGTTGCTGCGGCTCAGCCGCCGGCTCAGCCGCCGTGGTCACGTTCCTCGTCAGTCAATCGGGCCTCGCCGGTCAATCGAGCCAGCGCAATCCGGGCCGCCTCCGTTTGGGCGATCCGTTTGCTTCTTCCCCTGCCACGCCCCAGCACACCGTCGCCGACCAGCACCTCCACGGTGAAATCCCTGTCGTGGTCCGGTCCCTCGGCGTTGATCGTCCGGTAGACCGGCGGACCTTTCCCCTCGGCTTGCACCACCTCTTGCAGCAGCGACTTATAGTCGCGCACCTCCTGGTCGGGCAACCGCTTCAGCCGGTCCTCGAACAGCGTCAGCGTCCAGCGCTTGGCCGCCTCATGGCCCCGATCGATCAGCACGGCGCCAATGACGGCTTCCAGCGCTCTGGCCAGGGTTCTGCCTCGTGAACGTCCGCCGCTTTGCTCCTCTCCTCGCCCGAGGTACAGATAGTCGCCCAGCTGCAACTCGTGGCCCAGGTCGGCCAGGGTCTCGGCCCTGACCAGGCGAGAGCGCAGCTCGGTGAGGCGACCTTCGGGAGAATCAGGAAACCGCCGGTAAAGCTCTTCGGCGATCGCCAGGCCCAGCAAGGCGTCTCCGAGATACTCCAGACGCTCGTTGCTCTCCACCGCCTCGTCGGGCCGCTCGTGGAGGTACGATCGATGGGTGAGAGCCAATCGCAGCAGGCTCGCGTCGCGAAACTGGATGCCGAGAACGTCCTGGAGCGTTTCTTCGGGGAGGCGAGTCATGGTGCTCGGGGCCTGGGAGGCTGGCCCGAGGCCCATTCTAGTCACCAGGTGTGCGGGGAGTCAATCTGCTATTCTGGTGCACAACCCCTTGCCCGCGCCCCCGGAGCGCCCTGCCCTACGATGTGCCCAGCCGTTTCCGACGACAATCTGGCCAGCCTCCTCCGCGAGCGTCTCTCGCCCGACGTCCTAGGCGTCCTCGGCGCAATCACGAGAGCCGCCGGCGAGCGCCGTGAGCGCGTCTACCTCGTCGGCGGCACGGTGCGCGACCTCCTGCTGGGGCACGAGACCCTGGATCTGGACCTGGCGGTTGAGGGCAACGCCGAGGCGTTGGCTCAAACCGTCGCCGACGAGATCGGGAGCTCCGTCGTCGCGCACAGCCGCTTCGGCACCGCCACGCTTCAGGCCGGCACGCTGTCGGTCGACCTGGCGATGGCCCGGACCGAGCGCTACCCCCGGCCCGGCGCTCTCCCCGAGGTCCAACCGGGGGCCATTGAGGAAGACCTTTCGCGGCGCGATTTCACCATCAACGCCATCGCGATCGACGTGTCGGAGCCGACCTTCGGCGCCGTCATCGATCCGCTGGCCGGCAGGGCCGACTTGGAGGCGCGACTGATCCGCGTCCTCCACGACGGGAGCTTTCGAGACGATCCAACGAGAATCCTTCGGGCCCTCCGCTACCAGGCGCGGTTCGATTTCGCTCTCGAAGAGCATACTGAACGGCTGCTGAAACGCCACGCGGAAGACCTCCGGGGGATTTCGGGAGACCGGGTGCGGCACGAGCTGGAGCGCACGTGGGAAGAGCGCGAGCCCGAGAGGGTCCTGAAGGCGGCCCAGGAGGCCGGCGTGCTTGCAGCTATCCATCCCGGCCTTGCATGGGACTCCACCGCGTCGCGCCGGTTTGCCCGGGCTCGCCGGCACGGGGCCGCTTCGCCCGCGGTCTACCTGGCGTTGTTTGCCTATAAGCTTGATGAGGCTGCGGTGGATGGCCTGGTAAAGCGTCTCGCCCTGAGCAGAGCGGCCGCCCGCGCCATTCGCGACGCGCACGGGCTGCGTGGCGTGGTCGCATCGATCGCCGCGCCCGAGACACGCCCCAGCGAGGTCGTCCAAGCGCTGGATGGGTACTCGCCCGACGCGGTGGCTGCTTGCCGCGCCGCAACCGAATCGCCAATAATAGACGAGCGCCTCGGGCGGTACCTGAAGGAATGGCGTGACGTGCGCCCGCAGCTGGATGGCAAGAGCCTGGCCGGCCTGGGCGTGGACGAGGGGCCTGACGTGGGAGCGCTGCTGGAGCGCTTGAGAAACGCCCGGTTGGACGGCCAGGCCGTCACCAGGGACGACGAGGTCGCGCTCGTGCGCCGCTGGCTGCGGTCCAGCGGCAACGCTGGGTGAAAGGAGGGTCGCCGATGCCGGAAGACGTTCCTGAAAACTGCGAGGTGTGCGGCGACGCCATGGACGCCAATCACAACGCCAACTGCGCCCTGTGCGGCCGCATCTTCCACCTCACCTGGGACACGCGCCTGCCCATCCGCGACTGCGGACGTTTCGACATCGACGAAGAGAGTCTGGCGCTCTACTTTACCTGTAACGATTGCGTGGCGAAGCGGCCTCAGGCCGCCCCTGGCCCGGCCTAGCCATGGACACGCGAAAGCCTGTTCCGAGGACAACCCCATGATCCATTGGTTGACACGCCAAAGCGCCCCACGATGGCGTCTCCTGCTCCCGCTGGCGGTGGCTATGGCGCTCATCGTTGCCGCTTGCGGCGACGTCCGGCCCGCCGTCTCCGAGCCTTCGAGCACCATCCCCGGCGATCCGATCGTCCTAGCCTCCGTGCGCGTCGACCGCCTGCTCGCGGACCCCGACGTTCAGGAGATCGTTCAGAAACTTATCGCGGCGTTGAGCCGCGCCGGGGCCGCCGGCGAGCTCCTGGACCTGCCAGGGACCTTTGCCGAGGCAACCGGCATCGACCTCGACAGGGTCGAGGAGCTGTTGCTGTTCGTGACCATCGCCCCCGAGTCGAACGTGTTCGAAGAGCTGGAAACGGCGGGGGGCGCCATCATGCTACGCGGCGATTTCGATCTGACCGCGGTCCTTGAGGCGTTGGAGCGCTCCCAAGGCGGCCCCGTCGAAACCGAGGGTTATAAAGGGCAGTCGATTCATGTGAGCGGCGACGATGATGTGGCGATCGCGTTCCTCGAGCGCAACCTGGTCGTCTTGGCCCCCCCCGCGACCATCAGGGCCATCGTCGACGTGCGTCTGGGAGAGAGCCCCGGCGCCAGCGGGCCGGTGGTGGAATCGTTCCAGCAGATGGACCCGGCCTTCGTGAAGGCCGTGGTGGCGATTCCCCCGGGCGCCCTGGGCGAGGCCCTGGAAGAGCCGGACGCCCTTGGAGGCGGAATGCTCGGGGTGCTGCCCCTCCTCTTCGATCTCTCGGTGCTTACCGAGCTTCAGACCATCGCCCTCTCTCTGGACAAAGCCGTCACCCGTTTCGAGGCCAGCGCCACCCTCGTCTATGCGGACGAAGCCACGGCCTCCCGCTCGCGCGACATCGTCGAGGGTCTGTTGCAGCTGGCCAAAGGTTTCGCCGCCAGCGAGGAGATCGCTTCCTCCCTCGACGACGTGACGGTCACCGTCGATGGGAACGAGCTCAGCATCGTGGCCAGAGTGCACCCCAGGGAGCTCGATGACATCATCGAACGGTTGGAGGCGTTGTTCGCAATTGCCAAGATCGAAACGATCTTCGGCTCGGGCGAGGAGCCGCCAGAGGTGCGGCCTCAGCGGACGCGCAGGTTCGACTCCGACGAGGCGACCCCGGAACCCCAGCCAGTCCTGCTACCCAGGCTCGGCTCCGGCGAGGCGCCCCCGACACACACACCTGCTCGCGTCCGCGAACAGAGAGAGGCGCGATGACCCAGACCCGACCGACGACCCGCGACGCCCCTCGGGATGCGGCACGGCCCGGGCCGTGCCCGACGTGTCACGTATGCGGCAAGGCTATCGACGACCCCATGGACTCGACGTGCCGCTCGTGCGGCCGGCCGGTCCACGTCGCCTGGGCGCAGGGGCAACCCGAGTCCGCTTGCAGCCGCATCGTCGCGCCCCAGACGTGCTGCGGCATCGCCTTCGTGTGCAACCCCTGCGCCGACGAGGAGGAGCGCGAAGCCACATAGGGCCGGCGCGGCCCCGCAAGCCCGCCCCCCGGGCGCCGGTCGCCACTGCAAAGCGGTCTGACGCGCGTATACTGACGCACAGCCTGCCTTATCGCGAGGAGGTACGACATGGCCGAAGCGACCCGTGCGGCGTACCCAGTCACCCTGACCGGCAATTTGGATGAACCGCCTTCCAGATGGCTGTTCTTCTTCAAATGGCTGTTGCTGGTCCCCCACCTGATAATCCTGTTGTTCCTGTGGGTCGCCTTTGCCGTCTTAACCATCTTCGCGTTTTTCGCCATCTTGTTCACCGGGCGGTACCCCAGGGGAATGTTCGATTTCAACGTCGGCGTCCTTCGCTGGACCTGGCGAGTGTCGTTCTACGGGTATGGGATGTTGGGGACGGACAAGTACCCGCCATTTTCCCTCGACTCACGAGACTACCCGGCAAACCTGGAAATCGCTTACCCGGAACGTCTGCACCGAGGCCTGGTCCTGGTCAAGTGGTGGCTGCTGGCCCTCCCACACTATGTGGTAGTCAGCATCTTCGGCGTCGGCATAGGGCCCCCGGAGGGCGGCGGCCTGGCGAACGTCCTGGTCTTCTTTGCCGCTATTGCTCTGCTCTTCACCGGTAAATACCCACCGGACATGTTCAGGCTTGTCATTCAGATGAACCGGTGGACGTTGCGGGTGGGCGCCTATGCCGCGCTGATGACCGATGAGTATCCGCCGTTCCGGCTGGAGGACTGAGCGACCAGGCACGCCCTGTCCGGCGGAGCCAATGAGAGAATAAGAGAGCCCCCGGCGTTCGTCTCCGGGGGCTCTTCTCTGTCGAACGAGCGTTGGGCCGGCGGTGAGACGGCCCAACGTTGCTGCGGCTCAGCCGCCGGCCTAGCTGTCTTTCAGGCCGTACAGCTCCTTGGCGTTGTTGCAAATGATGTCGTTCTTCTCATCCTCGGGCACGCCGTCGAACATCTCCGCGATGATCTTGCGGCTGTAGGGCCAGTCGGAACCATGGTGCGGAAAGTCGGTGGACCACATCATGTTCTTGACACCGACGTCGTGCCGGTTCTTGACGCCGAACCGGTCGATGATGAACGTCACCAGCCAGTTGCGGTGGAAGTACTCGCTGGGCAGGAGCTTGAGCTGGCTGTTGGCCATGGTGCGATTCCGCCAGTAGCGGTCGTCCCAGTATTCCAGGACCGAGGGGATCCACCCGGCCTGGACCTCCACGCCGACCATTTTCAAGTCGGGGTAGCGGTCGAACAGACCGTCGTGCACGAAGTTCCCCATGATGACGCCAAAGGCCCCCAGGGTGCCGCCCATCAGGTTGGCGCCGGCCGTCGCCGATTGAGCCGCTGCCGCTTTCGCCGATCCAGCGGCGCGCCTCTCACCCCCGATGGTAATGTGGATGTGCAGCGGCATCCCCATCGATTCGGCCTCGGCCCAGAACGGCTCGTCCTCGGGGCTCAGCGCGGGGTTTCCACTGGGGAAACGAGAGAGGACCACGCCCCGGTACCCTTCCTGCTTGGCCCGCTTGAGCTCCGAAAGGCTCGTCTCGATACCCAGGTTCGGCATCTGAAACATCGGCAGGATTCGATCGTGGTCCGCGGCGGCGTACTCGTGCATGATCCAGGCGTTGTAGGCGTCGAGACCCGCTTTGTGGAAATCATCGTCCTCGTTGTCCATGAAGTACATCATCGTGCGCTGCGAGGGATACAAGACCTCGGCGTCGACTCCGTCGTACGTCATGTCCTCCAGCCGGGCCTTGCCGTCGTAGCAGCTCTTGCGGATCGTATCGTAGGAGGAGCCGAACCAGTGGAACTCCTCGTACCGTTTGCCCGGCGTGGTGACCATGCCGATGGGCATCGGCGCGACGCCGCGATGGAACTCCCAGGCGTCGCCCCCCTTGGGGTCTTTGACCAATCGAGGAATGCGGTCGTGAAACTTCTTGGGCACGTGCCGCTCCCACATGTCGGGGGGCTCGATGGTATGGCCGTCGGAATTGATGACGTTGTACTTCATCTGCTCTCCTCTCGTGTCCGATGGTGCGCTCGAACGTCGCCGGAGCTTGGACCAAGGTGCTTGAGAAACCCTCTCAAGGGGGTTCAAGGTATCCCCTCCGGGGATTATGATCCTTGAATTCCGACTCGACGTCGCGACGCCTCTCTGGACCCTCCTGCTTCAGCCGCCAGCGGCCTGCCCAGGCCCACGTAGGCCGGAAAAGCTGATGTGGCTCAGCCACTGGCTCAGCCGCTGGTGCGGAGTGTACTCCGCTTCGGATTCCAGTGTCAACGGCGTAATGAAGCCGACGGCGTCGCCCCGGCTTTCACCGTTCGCCCCTGGAGACGGCGCTGATGGAACAGATACTGCTGCGCGTAGGCGGCGTCACGCCCGAAATGCTCGCCGGCCCAGAGACGCACCGCTCGGTCGGTCACGTTGCGCCCATCGAAATACCACTCCTGGACCGCGCGCCGGACCCACACGTCCACCGGGAACGCCTCCGGCTGGTCCAGCGAGAAGGCCAGCACGCAGTCGGCCACCTTTTCGCCCACGCCGTAGAGACCCAGCAGGGCGGCCTTGGCTCGGGGGTAGTCCCAGCCGCGAAGGGCGGACAGGTCCATCCCCAGCTCCAGGACCTCGCCCGCCAGTCTTGAGAGGAACCGGGCCCGGAAGCCCAGACCCATGTCGCGGAACTCGGCTTCGCCCACTTCGGCAAGCCGGGCCGGCGACGGGAAGGTGAAGGCGTCGGGTAGGGCCGGCGTCAGCGGCTCCCCGTACCTCCGGCAGAGCTCGCCGACATTGCCGGAAATCCGAACGATGTTCGAGTAGATGGAGATCACGAAACAGACGAGGCACTCCCAAGGGTCTTGGCGCAGCAGCCGCAGTCCGGGGTAGGCGCGAAACGCCGCGGCCAGACGCTCGTCGCCATGATGACGCCGGTAAAGCGCCGGCAGGTCGTCGTCCAGGCGGAGGTAGGCGCGCAGACGCGGGGCCGCCGCCTCCTCGGACTCGGGCGTCGATTCAAACACGACGCCGTCCGGTGCCTGGCGTACGGTGAACAGGACATTGTCGACGACGCCTCGGAAACCCTGGCCGTGGCGCCGCCACCGGAACGCCTGGCCCGACGCCAGCGTCTGGGCCAGGTCCAGCGGCCCGCTAATTTTCAGCAGCATCATGAGGGCAGCAGCATCGTGACGGCGCCCTAGGCCGCCGTCTCCAGGTGAGGTTGCCGGAGCCATCGCTCGATCTCCGGGCCCAGGGCGTGGGCGGGACCTCGCTTGACGGTGCACCGGGGTATCGAATCCAAAAAGGCCGTCCCGTAGCCTTTGGTAACGACCCGCCGGTCCAGGACCACCAGGACGCCCCGGTCGGTCTTACGGCGGATCAGCCGTCCGAAGCCCTGCTTGAAGCGAAGGACGGCCTGGGGCACCGCGTAGGAGCCGAACGGGTCGTCGAACTGCTGCGACCTGGCGGCGAACACCGGCTCGTTGGGCACGTTGAACGGCAGCCGGGCGATGACCAGAACGCTCAGGGCGTCGCCGGCGATGTCCACGCCTTGCCAGAGGCTGCCGGCGCCCAGGAGGACCGTGTTCGGGCTCTCTCGGAAGCGGGTGACAAGCTGCTGTGGCGTGCCGTCGGCGCCCTGGGCCATGACCGTGATGCCATCCGGGGCAAGGCGCTCGCGGAGCTCCGATTGGACGGCGCGCAAGGCGCCCCAACCCGTGAACAGGGCCATCGTCCTCCCGCCCGCGGCGCGAGCGGCCTCGGCGATGAGCTTGGCCGCGGCCTCGTGATAGCCGGGGCGATTGGGATCGGGAATGTCCTCCGGCAGGTAGACCAGCGCCAGGCGCGGATAGTCGAAGGGCGACCCGAGGATGAGCTCCTCGGACGCCTCGATCTGCAGCCGCTCTTTGACGTACTCCAGGTTGTCCTCGACGCTCAGCGTTGCGCTGGTGAGGACGACGGACTCCTTCCGGCTGAACAGCCGCTCGTTGAGATCGGGGCCCACCTCCAGAGGCGCGGCGTGCAATCGAACGGCGCCGTCCCGAGCGCCGACGCTGATCCAGAGGACGCTGCTGTCATCGTGCGCGACTACCACGGCTTGCAAGCCTGCCTGAAGCTCGAGGCCTCGTTGGTGCAGCGTCGAAAGCTCCAGCTCGTAGCCCTCCTTCTCCGCGAGCTCGGCGTCGGAGGAGCGGCTGGCCAGCCCGTGAAGCCGCTCCACCTGGCGAAGCACCTGCGTGAGCGTGAGGTTGGCATCCTCCCAGGCGATCTCGATCTCCGACCAGGCCGGCTGAGCGCGTATGGAGCGGGTCATGCGAACGGTCGCGCCATAGTCGCCGCCGCCGTCGCCATGCTTCACCGTGAAGTCCGCCAGACGCCGGAACAGGGTGGCCACGGCTTGCCGCGACTGGTTGACCTGCTCCTCCACCTCCTCCAGCATGCCGGTGAGGTCCCGGCGGCGGCTTTCCGGAATCAACGCCGACCGAGCGAGCTGGGCCAGGGGCGCAAGGAGACCGGGCGCCGCTCCTTGCCCCGCCCCGGCGAGCTGGTCGAGAAAGCTCTCGATGGCGTCCTCGTCGACGGTGCTGCCCCATTGGCTCGTGGCCACCTCTTCCAGGTTGTGGGCCTCGTCCACGATGAGGTGCTCATACTCGGGCAGCAGCCCCCCGTTGGCCGCATCCAGCGTCAGCAGGGCGTGATTCGCCACCACCAGGTGAGCTCCCTCGGCTCGGCGGCGCGCCGCGTTGTAGAAGCACAGGCCCCGCCGCGCGAAGGGACAGGGGCCCGAGTCCTGGTCGAACCCTTGGGCCGAGAGCCTGCCCCACATCGTCGCCTCGGGTTGAGTAAAGTTGATGTCGCCCCGGTCGCCCGTCGGCGTATGCTGAAGCCATACCAGGAGCTTGCAGAGCACCCGTGCTTCCATCGCGGTCAGGTTCTCCCGACGCTTGAGCGAGGACCACCGCCGGAGGCACAGGTAGTTGCCGCGGCCCTTCAACAATGCATAGCGAAAGCCTTCAGCGAGGCCGTCTTCGCCCGCCGCGATCGTCGTGATGGCATCGGGGATGTCCTTGCCGATGAGCTGCTCCTGGAGGGCGATGGTGTTGGTGGAGACCACGATCCTCTTGCCGGTGCGCCAGGCAAAGAGGGCCGCCGGCAGCAGGTAGGCCAGGGACTTGCCGATCCCGGTCCCGGCCTCCACCACCAGGCGGCCGCCGTCGTTCAGAATTCGAGTGACGGATTCGGCCATCTCTATCTGCTCCGCCCGGCGCTCGAACGTCCCCAGGGTCTTGGCCAGCGGACCGCCCTGGTCCAGCAAGCCGCGCACCTCGCTGAGCTCCAGGGGCGCGTGCGTGACGTTGCGGCTGGACGAGCTCTCCTGCTTCAAGCGCTCCGCCAGGGCGCCGACGTCGATGCCTTCCAGCCCGGGCTCTGTCGGCTCCAACGCCCGCGTCGCCCCCGGCGAGAGGTCACGAAACAACGAACGCAGGGGCCAATCGCTGCGGCCGGCGATCGCACGGAGCTCGTCGAGGACCGGCTCGGGTAGGCGTCGCGCCTCGCCGAGCAGGCCCAGGAACACGGCCTTGGCCGTCTCGGCGTCGCCCAACGCTCGATGGGGCCGGTCCTGGACTACTTTCAGGGCCTTGGCCACGCTGGCCAGCGAGTAGCTGAGCAAGGACGGGAACAGGACCGAAGCCAGGTCGAGGGTGTCGTAAGCCGGGCCGGGGAAGTTGAGGCCCGCCTGTCGAAGAAAGGCGAGATCGAACGAGACGCTGTGCCCGACGACCGGCGCCGCGCCCACGAACGCCGCTAACCCATCGCGGACGGCGCCGAAGCTGGGCGCCGACTCCAGCTCGCGGGGCGTGATGCCCGTCAGCTCCTGGATGAACGTCGAGAGCGGCCTCGCCGGGTTGACCAGGGTGGAGAACGTCTCGGCGGACTGGCCCTCGCGAAACTTCACCGCGCCCACTTCGATGATCGCGTCGGCGGTAGGATCGAGGCCCGTCGTTTCCAGGTCCAACGCGACCCAGACAGGCCCCTGGTGGGTACTATCGGAAGATGCGGAAGCGCTCACCGTCGGCTGCCGGCCGCTAGTCGGGAGGCGTCCCGAACGGCAAGGTGTGGCCCTGAAGCAGGCCATTGGTAGCGTGGAACCGCCCCGCCTTGAGCTCCAGGATGAACTCTTCCTGAGACCTGATCGTCCGCTCGAAGACCGTCGCGCCGCAGCCCAGCCCGTGGTGCGAGTGGGCATCGCTTCCGCCGACGCCCAACTTGCCCATCATCTGGGCGGCCCGGAGGGCGAACTCGTTCTCTTTCAACGTGCAGCCCCCGTTGACCACCTCGACGGCATCGGTCAGCTCGAACACCGGGTGGGTGACGGCCTCTTCCAGCGAAACCGGGCCTTTGAACAGCAGCGACTGGTTCAGCGGCGGCTTTTCGAAGAAGCGCCGAAACGGATGGACCGAGACCATGAAGCCTCCGAGCTCGGTGACCACCTTCCGCAGCATCTCGATGCGGTGGATGCCGCTGACGTAGGCGTCGAGCCCGAACGTCACCACGTGGCCGTACTCGGTGTCGACCTCCAACGCTCGGATCAGGAACAGCTCAGGGTGCGCTTCTTGGAAACGATCGAAGTCCCACCGGTCCCAGCCTCCGCCATGCTCGGTGAGACAGACGCCGTCGAGCCCCACGCGGCGCGCTTCGGCGATAAGCTCGTCAGGGGTGAGATTGCTGTCGGGGCCGCCTTTGACCGTGTGACAGTGGAGATCGATGATCATGCGGGGCCGGTTCGCTCCATTCGGCGATAACCTGAGAATTGTACCGTTGGGGCCCCGTGAGCGTCAACCGCTCCGTGACCTGGCCGGCAATTCGCGGTGGGCGACGATGGCGGCGGTGGAGCGTCGAGACTTCTGATCCGGCGTCCGGCCTCTCGATACCCGGCCCTCGTCGAGGTTCCCCGACGCGTCGGGGCGACTCCTGTCGGAGGACCGCCCCGCTTCCATCGGGGGAACGGTCGTAAAAAACAGGGCTCGCCGCGAATGTACCCGGTCGCGGCTCTTCGCCGGGAGGTCGCCGACGGGTCGGGAGACTCCCTGTTTCGCCGACCGGTATAATACCTAATACAGCCTTCGATTCCCGCTGGCCGGAGCGACGGCGAGCAATCCCGCCGTCGCGCCAAAACGTATACGAAGAAGAAAGACAGAGCAGAGATGGCCGATTCTGACTCCTCTGGACCTGGCCCGGCGGCCCCGACCGAGGTCGAACTGCTCGGATTGGTGATCCGAGGGGACAGAGAGGCCTTGTCTGCCCTGTACGACCGGTTCTCACGCCAGGTGTATTCGCTGGCGTTGCGCATGGTGGAGAACCAGAGTCTTGCGGAGGAGGTAACGCAAGACGTGTTCATGACCGTGTGGACGCGGGGCTCGACGTATCGAAGCGACCGTGGCGGGTTCTCATCGTGGCTCCTCAGCGTCGCTCACAATCGATGCATCGACGAGCTGCGGAAGCGACGTCGGCGGGCCAAGCTCGCCACCATCAGCATCGACGAGATGCGTGTCGACCCCAGCACCGGTGGCGACGAGGTGCTGGTTGCGGTGCTCCAGCGGCTGGACCGAGAGACGATCGTCGAAGCGCTGAACCAACTCCCGCCGCCTCAGAAACAAGTGATCGTGATGGCCTACTTTCAGGGGTTGACCCAGTCGGAGATCTCCGACGTGCTGGGGTCGCCTTTAGGCACGGTGAAAACTCGAATGCGGCTCGGGCTGCACAAGATGCGAGACCTCATGGCGGTCGAGCGACTGGCGGACCAAAATGAATTGTGAAGCAGTAGAGGAGTTCCTGCCCGCCCACGCCCTCGGGGCCTTGGAGGGCGAGGACGCGGCTGCGGTGGAGAAGCACCTTAAAGGGTGCCCCACGTGCCGGCTTGCCCTCGACGGCCACCGGCTCGTTGTCCTCAATCTGCCCGAGACCGTCCCTCAGATCGACCCGCCCGCCGACTTGAAGGGCAGGTTGATGGCCCGCATCGACGCCCTGAGCGCCAGCGCTGTGGCAGCGAAGCCTCTCGAGGCGCCTGGCGTCGCTCGCCGCTGGTTCGGATTCCCCGGGCAGCGCCGGGTTCAGGTCCTGATCGCCTCACTGTCCACCGTGTCGCTCTTTCTCGTCGGTTGGGCCGTCTTTCAGACGCTCGAAGTCAATGACCTTCGGGACGATAACGTCGAGATGGCCTCGGAGATCCGCAAGCAGTGGGACACGCTGGCCTTTGCCACCGCCGACGGCGTGCAGACGGTCCAGCTCGTCGGCACCGAGGTTGCCCCCATGACCAAGGGAAGCCTGCTGATGGACCTGGAGGAGAATAAGGCCATCTTGATGGTGACCGGGTTGACGCCTCCTCCCAAGGGCATGACCTACCAGTTGTGGCTATGGAAGCACGAAACCACTCCGGCGAGCCTCGGCACCTTTGGCAACGTCCGCAACGGCTACGTGATGTGGCGGTTCCAGTCGCCCATCTCGCTGGTGGCCAACCGATTCTGGGGCGTGACGATGGAGCCTCGTGGTGGCAGCGAGCAGCCCACCGGCGAACTCGTCCTGGCAGGCGAAGGCGAATAGACAGCAAGCAACTCCGGCTTCGTGGGCAGCCCAGCCGCTTCAGACCTCTCGGCCGAAACTGCACCGCTTCCTCTGCTCCCCACGACTGCCGGGCGACCCTTTCTTAGGAGGCAGGCATTTGCTATACTCCGCCAGGCCTCACGACGCCTGAGGCCTGAAAGACAACGTTCGTTCCGCCAAGGCAGGTCGACAGACCAACGATGGGATACGTTCCCTGGCCTGACACCGAGAGGGCAATCCCAGCGTGGCAACCGGCCCTGCGGCCGAGGACGCTGATCTCCCGTAGCAGCCGCTGAATCGACCCACCACCCACGTTCCAAGGAGCTGTTCGATGCCATCGATCGTCGTTGTCGGCGCCCAGTGGGGCGACGAGGGCAAAGGTAAGATCGTGGACATGCTGGCCCAGTCCGCGGATTGGGTCGTGCGCTTCTCCGGCGGCGACAACGCGGGCCACACCGTGATCAACGAGCATGGCGCCTTCAGCCTGCACACCGTCCCTTCCGGAATCTTCTGCGAACGGGCCGCCTGCATCATCGGCAACGGGATGACCGTGAATCCGGAATCCCTGGCGGACGAGTTGGACAGCCTCAGAGCGCGAGGTGTCGACCTCAGCCGGCTGTACATCAGCGACAAGGCCCACGTGGTCCTCCCGTACCACCTGTTGCTGGACCAGCTGGAAGAGAGCGCGCGAGGCGACGCGGCCCTGGGGACCACCAAACGGGGCATCGGACCGGCCTACTCCGACAAGGCGGCTCGGATGGGCATCCGGGTCGGCGACCTCCTGGACCCCGACGCGCTCGCCTCCCGGCTGGGCCAAGCCATCGAGTCGAAGAACCGGATGATGAAGATCTACGGCGCCAAACCGATATCCTACGACGATCTCGCCGCTCGCTGCCGGTTCTACAAAGAAGTCTTGGCGCCGTACGTTCGTCCGACGGAGCAGCTGGTGAACGACGCGTTGGACCGGGGCGACACGGTGATCTTCGAAGGCGCCCAGGGCACGCTCCTCGACATCGAGTTCGGGACCTACCCCTTCGTCACCTCATCGGCGACGACGGCGGCCGGAGTCTACGTCGGAGCGGGCCTGCGGCCGCGAGCCCTCGATTCCATCTTGGGGGTGTTCAAGGCCTACACCACCCGGGTCGGCGCGGGACCGATGCCCACCGAGCTCCACGACGCCACCGGCGAGCTCATCCGCCAGCTGGCCCACGAGTTCGGCACCACCACCGGCCGGGCGCGCCGCTGCGGCTGGTTCGATGGCGTGGCCGGCCGGTACGCGACGCGGATCAACGGGCTGACCTCGGGCGCGTTGACGAGACTCGACGTGCTGGACGATTTCGACACGATCAAGGTGTGCACCGGGTACCGAATCGACGGCGAGCCGGTAGAGAGCTTTCCCGCCAGCCCAACAGTGCTGGAACGGTGCCAGCCGGTGTACGAAGAGCTTCCAGGCTGGAAAGAGCCGACGGCCCACTTGCGCCGCCTGGGCGATCTGCCCAAAGCGGCCCGGGCCTATGTCGCGCGTCTCGAAGAGCTGGTGGACTGCTCGATGTACATGATCTCGGTGGGGCCGCGCCGGGAAGAGACCATTTGCATCCGGGACCTGGTGTAAGGGACGCTCAAACCGGCGAGTGTCAACCCCTACCGGTTCGCCGCGGCGGGAATCGGCAGGTCGATCGTGTACCGGCCGACGGTGGCCATGACCTGGGATGCCGAGGCGGCGTCGGGCTCGCACAAGGGCAGTCGATAGCCTCCGACCGGGAACCCCAGCTGGTTCAACGCGTGCTTGAGCGGGATGGGGTTGGAGACGACGAACAGGTCCCTGAACAGTGGCTCCAGATGGTCGTGGGCCGCGCGAGCCTGGGCCGA
>JACZVV010000024.1 GCA_022572465.1 Chloroflexota bacterium
AACTCCCGGCGTTCTTGCGTTCGGTGCCGTGGCCCGGATTGACGGCGGCCGCCGGAGCTAGGCGACCTGCGCCAGCTCGGGCGAGCCGGGGTGGCGCTCCGACGTGACGGCCAGAAGATGCTCTTCGCTGCTCGAGGCGCTGAGGCTGTGGAGACGGGCCCGGATGGCGATGGTCCGGTCGAGCTTCGCGGCCCGATCGGCGGCCTCGCGGCTCTCCCAGAGGGCGATCCGTCCCACCTGGCCGGGCTCCTCTACCACCTCGTAGCTCTCGAGGAGGCCAGGCTGCAACGCCAGGTGCTCATCCAGCTCCCGCAGGAGCGCGACGGCTCGTGTCTCGAAGCCCGCTCGGGGCCTTATGACGGTAGTCCTTACAATTTTCATTCCATCACCTCTCATGTATTTGACGATTTCAGTCTAACGCAAAGAGAATCAGACGTCAAAAACATCTGAATCCCCGAAATTGACGAACGGTATCGGCGCGTCGAGCCGCTATGTGGCTAAATGCGCACGCACGGCAGGTAGCAATTCGGATTCCGTTGCGATATTCGTCGTGTTTGATGAGCGCTACAATGCACAAATTCGGCGTATGGTTCGGGTGTCACCCCAAGGTGGACCCTACGCCGCAGGTCGAATGGGTCAAAACCCTTTGCTGGCGCACTCGGCGCACACGATCCCTTCGATGCGGCGAGCGTCGGCGTCGCAGACGTACCGCAAGCAATACTGGCATTGCAGTCGAGCATCGTTCTCGCACCACGCCATGTCGCATTGGCCCAGGTCTCTAGCCATGGCGGCCTCCTTTTCCAGACCGGCAAGCCCGGGATCATTCCCGCCGCCTCTCGGGGGAAAGGCCTCCCAACGACTATAGCAAATCCTGGCGCCAGCGGCATCACCACCGCAGCGCCAGCCAGCCTACCGCAAGCAGGACCACCGAAACGCTGAGCCACCGGAGGGCCGCTTCGGGAGCAGCCAGCAAGGTGGCGGGGGTCACCGGCTCTACCGTGCCATCCCGGTAGGTCACCGCGCCTTGCACCTCGATGGCTCGCCGCCGGATGGCGCGAACCCGGGCGCTGAGCCGGTGCTGCGCCAGGCTGATGGTCGCGCACGCGATGGCCACGACCACGGCGCCGACGCCGAGACGCCCCGCGCTGACCCAATAGCTGGTCAGGAAGGGGAACGCGCCCCACGACGCCACGAACCAGAGCCCGCTATGGAACCGGCCCGCCGCAAGCTCCAGGCTGTAAGCGGGAACGATGAACAGACCGAACGCGACGAACAGCCCCAGCCACGGCGAGATGACGAAGCTTCCGGCGATGCCCAACCCGAGCGATCCCGCCAGCGACCCGACGCCAAGGACCCACAGCACTCTGGAGGGAATCCGGGTGCCTAGTGGCCGACCCTTGAGCTCGTCGAAGGCATGGGCGCTGATGCCCACGGCCAGGAAAAATGCGATCAGCGTCCCCGCTAACCTCGCGGGGGCCAGCGTGGGCGCCGCCGCCGCGCCCAGGACGACGTACGCCAAAAGCCACAGGGTATAGGGTGGATGAAGCAGCGTCACGTAGTCCCGCCAGCCTCCGGCGGGCAGCGCATAGAACGCCGGTCTGGTCCACTTGTCGGCGATCATCGGCCTTTCACTCCCTCCATCACCATCGCTCCACCCAGGGACAGATAGTGGGTCTTGATTTGCCCCAGCCCCGCGGAACGCCACATCGCGGCCAGCCGGTCGGTTGGACAGCGGTCGTAGAGTCTGGATATGCTGGGGCCCAGGAACCGCCCCGCGCGGCGCCAGCCAGGCGAGACGGACGCGCTGGCGATGGGCAGCGCCACCCGGGTATACGCGAGCCACAGCGGCCCGAGAAGGGGGCCTCTCGGGATGGCGAACTCGAGGGAGAGCAGTTGCCCGCCGGGCTGCACGACGCGGGCGAGCTCTCGAAGCGTCTCCCCAATGGCCTCGACGTAGCGCAAGAGAAAGGTGAACACCACCGCCTCGAAGCAGCCGTCGGGAAACGGCAGCCGTTGAGCGGCGCCCTCGACAAGATGCACCGGCCCCTTCAACTGGCATCGTTGCAGGGCGTCCCCGGCGCTGGTCAACATTCCGCGGCTCAAGTCCACGCCTACGACGGTCTGGCCGCGGCGGGCCAGCTCGATGGCGACGCCCCCGGCGCCGGTGCAGACGTCCAGCACGCGACCGCCGGGCCCGACGCGGCACCGGCTCACCAGGAACCGCCTCCACCGGAGGTACTGGAACAAGCTCAACCGCTGGGCCCACCGGTCGTAGTCCCCCGCGAGGCCGTCGAAAAGCCGTCTGGCGAACTGCGGGGAGCTCATCGCAGGCGCTCAGCAGGTACCGTCAGCTCAGCCAGGACCCTGCATTCACGTGCAGCGTCTGGCCGGTGACGTAGCGGGCGGCGTCGGAGACCAGGAACAGCACGGCGTTGGCCGGGTCTTGCGGCTCCATCACCACGCCCATCGGGTTCTGAATGTTGGAAGAGACGGCCCGTTTCTTCAGCTCCTCGGCCGTGGCCCAGTTCTTGCGGGTCATCGGGGTATCCGTCAGGCCGGGCGCGACGGTATTGACCCGGATGTTGTCGGGGGCCAGTTGGTGGGCCAGGCTGCGGCTGAGGTGGGCGATGGCGGCCTTGGAGCAACCGTAGGCCAGGCTGGCCCCCGAGGGCCGGAAGCCCGAGCCCGACGAGAGGTTGACGATGACTCCGCTCCGCTGGCGCAGCATGTGGGGCACGACGGCCTTGCAGCAGAGCATGGGCCCCTTGAGGTTGACCGCCAGCACCCGGTCCCACTCCTCTTCGGTGAGCTCTGCGAGAGCGCCCCCGGCGGCGATGGCGGCGTCGTTCACCAGGATATCGATCTTGCCATAGGCGGCGATGGTCTGGTCGACCATGCGCGCGACGTCGCTAGATCGGGAGACGTCGGTCTCCACCGCCTGGCCTTCCGAGCCCATCGACTGGATCTCGCCGGCGACCGATTGCGCGCCTTCGAGGTTCACGTCGGCGACGGTGACCCGGGCGCCCTCGCCGGCCAGGGTCAGCGCGGTCATCCTGCCGATGCCCGACGCGCCTCCCGTGACGACGGCGACCTTGTCTTGCAGTGTTTTACCGGCAGCCATGACGCCTCCCTGGGAGCGGAATGGGCTGGCGTGCGCCACGCGGGCCAGACCCCATTTGGGACAAGCGTTGGCGGGACGATCGCCCCGCCCTGGACACGCGCCGTTGCGGCGGCGGCCTACTTGAGCGGCTTCTCGCCCAAGAGGACCTCCATCGGGAGGACCTTTTTCTTCTGGCCGAGGTTGGAGCGCTTGCGGGAGATGCCGCCTCCCTTGGCGCCCCGGACCTTTCTCACGCCTTTGAGTTGTGCTCGGTGTGACATGGTTATAGAGCCTACTGCGTTGTCGTCGGTGGCCGCTTATCAGTGTACTCGAAGCAGGACGTTGGCCGCAAGGCCGCCCTATCCCCGGCTCGGGACGTCATGCCGCACGACGTGTGCCGCGGCTGGCGGTACGTGGGCCGGAAATGCCGATGCGGCTCAGCCGCCGAGCCCACTAACCCAGCTGACCGCTGAGCTGGCGGCCGCCCAGCACGTGCATATGGAGATGCCCCACCGACTGGGCCCCCTCTTTGCCACAGTTGATGGTCAGGCGATACCCCGACTTGGCCACGCCCTCGAGGCGAGCGGCGCGGTTGGCCATCAGGACCA
This sequence comes from Chloroflexota bacterium, assembly GCA_022572465.1. Lineage (GTDB taxonomy): Bacteria > Chloroflexota > Dehalococcoidia > SHYB01 > SHYB01 > JACZVV01. Next base: position 3,709 of record JACZVV010000024.1, read on the forward strand.
TGCGTCCCATCAGACCGGCGTTGCCCTCGTCGATCTCGGTCAGCGAGCCGAGGTGTTCATACGGTACGACCAGCAGGTGCACCGGCGCCTGGGGATTGATGTCGCGAAGGACGAAGACGATATCGTCGTGGTCGACGATATCGCCCTCGATCTCGCGTCTGCCGATCTTGCAGAAGATGCAGTCGTCTGTCATCGGGCCCGCCTTCCGGCGGCAATAACGAAGGGGTTGGCGGTCTTGCCAACCCCTTCGAGCCGTCGCAGGGTCTGCTTAGATCCCCAGATGCTGCGCCACCAGCTCGCGGTGATAGTCCCCATCGCCGAAGGCCAGCTCGGCGGCCTTGGCCCGGCGGAAGTAGAGCTGCATGTCATGCTCTTTGGTGAAGCCGATGCCGCCGTGGATCTGGTGCCCCAGGGCGCAGATGCGCCGGTAGGCGTCGCTGACCCACGCCTTGGCCATGGAGACCTCCTTCGAAGCGTCCAGGCCTTCGCTGACGCGCCAGATCGCCTCGTAGGCGATGTAGCGCGAGCCGTCGACGTCGGTGACCATGTTGGCGCAGTGATGCTGGATGGCCTGGAAACTGCCGATGGGCCGGCCGAACTGCACCCGCTGTTTGGCGTACTCGACGCTCATCTCCAGGACCAGCTGAGCGCCGCCCACCATCTCGGCGCATTTGCCCGTGGCGCCCCACTCGCCGATCTTCTGGATGATCGCCCAGCCGCCGTCGACCTCGCCCAGAACGCTGTCCTTGGAGACCTTGACGTCCTTGAACGTGATCTCGGACTGGTGGTCCGAGGCGATGGTCTTCAGTCCTTCGTAGGCGATGCCCGGCGCTTTGGCATCGACGCACAGCAGCGTTATGCCCTCTTCAGGTTTGCCGCCGTCCTTGGTGCGGGCGGCCACGAGCAGGTAGTCGGCCACGTGGGCGTAGGATATGAAGAGCTTGGTGCCGTTGAGGACGAAGCCGTCGCCCTGGGCCGCCGCCTTGAGCTCGACGCCGGAGGCCTCCCAGGTCGCGCTGGGCTCGGTCTGAGCGTACACCCAGATCTCGTTGCCGTTGGCGATCTTGGGCAGGTGCTCCTTCTTCTGAGCTTCAGTGCCAAACTCGGCGAGGGGCATGCCGCAAAGGACCGCCGTGGAGAAGAAGGGACCCGGCACCAGCGCCCTGCCGTGCTCCTCGATGAGCACCGCAAGGTCCAAGAAGCTGAAACCCTGCCCTCCGTACTGCTCGGGGATGACCATGCCCATCCATTGCTGATCGGCCATCTTCTTCCACAGCTCGGGGGAGTAACCCTTGTCGTCCTCCTCCATGTCCCGGACCAGGCTCTTGGGACACTCCTTCTCCAGGAAGTCCCGAGCGGTGGTCTTGATCATCTCCTGCTCTTCGCTTAGCCCTAGGTCCATCGATGCCTCCTTTGATCTACACCGCCTGAAGCGGGCGCCCTTGCTAACGCGGCAGGCCCAGGCCCCGCGTGGCGATCACGTTCCGTTGAATCTCGCTGGCGCCGCCGGCGATGGTCATGCCGACCGACGTGTAGTATATCGAGTTCACGCGTCCCATCAAAGGGGCGTATTGCTTTTGGCGCTCCACCTGGCCGTAGAGACCGACGATCGACATGGCCGACCACGCCAGCCGCTTGAAGGCCTCGGTCCCAAACACCTTGGCCACCGACGCTTGGTAGGTGGGCCGGATGCCTTTGCCGGTCATCCAGGTGACGGTGAGCGCCAGGTTGCGGGCCACCTTGTTCTCGATGGTGGCGTCGGCCAGCTTGGCACGGGTCTCCGGCCTCTTGCCGGAGGCGATCCCGCGAGCGTCGGGGTCGTTGACCAGCCGGGTCAGGCCCTCGATGACGCTGCGGCCGATGGCGGAGAAGTTGATGAAGGCGGTCCGCTCGCTCTCCAGGAGCCCCATGGAGTAGTACCATCCCTGGTTCAGCTCGCCGAGAAGGTTCTCCCTCGGCACCTCCATGTTGTCGAAGAAGACCTCGTTGAAGCCCTTCATGCCGGCCATGTTGATGATCGGCCGGATCTCCAGCCCTTGCTTGGTGCTCTTGAGGTCGACCAGCAGGGCGCTGATCCCCTTGTGCTTGGGAACGTCCTGGTCGGTCCGGGCCATCAAGTACATGTAGTCGGCCCGGTGGGCGCCGCTGGACCAGATCTTCTGGCCGTTGACCACGAAGACGTCGCCTTTGAGGTCGGCGCGGGTCTGGAGGCCGGCCAGGTCGGACCCGGCGCCCGGTTCGCTGAATCCCTGGGACCAGATGACTTCACCCTTGGCGATGGCGTGGAGGTGCTGCCGCTTCTGCGCGTCGGAACCGACCCGCATGATCGTCGGCCCGACGATGCCCACTCCCATCAGGTCCATGCCGGGGGCGTCCCAATACGCCATCTCCTCCATGAAGATCGTCTGCCGCATCGGCGAGGCGTCCTGCCCGCCGTACTCTTTGGGCCAGCCCATCGTGAGCCATCCCCTCTGGGCCAGCTTCTTTCGCATCGCCATCGCGAAGGCGTCGCCGCCGTTCTCGTCGCCTTCGTTCATCGAGGACATCCCCCCGGTCTTCTCCGGGGGAACCTCTTCACGCAGGAACTGCCTCAGCTCCTGCCGGAAGGCTTCGTCCTCGGGCGATAGTTGAAACTCCACGCACGTCTCCCGGCATGAGGTTCAGGGCCTCGTTTGGCGCCGCTTGCCGCTCCGCCTCCACCTGGGCCGCTTCAGGGCCTCACCCGGTGTCGCTCCGGAGGCAAAGGGTCCGTCATCCGTACTATCGCGGGCGTCAGGGCAGCGAGACCGCCAGGCAGGTGACCGTCCTCACGATCCCCGACACCGTGTGGATCCGGCTTGTGACCACGTCGCCAACGGCGTTGAGGTCTGCCGCCTCCACCACTACGATGATGTCGTAGGGGCCCGTCACCGCGTCGACCGACGACACGTTGGGGACGCCGTTCAACGCCGCGGCCACCTCCCGGGTTCTGCCTACCGAGGTCTCGATGAGGACGAAGGCCCGGGTAGCCATGGCGTTTCTCCTTTGGGAGCCGATGGCGCGACTGGCGGGAACGGCGGTCGGACCGCTGCGAAACCGCGGCCAATTTTATACGCGGCCCACGGCCCTGTCAACGACGCTCGCTTCGAGAGCAGTTGCAGCCGAATCCCGCGGCGCGTACCATGAGGCGTCGAGTTCGGACCTGATGCTTCCGTTCAAGCCAAGCAGCGACAACTCCAAGCGACGTTCTATGAATGACCGTGCCTAGCTTCATCAACGTGGCCAAAGTAGGAGAGATCCCACCAGGAGAGGGCCGGCTGGTCATGGGACCGTTCGATAAGCCGATGGCCCTCTTCAACCTGGACGGCGAGTACTACGCGATCAACTTCGTTTGCCCGCACATGGGCGGCCCGCTGGGCTCAGGCTCGTTGCAGGGCTCGGTGGTGACCTGTCCGTGGCACGGCTGGACCTTCGACATCCGGGACGGCAAGGCCGATCATGAGGGCGGGCATTGCGTCTCGGCCTACGAGACCAAGGTCGAGGGCGACGATATCCTGGTGGGGTGGCTCAAACCCGGGAGCGAAGGCTGATGGGTGAAGCGTCCCTGACAAAGACCTTCGAGTTCTCCGCCTCTCATCGCTACTACCGCGACGACTGGCCCGAGGAGGAGAACCTGCGCGTCTTCGGCAAGTGCGCGTACCCCAATGGGCACGGCCATAACTATCTGCTGGAGGTCACGGTCAAGGGAGCGGTCGACAGCGTCACCGGCATGGTCTTGAACCTGGTCGATCTGAAGCAGGTCGTGGAAGAGGTCCTGGAGGAGTTCGATCACCGGCATTTGAACGAGGAGATGAGCTACTTCCGCGAGCGCATCCCCACCACGGAGAACCTGGCGACGACGCTGTGGGACCTGATCGGGCAGGGGCTCCCCGAGGGCTCATCTCTGGCGCGTATCCGGCTCCACGAGGACGAAGACCTCTACGTGGAGTACTTCGGAGGGGCATGATGACGCACTCCCAGGGCCTGGTCTACCTCTCGCGGCGTTACCGGTTCGCGGCGACTCACAGGCTGTACGCGCCGGAGCTATCCGAGGACGAAAACCAGCGCATCTTCGGCAAGTGCGCCAACCCCTTTGGCCACGGGCACAACTATCAGGTGGTGGTGACGGTGGCGGGCGAGGTCGACGCGGTGACGGGGATGTGCTGCGACCTGCGGGCGCTGGACGATGTGGTGGCGCGGCACGTGGTGAACCGGTACGACCACCGGCACCTCAACCTGGACGTCGAGGACTACGTGGACCTGGTGCCCACGGGCGAGAACATTGTGCGTTGCATCTGGGGGTTGCTGGACGGCCGGGTCCCCGGCGTTCGCTTGTGCCGCGTGAAGCTGGTGGAGACCCGCGACAACAGCTTCGAGTACGCCGGCGAGAGCGAATAGCCGTGCCATCGCTGACGGGCAAGAGCTGCATCGTCACCGGCGCCTCCAGCGGCATCGGCCTGGCGGTCGCCCGGCGATTCGCCCAGGACGGCGCCAACATTGCCCTGGTCGGCCGTTCAGCAAGCAAGCTCGAGGCCGCGGCTCGTTCCATGGACTCCTTCCCCGGACGGCGCGTGATCGTCCAGGCCGACGTGACCCAAGAGGTCGAGACCCAGCGCCTGGTCCAGCAGACGCTGGGCGAGTTCGGCGCGTTGGACGTGCTGGTCAACGCCGCCGGCGCCGCATACTTCCTCCCGATCGCCGAAACCACGCTCGATCAGTGGGACGAAGTGCTGGACACCAACCTCAAAGCCGTCTTTCTGCTCTGCCGGCTGGTGACGCCGCCGATGCTCGCCGCGGGGCACGGCGACATCGTCAACATCGCTTCCATCGCCGCTCACCAGGGCTTCGACGGCGGCACCGCCTATTGCGCCTCCAAGCACGGCCTGCTGGGCTTCTCCCGGGCGCTGGCGTTGGAGGTGCGGCGGCAAGGGCTTCGAGTCATCACCGTCTCGCCGGGGTCGGTGGATACGCCGCTGTGGGACCCCATGGAATGGAGCCCCGACCGGGCCAAGATGCTGCATCCCGAAGACGTCGCCGAGGCCGTCTTTGGCAGCCTGACGTTCTCAGGCAACGCGTCCGTCGACGAGCTGATCGTCATGCCCCGCGACGGAGTGCTGTAGGCCGTCAGTAGCCCATCGCTCGAAGCTGGTGGTCGTCGATACCGAAGTGGTGGGCGACCTCGTGGACGACGGTCTTCCTGATCTCGTCTTCCAGTTCATCCTGCGAGCGGCACACGGCCTCCACCGCTCCCTGGAAGATCGTAATCCGGTCGGGCAGCACCATCCCGTAGTTGGCGCCGCGATCTGGCAGAGGCACCCCTTCGTAGAGGCCCAGGATGTGGTGCCGCCTGGAGAGGCCGCTGTCGATGAGTTGCTCCCGCGTGGCCCACTGAGTGACCAGCACCTCGACGTTCTCCATACGCTCCTTGATGAGCGGGGGGAGACCGTCCAGCGCCCGGCCGACGTGCTCCTCGAACTCGCGCTGACGCATCAGAGCATCTCCACGACCAGTGTCGACCAGCCGAACTCCCTCGCGCCGTAGCCCTCGCCGGTGAAGGGGTTGTAGAACTCCCGGAACCCGGACTTGAGGACCATCTCAGCCGACCGCCGCGCGATGGTGTCGGCGACCTCCGCGTAGCCATGCCGCCGCAGTCCGCCAACGATGAACCAGTTGACGTTGATCCAGGAGGGGCCGCGCCAGATGAGGAACCGAGCCGATGGCCTGAAGGAGGGCTCTCGCTTTGCCACCGACGGAAGTGGAAACGGGAGCCAGAACTCGTCCTCGTTGAGCATGTGCCGCTGCACCAGCTCTTCGACCAGCGCCGGGCTGATGGATTCCAGCACGACGGGCATGAGACTGGAAACGGTCAAGGTCTTGAGCGGCTGCTCCCGTTTGCCCGATAGGCCCCAGAACGTGCCTCTGGACTCATCGTAGAGCTTGGACAAGATCGCTTCCTCGGTCCGCTGGGCCATGCGCCCCATGGAGTCGGCCCTGGGCTCGTCGCCGGCCATGGCGCAGAGCTTCGACGCCGCCCTCAATCCCTGGGCGTACAGGCAGTTTACCAGCACGTCCTCGACGTTGAAGCGATCGCGGCGAAAGATGGCGTCCAGGTTGTAGTTGCGCCCCAGCACCAGGTTGTGCAGGTCCAGGAGGCGGTCCCTGGCCTGGAGGCCCAGCCGGGAGGGGTTGCGAGCGCCCAGGGCCTCGTCGTAGGCCGGCAGATGGTCCATGCCCGTTTCGTAGGGGGTGATGACCGAGATCAGCGAGTCGGCGTCGGGGTCGCGGTGGTCATGAAGCCAGAGGTAGTAGCGCCGGACCCGGTCCACCGCCTCGGCGAGGAAGGCCTCGTCCTGCGATCGTTCGGCGACGGCCAGTGCAGCCTGAGCCAGGACCGGCGGTTGAATCAGGGCGGTGCTCTTCGGACGCCACGAGAGCTTGCTCTGCATCGACAGCGCAAGGTTGAGGTTGAACCGCGCGCCCCAGTGCACCACGTGGGGGATGAAGCCGTCGGGGTGTTGGGACTTCCACAGCGTCCGAAGCTCCCGCTGGGCCAGTTTGACGTCGAAGGAGGAGAGGACGATGGCATGGAAGCAGCTGTCCCAGAACCACTGCCAGGGGTAGCCCCCGGTGCGGGAGGGACAGGTGTAGGCGTAGTCGGTCTGGTACTTGGCGTCCCAACCTTCTTTGAGGTTGCCCAAGAGCACCTCGGCCGCGCCCTCGCGCAGCGCGGTTACGTCAGCGGAGCGCAAGGTTGAGGACATAGTTGGGCTCAGCCCCGCGGCCGAGGACGGGCGGGTGGCGCCGGGAGCCCCATTCCGCCCCTACTTCCAGTCGGCGTCGGCGGGAAAGACGTTGGTGCACCGCACGGCCGTTGGAGCGCCTTCCATCAGGTCCTTGGTCGCCTCGCGCCACGCCGCGAAATGGGGCGTCTTGGTGTGGGCCTGGAACGCCGCTTCGTCCTTGTAGACTTCGACGAACACGAACTTGTTGGGGTCCGACTGGTCGTTGTAGACGTCGAACCGGAGGCAGCCGGACTCGTTTTGGGTCGAGCCTTGTCCGTCTTCCACGGCCGCCTTGAGAAAGGCGTCCCGTCCCTCGGGCTTGGCTTGCAAGGTGACAACGATGACGTACATGGGCGCTCCATTCCTAATCAGGACCGGCTCTCGGCCTGGCTCTCCGCGAATCGTTTCTCGAACGCGATGACTTTGTTGAGGCGGCGAACGTGGCGCGCGTCGCCGCTGAAGGACGCGCCGACAAAGGCATCGACCAGCTCCCGCGCTAACGCCGGCCCGACCACCCTGCCGCCGAGGCACAGAACGTTGAGGTCGTCGTGCTCGACTCCCTGATGGGCCGAGTAGCAATCGTGGCAGATGGCCGCGCGAACGCCGGGCACTTTGTTGGCGGCGACGCTGGCCCCGACACCGCTGCCGCACACCAGGATGCCGCGCTCGACGTCGCCCGACGCCACCGCCTCGGCCAGCTTGAACACGTACTCGGGATAGTCGTCATCGGGGTCGTACTCCGAGGGGCCAAGGTCGACCACATCGTGGTCGCCTTCCTTCAGCCACCCCACGACGGCGTTCTTGACCTCGAACCCTGCATGGTCTCCCGATACGCCGATGCGCATGGACGTCCTTTCGCGACGCGGTGGTTGGCGAGCCCTAGTGTAGCACCGTCAGGGTGCGCCTGAACGCGGCCCGATGCCGACGTGAGCTAGCCCGCCGGCACCGGGGCTTCCAGCGCATAGAGCCGGAGGCAGTTGTCCCACAGGACCTTGCGTTTCGTCTGGCTGGTGATCCGCTCCATGGCCAGGAAGTTGTCCACGGCATGGGGATAGGCGCCGTCGGGGTGGGGAAAATCGGTGGAGAAGACGATGTTGTCGTCGCCCATCTCCTCCACCACGTGGTAGATCAACGTCTCGTCGGGGTCGACGGAGACGTAGCACTGGCGCGCGAAGAACTCCGACGGCGTGGCGTCGAGCTTGATCGGCTCGCCGGGGCCGAACTTCTCCCACTGGTCGTCCAGCCGGTAGAGCCACCACGGCGCCCACGAGCAGTTGCCTTCGAGGAAGGCGACGCGCAGGTTGGGGAAGCGCTGGAGGACGCCGCCCAGGATCATGCTCCCGGCGGCCAGCATGAGCTCCAGGGTGAACGACGCCGCGTGGGAGAGCGTGCGATAGGCCGGATGGCCCACCATGCGCGCCTGGATGTAATCGTGGGACATGGCGCCGGAGGTCCCGTGGAAGCAAGCGGGCACGTTGAGGCGCTCCAGCTCGGCCCAGAGAACGTCGAACTCGGGGTCGTGGACGTGCTTGCCGGCGATGGGCATCGGCAGGAGAGCCACGCCGATCATGCCCAGCTCCTCGACGGCGCGGCGGGCCTCCCGCGCGGCCTCCTCGGGGTCGTGCTGACTCACGATCGCCGTGCCCTTGAAGCGGGCAGGGTCGGTCTTGCAAAAGTCAGCGGCCCAATCGTTGAACCCCCGGGCCAGAGCCGCGGCGAAATCGGGTTCGGTGTCGTCGCCGGAGATGAACATGCTGGCCAGCGTCCGGAACATGATGGCGATATCGATCCCTTCGATCTCCATCGCCTCCAGGTACGACGGCGGGTCGTACTTGCTGCGCCGGGCCCTGGCCAGATACGGCTCCGTCTTCTCGTTGAGCGGCTGATTGACTTTGTTCACGCCGGGGTCGGCGGTCCACGGCGGGATCGCCTGTCCCTCCATCATCCGGACCGGCCGTCCATCGGCGGTTCGCCCCATGCGCGGCGCCCGCTCCTTGAACCGCGGGTCGATGTAGGTGTCGTACAGGTCCCCCGGCTCGATCCAGTGCAGATCGCTGTCGATCACCCGATAGCCGTTTTTCGCCACGATCGCCCTCCTCCCTGCATATCCCGGTCACATGAACCGTCGCACCGCCGTGCAGAACTCGCCGGTCGTCGCCTGGCCGCCCTGGTCCGGCGTCAACGCCTTTCCGTCGGCATAAACGCTGGCGACGGCCGACTCCAGCCGCCGGGCCGCATCTGGCATTTTGAAGTAGTCCAGCATCATCACCGCCGACAGGATCGCCGCGGTGGGATTGATGATGCCCTGGCCGGCGATGTCGGGCGCGGTCCCGTGGACGGGCTCGAAGTAGGCGTAGTCGTCGCCATAGCACCCGCTGGGCGCGACGCCGAGCCCGCCGATGGTCCCGGCGCCGGCGTCGGACAGGATGTCGCCGTAGAGGTTCGGCATCACCACCACGTCCAGAGACTGAGGCCGGGTTACCTGGAGGTGCGCGAAGTTGTCCACGATGAACTCTTCGTACTCGACCTCGCCGTGGCGGGCGACCTCGTCTCGCGCGGTCTCGACGAACAGCCCGTCGGTCTGTCGCAGCAGGTTGTACTTGGCCACGGCCGTGACTTTGCCGGGGCGTCCCTCCAGCTTGCGTTGCGTCGCCAGACGGCAGGCGAAGCGCACGGCGCGGCGGGTTCCCTTCTCGGTGATGATCTTCAGCGCGTATCGCCCGGCGCCGCCCAGGTCGACGCCCCGTCCCGCGACGCGCTCGGCGAAGATGGTTGCGTTCAGCTCGCTCAGGTCGCCCTCGATGCCGAGGTACAGGTCCTCCAGGTTCTCTCGAACGATGACGTAGTCGATGCCTTCGGGCCTTGCCAGGGGGCTGGCGGCCCCAGGCACCCATTTGATGGGCCGAACGTTGGCGTAGGTCTGCTTGCCGCTGCGCAGGTGCTGCACGGCGCCGCGGGTCTTGCCGCTGGTGGCCCCGAATAGCGTGGCGTCGGCCCGGTCGACGTCTTCGCGGGCCGCGTCGGGAAAGCCGTCGCCGCCGGCCTGGATGGCCGCTTCGCCCGTGAGGGGCCGGAGCAGCTCCAGATCCAGCTCCATGGCCTCGAGCAGCTCGACCGTCGGCCGGACGACCTCCGGCGCCGCGTCGTCCCCCTCGATAATGCAGACCCGTTTGGTCATGGGCTGGTCCTTGCTTCAGAGCCACGCGAGCGGCCCTTTGGCCGCATCGTAGCGCGCCGTCGGGCTCGCGGCAACCCACCGGCGCGCGATTGCGGCCATCGCGCGGTGTTTGCTAGACTTGGGCCGCATTCGCCTACCTGGGGAGGGGCCCTGTGTCGAAACGTAGCGTCGTCATCGACGCCGACGGACACGTGATGGAATCGATGCCCGGCGCGGTCGACTGGGAGCACGAGCTTGAGGAGCGGTACCGAAGCCGAGCGCCCAGGCACCTGGACTTCAACACCGGCGGCGGCCGCGTGTTCATGGATGGAAAGATCTGGGCCAAGCCCTGGCCCAGGGGCCGCGCGATCAAGGGTCAAGACGAGCCCTTCACCGTGCAAGAGTCGCATTCCGGCATGTGGGAGCCGGAGCAGCGCCTGCGCGACATGGACCTGGATGGCATCGACGTGTCGGTGAGTTTCGGCGGGACCATCGCCCTGGCGGTCTGCGGCATGGACGACGCCGACCTGGCCCTGGGGATTTCGCGAGCCTTCAACAACTGGCTGGCGCGATACTGCCAGGCTAGTCCCGACCGCCTCAAAGGCGTCGCCGTCGTCCCCTTCCAGACCCCCGACGCCGCGGCGCTCGAAGCCCGCCGGGCCGTCGAGGAGCTGGGCCTCATCGCCGTGGCCGTGCCGACGCATGTCCGCGAGCGGCCGCTCAGCTCCGAGAGCTTCTTCCCCATTTACGCCGAGATCGAGCGGCTGGGCGTGCCCCTGTGCGTCCACGCCGTCGTCGGGTTGCACAACCTCATGCCCGCGGGAGCGGACCGGCACGGAAAGTTCTTCTTCGGCAATCTTCTGGGCTTCCCCACCGAGACGATGCACGCCGTCGCCTCCATCGTCTGCGAGGGGATCATGGACCGGTACCCGGACATGCGTATCGGCTTCATGGAAGGCGGCGCCGGCTGGCTGCCTTACCTGATGCAGCGTATGGACGAGCACTACGAGATCATGGGAGAGCAGGTCGGGGCGCAACGGCTCCCCAGCGAGTACGTCCGCAGCGATCGCTTCTTCATTTCAGCTGACCCGGTAGAGGAGGGGATTCCGTACGTCATGGAGAAGATCGGGGCCGAGCGGGTCGTCTACCTCTCCGATTACTGGCACTACGACGCCAAGTTTCCCGGTAGCGTCCCTCACGTCAACGCGCGGGAAGACCTGACGCAGCGGCAGAAGCGGCTCTACCTGGGCGAGAACGCCGCGAAGCTCTATAATTTGGTGTAACAGCAGGGCTGGGGTAACGGGAGGGCGTCTTCCATCGGCCCCCAGGGAGGAGCAGGCCATGTACAAAGGATACAAATATATCGACAGCGACGCGCACATTCTCGAGCCCTCCGACCTGTGGGAGAACTATCTCGAGCCGGAGTTTCGCGCCGACATGCCCAGGCACTTCGCGGGATATGAGAACGACCCGCCGACCTGGCATCTCGAGATCCACGTGGGCGACAACCCGGTGATGCCCAACTTCCCCACCGGCCGGGGCGTGCAGCTGCCGGGGACGGAGGAGGCATACCGGGAATATGCGATGAAGGGCTTCACGCCGGAGTGCTACCGCGCCGCGTTGGAGCGGACCGGTATCGACTACATGGTCGTGTACCCCACCGTTGGCCTCTACATCACGGCGGTCAACGGCCTGAGCGCGGCGAAGGCCGCGGCGTACCGCAAGGCATACAACAGCTGGCTGCACGACTTCTGTGTCGAGTGCGGCGGCCGTATTCTCGGCGCCGGCTCCGTCGACCTGCGCGACCCCCAGGAGGCGGCCCGCGAAGCGCGGCGCTGCGTCAAAGACCTTGGCTTCAAGGCCATCACCATCAACCCAGAGCCGGTCGACGACCACGCGCTGCACGATCCCTTCTTCGACCCGCTGTGGGCGGAGCTGGTGGACCTGGACGTTCCCCTGGCCGTCCACGTCGGAGCGGGGACGACGCGAGGCCAGGTGGGGACCCACAACTTCCCCCAATGGCCGCTGGGGCGGAGCGTGTCGGCGTTCACCATCGGGAACATGCTCGCCAGTCTCTCGTTGATCGGCGGCGGCGTCCTGGAGCGCCACCCGAAGCTGCGAGTCGTGCATCTGGAGTCGGGCGCCGGTTGGGTCGCGTTCTGGGTCGACCGGATGATGGCCGGAATCCAGGGCGGCAGCCGCCACTCGCCGATGCAGGGGCTCACGATGCAGCCGGTGGAGTATTTCCAGCGGCAGTGCTACATCTCCGCCGACCCCGACGATCCCGGCGTGAAGCAGGTGGTGGACGCCATCGGCGACGACAACATCGTCACCGCCACGGACTTCGCCCACCTCGAGGGACGCGGCTACGTCGACGCTCTCGAGAGCACCATCAACCTGGAGAACGTCTCCGAGGCCACGAAGCGGAAGATGATGTGGGACAACGCGGCCCGGCTCTACGCCATCGCTGAGTAGGCTCTCGCCGGAGGCCGGCTGCGTTCCCTGGTCTCCTGAAAGGGACCTTCTGAGGATGATGGTGTTGGAAAACGGTCCTTCTTGCGATTTCCCGGAGTACAACGCCCGGACGGCGGAGGTGTGGGACCGCCTCGCGGATTGGTGGGACGACGAGATCGGCGACGGCAACCCATTCCAGGACCTGCTGATCGAGCCCGCGACCGAGCGTCTGCTGGCCTTGCAGCCGGGGGAGCGGGTCCTCGACATCGCCTGCGGCGCCGGCCGCTTTGCCCGGCGTATGGCGGCCTTGGGCGCCGAAGTCGTCGCCATCGACCAGTCGAAGGCGTTCATTCGGCGGGCCACCCAGCGTAACGCCGACGGCACCCGCGAGATCGACTACCGCACGATAGATGCAACGGACTCGGCAGCTCTGCTGTCGTTGGGCGAGGCGGTGTTCGACGCCGCCGTTTGCACGATGGCCCTGATGGACATGGCGTCCATCGATCCGCTGATCTCTACCCTACCGCGATTGCTGAAACCGGGCGGGCGGTTCGTGTTTTCGGTGACGCATCCTGCTTTTAACTCCGGTACGGCCCGCAAAATCGCCGAGGAGAACGACCGGGACGGGTCGCTCAAGACGACCTACGGCGTCGCGATCACGGACTATGCTTCCCCCTACGTCCACATGGGTGTGGGCGTCCCGGGCCAGCCGGCGCCGCAGCCCTTTTTCCATCGATCGATCAGCATGCTGTTCAATGTGTGTTTCCAGCACGGATTCGTGTTGAATGGCATAGAGGAGCCGGCCCTGCCTGAGGGAACGGAGAGCTCGACCCCGCTGGCGTGGGCGAATCTCCCATCGATTCCGCCGGTGCTGGTCGCCCGCATGGCGAATCCGTGACGAGAGGCCGGTCATCTCTATCAGTGCACAGCGCTAGCTTTCCGCTAGTATCTTTGTTTCGTTCTTAGCCCTGTTCTGCCTTTCCTCGTTCCTCACTGCTTCTCACCAACTCCCCCATGCCAGCGGTAGCGAGGCTCGCCCTGGCCGGGCTGGGCCAGATGCGGCCCCATGATCTCCTGGAAGCGGGCCTGTAAGTCTTCCGTCGACCAGCCTTCGGGCTTGAACGCGAACCGGTACTGAGGCTGGTCCATCAGCGCCAGCGTATCGCCGGAGAGAAAGATCACCTGGCCGGTGACCGATCGGCTGGAGTCGCTGGCGAGATAGACCACCAGCGGCGCGACGGTGTCGGCCGTTGGCGTGCCGTGCTGCTGCCCTCCCCGGTCCACGGTGAACTCGGTGTGCCACTGGACGTGCATCGTCGGCTCGAAGGCGGGGTTTTTCAGCGCCGCCGGGCTCACGCAGTTGACTCGGACGCCGTAGTCGGCCAGCTCCAGCGCCCAGGACCAGGTGGCGCCCAGGATGCCGGCCTTGACGGTGGCGTAGGGCGAGCTGCCGGGCATCCCATGGAGCGCTCGTGAGGTGACGGTGATGATGCTGCCGCCGCGCTGCTCCTTCATGCGTTGGGCCGCGTGGCGCGTGCAGGCGAAGTGCCCTTTGAGGTGGACGGTCATCGTGAGGTCCAGGGCCTCCTCCGTGAGCTCCCAGATCGGTCCGCGCCTGAACTGGTGAGCGCTATTGACCAGGCAGTCGATGCGCCCGTAGCTCTCCACACAGGTGTCGACGATCCGCGCGGCGCCGGCCCACTCGGTCACGCTGTCGGTGCTGCCCACGGCGTCGGCGCCCAGGGAGCGAAGGCCAGAGACGACCCGCTCGACGGCATCGGCGTCGATGTCGTTGACGACCAGGCGAGCGCCCTCGCGCGCCATGGCGTCGGCGTAGGCCGCGCCGAGAACGCCCGCGCCGCCGGTGATGACCACCGCTTTGTTGTCCAGCACGCCCATGGTCGCCTCCTGAAACGTAAAGTGGGTCGATCGCCAAGGCTCGCCCGGCGTCCGCGACTATAGACAGGCCCGTTCCAGGTGTCAAGGAGCGGCGGCTGAGGTGGCTGAGCCACATCGGCGTTTCCGGACCAATGTTGCAGCGGCTCAGCCGCCTGAGCCGTATCGGCGTTTCCGGACAAATGTTGCAGCGGCTCAGCCGCCGGCTCGCCTCGGGGCTGGTGAGGCTGGGCAGGATGCCGCTATACTTTCAACGTCGCCGCACAACCCTGGAAGGATGGCCGAATCCGTGACCGCGTCACGAGAGCTACGTGAGACCTGCGAAGTCCCGGCGGAATGGGCCGGCCCCGCCGACGCGATGGGGCGGCCGGCCGAGAGCTTCGAGATCGCGGCCTTCTCCGAGGGCATGGAGCGAGTGGGAATGCGTTTCATGGGCGGCATCCCGTCCCATTACTCCGGCGGCGCGGGCATCGTGGAGCTTCACCCCCGTTGAGGGCCGGCGACACCCTGGAGACAGCGAAAGGCGGCGGCCGCGCCGTAGGGAAGCTGCTGCTCCCGGCGATAGCCCTGGGCACCATGCTGGCGCCCTTCAACGCCACGATGGTCGCCGTGGCGCTCCCGGCGATCAGCGACGATCTCGACGTGGGGCTGCGGGACCTGAGCTGGATCGTCGTCGGCTACCTGATCACGATGGCGGTGACCCAGCCCATCGCGGGCAAGCTGGGCGACCTCTTCGGCCGCCGCAAGCTCTTTCTGGGCGCGCTGGTCGGATTCGCCCTTGCCTCCATCGGCGCGGCCTTGGCCCCCAACCTGCCGACACTTCTGGCGATGCGCGTGGGACAAGCCCTATCGAGCGCCATGGCCACTCCAAACGGGGCGGCGCTGATCCGCGAGTGGGTCCCCCAACACCGGCGGGCGGCGGCCTTCGGCATCGTTGGCGCGTCGGCGGGGCTGGCCGCGGGGATCGGCCCGCCCATCGGCGGGGCGATGATCGCCCTGGGCGGCTGGCGAGCGATGTTCTGGTTCAACATCCCCGTGGTTCTCCTGGCGTTCGTCTTCGCCTGGCGTTCGTTGCCGCGAGACCGAGGCGCCAAAGACGCCGGCGGGTTCGACTTCCGGGGCGCGGCGTTGCTGGCCGGCACACTGACGGCGCTCGCTCTCGTGGCTTCGGCCATCAAGGGCGGCGACGCCTGGGCGATCTTCGGCCTTACCGCCGCGGCCCTGGTCATGGGGTCGCTGTTCGTCAATCACGAACGCCTGATCAAGGAGCCGATCATTCGATTGAGTCTCTTCCGGATTCAAACGTTCCGTTCGGCCACGCTGACGATCCTTTTCTCCAACATGGCGATGTACACGACGCTGCTGGTGATTCCCTTGTTCCTGGTCGATCTTCAGGGCCGGAGCACCTTGCAGGTAGGGTTCGTGCTGGGTGCGATGTCGCTCCCCCTCGTCTTCCTTTCACCTCTCGGAGGGCGTCTGGCCGACCGCTGGGGACGCAGGACGCCGGCGCTTGTGGGCGGCGTCCTGGTCTTGGGTGGACTGCTGCCGTTTCTGGCGGTCGATGAGAGCTGGGGCCTGGGCCTCATCGCGATGCTGCTGGCTTTCATTGGGTCAGGCATGGCGTTGCAGCTTCCGGCGATCCAGACCGCCGCTCTCGAGTCGGTGCCGGAACGGGACGCCGGCATGGCCGCCGGGGTCTACTCTCTGGGCCGCTACGTCGGCAGCATCGTCGGCTCGGCGGTGCTGGTGGCTTTGCTCGGGACGGGCGCCGACGCCGGCGATGCGATCTCCATCGCGGCGGTGTCGACCGTTTTCGTCATGGCCGTCGTCGCCAGCGCCGGCGCTCTGATCAGCCCGATGTGGATACGAAACCGTTGAGGCGCCGGCCAGGCCCGGTGCAAGACGCTGCGGGAGGATGCGGCGTTGCCGCCTGGGCTCCGCTCAACCTGTGCCGTGTAATCGAACGTGCAGAATCTGCATCGTATCATCGTGAAGACGCTCCGTGTGATGCAACAATCCGCCGCCGCGACGGCCCGGCGTTGGGGCTTCAAGCTGGCCGCTGGCGGCGCCGTCATCGCTTTGCTTGCGGTGGCGTGCTCCGGCGGGGATAGGACGGATCCCAACACGGCGACGCCGGCGGTCGCCGCCGAAGAACCCGCTGCAGCGCCGACGGCCGTCCCTCTGGAAGCTGCGCCTGGCGAGGCCGCCGCGCCGCGCCCGCCCTCGGGTCCTCCGCCGCCGGTCGACGTGACGATTCGCAGCGTGCCTCTGAGCGACGTCGTTTTCGACACCTTTCGCGGCGGGTTCATCCGGCTGTCGGAGGCCCCGGCGGACGCCATCGTGAGCCTGCGTGACGCGATTCGGCCGATCTACACCCCGCGCTACGAAGGCCCCGAGGGTGGCGACTGGCTGGACCCCGACGACATGGTCATCGGATACGTCGGCGAGAATGCCACCTACGCCTATCCCGTGCGGATGCTCAACGCCCACGAAATCGTCAACGACGAAATCGACGGGGTCCCGGTCCTGGTAACCTATTGCCCGCTGTGCGGCTCGGGCATCGTGTTCCACCGCGTGGTCGACGGCCGGGAGCTGGTCTTCGGCAACACCAGCGCGCTCTTCGAGAACGACCTGGTCATGTACGATCACCAGACCGGCACCTACTGGTTCCAGTCCGGCGGCGAGGCCATCGTCGGGACGTTAACGGGCCGGCGGCTGGACGTGCTGCCGTCGGCGATGATGCGCTGGCGGGACTGGCTGAAGCTGCGCCCGGATACGCGAGTCCTCGCCAGAGACCAGGGCTTCGGGCGGACGCGGTACGGCGCCGGCGCCTTGGAAGGGTACAGCGAGCGGATCGACCGGCTTCAGTTTCCCTTCCCGGTCTCCCTCGAAAAGCTCGACGACCGGCTCCGGCCTTCAGCCGTGGTGATTTCGGTACGGTTCGCCGGCGAGGAGAAGGCCTATCCGCTGGCCGAGCTCAGCGGCGCCGTGATCAACGACGAGATCGGCGGCGAGCCGGTGGTGGTCGTCGTCCAGACAGGTGGCCTGAGCGGGCAGGCGTTCTCCAGGCGTCACAACGGCGAGACGCTGACGTTCGAGGGCCAAAGCGGCGACGTGCGGGACCGGGAGACCGGGAGCCGGTGGGACTTCGCCGGGCGGGCGGTGGAGGGTCCCCTGGCGGGGCAAGAGCTCTCGCAGCTGCCAACGCGCCGGGCGTTCTGGTTCTCCCTGTCGTTGGCGTTTCCGGGCATCGCGTTGTATGAGAGGTAACTGACGCGGCCCTTCTCGGTCCTCGGCGGCTGAGGCGGCGGGGCCGCAGCCAACATTAGTCCGGAAATGCCGATGTGGCTCAGCCACCTCAGTTGCCGGGGGGATCGTCATGCGTGGTCCGCAGCTTGATCTCTTTGAGGAAGAGCCCGGCGACGATCGCCACGGCCACGATAGCGAAGGCGATGCTGAAGAGGAAGGTAATGGAGTCGGCCATGGCGGTCTGGACTCCCTCTCGGAAAGGCTGGAACAGCTCGGCCGCATCCAGGCGGGCGAACTCGCTCTCGAGCGCAAGACGGGACGATGGGTCTATCAGCGCTTCCGGGCTGGTGAGCCTGCTCAGAGTTTCACCCGGAATGCGCGCCGTCACCTCGGCGGGGATGTTCCTGGCGATCGAGTCGGTCAATCGGCTATTGAGGATGCTCCCCAGGACCGCCACGCCCATCGTCCCACCCAGAAAGCGGAAGAACTGGACGGAAGAAGTGACTACCCCAAGGATCTGATCAGAGAAGGCGTTCTGGACCGCGATGAGGAAGATGGGGAAGGTGATGCCCAGCCCGATTCCCACGATCATCATGTTGCGGACCACGATGGGCCTGGTCGACGTGACGTCCATCTGGGAGAGCAGGAAGAGACCGACGGTCATGAGCGCGGGCCCAATCACCGCGAGCGCCCGGTAACGGCCGGTGCGTGAGATCAGCTGGCCGCTCACGGTGCTGCCCACGACGACGCAGAGCATCATGGGCGTGAGCACGAGCCCGGAGTTGGTGGCCGAGGCGCCGATGACGCCCTGGACGAACAGCGGAATGAAGATCACGCCGCCGAACATGCCGATTCCGGTGACGAAGACGCTGATCATGGACAGCGTGAAGATAGAGTTCTTGAAGAGCCACAGGGGGAGCAACGGGTCCTTGGCCCGCGTCTCGATGAAGATGAAGGCCGCGAGCATCAACGCCGAGAGGGTGAATAACCCCACGATCTGGCCTGAACTCCAATCGAACTCCCTTCCGCCGAGCGACAACGCCAGAAGCAGCGGGATGATCGCTCCCAACAGCGCAACCACGCCGAAGTAGTCGATGTATGGACGGGAGATTCGACGCTTGATAGAGGGCATGGAGGGCCAGAGAATGGCCAGCGCCGCAAACCCGATGGGAAGGTTGACGTAAAATATCCACCGCCAGCTCAGGTTGTCCGTCAGCAAGCCGCCGACCAGGGGACCGATGATGCTCGCCATGGCGAAGACGGCGCCGAACAGGCCTTGCCACTTGCCTCGCTCGGACGGCGGAAAGATGTCGCTGATGATGGCGAACGAGATGCCGAACATCATCCCACCGCCGATGCCCTGGATCGCCCGGAAGGCGATCAGCGTCTCCATGGACTGGGCGAGGCCCGTCAGCGCGGAACCCGCGATGAAGATGAGCAGACCGGTGATGAAGAACCACCGACGGCCGAAAAGGTCCGAGAGCTTGCCCCAGATGGGGACGCCGGCGGTGCTGGTCACCATGTAGGCCGTCACCACCCAGGAGAGCTTGTCGAGCCCGCCCAGGTCGGAGACGATGCGGGGCAGCGCGGTGGCAATAATGGTCTGATCGAGGGCCGCCAGCAGCATCCCCAAAAGAACGCCGGCGATGGTGCCCCACAACCGCTTGCCTTTGAGCTGGTACAGGGCCTCAATGGGACCCGAAGCCGGGGCGGACTGGGCGTCGTCGGACGGTCGTTGACTCACGATGCTTCCACGGACCTAGACGCCACGGGGAGCCGACTTTCGCTCTTTGCGAGCCGCTCGCACGAGGACGCGCATCGCCTGAGCCACCTGGTCGAGATCCTCGGGCGAGAGCGCCTCCAGCAGGCTGCGAAACCGCTCGCGGCTCACCTGCCACAGCTCCGCGGCCAGCCGCGATCCGGCCTGGGTGAGCCTGCACAGGACGACCCGCCGGTCGGTCGGCGATCCTTTTCTCCTGGCCAGGCGACGCTCCTCCAACCGGTCCAGCAGCGTCGTTACGGTTGGCAGCGTGACGCCCAGGGACGTCGCAACGTCGGTGACGCGGGTCGGCCCCTCGGCGTACAGGAAAAACAGCACCTTGAGCTGGGCCATCGTCAGGTCGATCTCCAGCCATTCGGCGGCGCCGAAAGCGCGCCTCGACTTGTACAGCTCCTCGATGCTGACCAGCGTGGCCTGGATCGAGGAGGCCCGGTCTTTGACGACGGCGGTGGCGGTCATGAGTTCCTTCGATGCGGTCAAATCATTCGACGAGATCGAACTATATCATCCTGCGTCGCCCGCGCCAACCCGCGCTGACGCGAGGGCGGAGTCGTTCGATTGTCACGCTCTGCCCCGAACACGGCCGTTGGTGGTGAGCTCCCCCGATTCTATGAGAGCGAACGGAGCATTGCTGTCGACGACCCCTCATCGAATGGCCCAACCGATCCGCCGCCGCGTCGTGCCCTGTCGGCGCCCGACCGCCGTGGTACACTGGGCCGAGCTTTCGAGGAGGCGATCTGATGGACCTTCGATTCAGCCCCATCGAGGAGAAATTCCGCCGGGAGGTCCAGGACTTCCTCGACCAGGAGCTGCCGCCCGACTGGCCGGACGCCTACCAGGACGACAAGCGCCGCAACGAGTTCAGCAAAGGATTCCGCAAGAAGCTGGTCGAGAAAGGCTGGCTGACGCTGGCGTGGCCAAAGGAGTACGGCGGCCAGGACCGCTCGGTCACCGAGCAGCTGGTGTACAACGAGGAGATGGCCAAACGGCGCGCCCCCGGCGGAGGCGGCATGGGGATTGCGTGGGTCGGCCCGCTGCTGATGCTCTACGGCACCGACGAGCAGAAGGAACAGTTCATTCCTCCCATCGTCAAGGAAGAGGTCAACTGGTGCACCCTGTACAGCGAGCCCAACGCCGGCTCGGACCTGGCGTCGCTCCAGACCAAGGCCGAGATCGAAGGCGACGAGTTCGTGGTCAACGGCCAGAAGATATGGACCACCGGAGGACACCAGGCCCACTGGGGCCTGCTGGCAGCCCGTACCGACCCCGAAGCCGCCAAGCACAAGGGCGTCAGCATGCTGCTGCTGAACATGAAAACGCCCGGCGTCACCGTCAAGCCCCTGTACGACCTGACCCTCGACCATCACTTCAACGAGGTCTTCTTCGATAACGTGCGCGTGCCCAGGGAGAACCTGCTGGGCGAGCTTCACCGAGGCTGGTACCAGATGGCGGTCGGTCTCCAGTTCGAGCGTTCGTGGATCAACCAGGTGGTGATGGCGGAGCGGTTCATCAACGACCTCCTGGATTACGCCAGGAAGCACGGCAGCGGCCGGAACCCGATTCTCCGGCACAAGCTGACGGACCTGGTGATCCGCAACCGGGTGGGCAGGATGCTTGGCTACCGCGTGGTGTGGATCCAGAGCCAGGGCGGAAGCCCGTCGTACGAGTCCTCAGTCGACAAGCTCTTCACCAGCGAGAACCTTCAGCGGACCAGCAGCGTGGGCATGGAGATGCTCGGGCTCCACGGACAGCTCAACAAGGGCGACGCGCGTGCGCCTCTCAACGGCGACGTGCAGTACAACCACCGGCAGTGGATCGGGTGGACCATCGCCGGCGGGACCACCGAGATCCAACGCAACATCATCGCCCAGCGCGGCCTCGGCCTGCCCCGAGGCTACCGCCGGCCGCTAGCCCAGCGGCAGGCCGTACATGCGGATGGCGTTGATCCCCATGAGCTTGGCCTGGATTGCCGGGTCGAGCTTGTGTTTCTCGAAGTTTTCGAAGGCTTCTTGCGGCGGCTCGGCGTCCTGATGCGGGTAGTCAGACGACCAGACGGCCCGGTCCTCGAGGATATCGGCAAACCGAGCCACGGCCACCTCGCCGCCCTCGAACGCGATATAGCAGTGCCGGTGAAACAGCTCCGTCGGGCGGGTCTTGATATCCGGGAAGAGCGGCTTCATCATCTCGAAGCGCTTGTCGCTCCGCTCCAGCAGCATGGTGATCCAGCCACAGTCCGACTCCAGGATGCCGACCTTGAGCCGGGGAAACTGGTCCAGCAGACCGGAGAACATCAGGTCGGCCAGGGCCGTCATGCTGTCGATGGGGAAGCACAGGCTCTCGCCGATGGCCAGGCCGGTCTTGGCCAGGAACTCCCACGACCCCGGCATGTCGGGCGTGGGGAAGGGATGCATCCCGATGGTGATCCCCATCTCCTGGCAAGCCTCCCAGAACGGATGCAACGTGGGTGAGTGCAACGGCTGACCGTTGACCAGGTTGGGCCTCACCACCACGGCCTTGAAACCCAGCTTGGCGACGCGCTGGAGCTCGGCGACGGCCAGCTCGGTGCTCCGGATGGGGACAACCGCCGCGGCGAACAGCCGGTCCGGATACGGTTCGCAGTAGTCGGCGACCCAGCGGTTGTAGGCTCTGGCCAGCGCGTTGGCGACCGCCGGGTCCGAGATGCCGCCGAGCATCGCCAGCGTCGTGGGGTAGAGCATCGCGGCGTCGATGCCCAGCTCGTCCATGTCCTTGATCCGCTCGTGAGGGTCGAACCCTCCGGGCGTCAGGTACTCGGGGCCCCACTTCTTGGGCGTCTCGGCAAGGCGGCCGCTCTCCTGATAGTCGAGGCCCGGCTTGAACGCTCCCGCCCGGTGGAGCGCTCCTTCAGCGAAGCCGCCGAAACCTTCGAGAATCCACATGCAACTGGTTTCAGTGTTGACCACGCGGAGGACTTGATCGACCCGTTGGCGAAAGGAGGGCTCCACGTACTCCTCCCACAGCGCGAAGGGCTCCAGAACGTGGCCGTCGCAGTCAACCACCAGGTAGCCGGGTTTGGTCGTCATGCTTACTCCTTTTGTCGTGCGCTCAGCACGCACAGGCCAACACCAGCCGATTGCCGGCGAGCGACGCCGGTAGCCGCTAAGGCACGATGCCAGGCACCGTGTTTAAGAACCGGGTGGTGATCAAAGCCGTGGCGCCGAAGATCACGTGCTCGCCGAATCGATAGGAAGGAAACGGCGGCTGCTCGCCGGCCGGCCGGCCTGGGTGAGGCACGTGGTTCGCCGTATCCGTCAGGTGCGATAGGGGGACCTCCAGCAGCTCGGCCACCTCCGTCTCGAACAACCGAAATCGATATGGGTGTTTGTCGACGCTCCCCACCACTGGAGTCACGACGAAGTTGGAGCGGGTCACGACGTCATCCAGAAGGCCCAGCACCTGGACATCCTCGCGGTCGATGCCGATCTCCTCGTAGGTCTCCCTCAGCGCGGTGTCGATCTCCGAACGATCCTCGGGGTCTCGAACGCCGCCCGGGAACGAGATCTCTCCCTTGTGGTGCTCGACCTCGTAGGACCGGACGGTGTAGAGAATGCGGTAGTCGGGGTTCGGGCCGTAAAGGATTAAGAGAACGGCCGCCCGAGGCCGGCCCTCGTCCGGGATCGTGCGGCGCTGCCTGGCGTTGAGAAGCTTGGCAATCCCCTGGTGGTCCATGGAGCGTGAGGGCCCTCCGAGCGTTATGTCCAGGCCATGATAGCACGCGCTCTCGGGCCACGCCGTGAACCAGCCGCCGTCTCGCGGTGAACCCTCCAACGACCCGTGTTATACTCCTGTCGGCCGTGAATCTGGCCCCACTCGGGAGGTCTCCATGCCCAGGCCCTGCGAAGCGCTTCTCGTCGTCGATTTCACTCAAAGCTACCCCGGCGCCCTGGCTACCATGGTGTTGGCCGACAGCGGCGCCGAAGTGATCAAGGTCGAGCCTCCCGGCGGCGATCCCACCAGGCAGCACTACGCCTCGGTCATGTGGAACCGGGGCAAGAAGAGCGTCGTTCTCGACCTGAAGACCGGCAACGGCAGGGCCGACGCCCAGCGCCTGGCATCGCGAGCCGACGTTGTGGTGGAGTCGTTCCGGCCCGGCGTCGCCGACCGCCTCGGGGTTGGCTACCGCGACCTCAGGCCTTCGAACCAGGAGCTGGTCTATTGCAGCATCACCGGCTTTGGCTCCAAGGGGCCGCTGACGGGAGTGAAAGCCTACGAGGGAATCGTCCATGCCAAGGGCGGGAGGATGGACGTGTTCCGGGGGCTAGTGGACAAGGACGGCCCGGTCTACTCGGCGCAGCCTCTCGCCAGCTACGGCGCCGCGATGCTGGCGGTGCAGGCCATCATGGCCGCGCTGGTGGTGCGTGAACGCTCGGGTCGCGGACAGAGAGTCGAGACGAGCCTGCTCCAAGCCCTCACCTGCTACGATCTCTCGTCGTTCCTGGGCTGGCAGCTTTTCGAGCGGGGAGGCGATCCGATGCGGCGAGGCTACGCCGGCGGGGGGATCCCACCCTATATGACCGCTCGAACCAAGGACGGCCACTGGCTCCAGCTTGGATCCCTGACGGTGGACACCCAGCGGAACCTGCTCGACACCGTCGGCCTCGGCGATGCGCTCCGCGATCCCCGGTTTGCCGGCATGCCGAAGTACGACGACCCCGAGCACGAGAGCCTGCTCCAACGGATGGTCCTGGAGAAGATCCTGGGTAAGACCCGCGACGAGTGGATGGACCTGTTCATCAAGAACGACGTGGGGGCCGAGCCCTTCCGCACGACCCAGCAGGGGCTGCACCACGACCAGGCCTTGCACAACGGAGACGTCATCGATCTTATCGACCGGACGGTGGGCAAGACTCGGCAGCTCGGCCCCATCGCTCGGTACGCCGAGACGCCGACGGGTCCCTCGGGGCCGGCGCCCTTGAAGGGCGAGCACACCGACGCCGTGTTACGTCAAGTAAACGGCAAGCGCCGTAAGGCTCACGGCCGCAACGGGCGCCTGCCGAAGCACCCGCTGAGCGGCGTCACGGTGCTGGAGTTCGCCTCGTTCATCGCCGCGCCCTTCGCCACCTGCCTCCTCGCCGATCTGGGAGCGCGAGTCATCAAGGTCGAACCGATCACCGGCGACCTCTACCGTACGCTAGCCTTTCCCCGCATGGCGAAAACGCTTCAGGGCAAGGAAGCGCTATGCCTGGACTTGAAAGATCCGACGGCTCGGGAGGTCGTTCAAAGGCTGGTGAAAAAGACCGACATTCTGTTGCACAACTTTCGCGCCGGCGTGCCCGAACGGCTCGGGATCGATTACGAGACGGTGCGGAAGATCAACCCCAAGATCCTGTACGTGTACGCCGGGGCCTACGGCTCCAGCGGCCCGCACCATAAGCGGGTCGGATTCCATCCGCTGGCCGGGGCCATCACCGGCGGCCCCCGGTACCAGGTGGGACAATCGGTCATCCCGCCCCTGGACCAGCCGATGACGCTGGACGAGGTACAGCATGTCAGCAACATCCTGCGCCGGTCCAACGAGGTCAATCCCGACCCAGCGGCAGCCCTGGCCTGCGCCACCGCGACGATGGTCGCCCTGTATCATCGCGAGGTCACCGGCCAAGGTCAGTACCTGGAGACCTCGATGCTGGCGGGGAACCTCTACGCCAATGCCGACGACGCCTTGAGCTACGACGGCAAGCCCGAGCGGCCCTGGGCCGACGACGATTTCAACGGCTTGCACGCCCTGTACCGGCTGTACCCGTGCCGCGAGGGTTGGATATTCCTGGCCTGCCCCTCGGACGGCGAATGGCAAGCCCTGGCCAGAGCCCTCGATCGCGCCGGCCTCGCAAGCGATCCCCGATTCGCGTCGAAAGACGCTCGCGCGGCCAACGACGCCGGCCTGGCGTCGGTCCTCGGGAAAACGTTCGCCGAGGCGACGGCCGGCGCATGGGAGGAGAAGCTCACGGGCCAGGACGTCGCGTGCGTCGAGGTGTTCGAGGGCGACAACGGCAAGTTCCTGTGGGAGAACCCCTGGACCAGGGAGGCCGGCATTCTGGTGGAGACGGAGCACCCTTCGCTGGACCGCTACTGGCGCCAGGGACCGCCCTTCAACTTCTCCGAGACGCCGGGCGCCGCCGGACCCAACATCTTCCTCGGCGAGCATACCCGGCAGATCATGCGCGAGGTGGGCTACGACGACGCTGCCATCGACGAGCTGGAGCGGGCCGGCGTCGTGGTGACGCAGGACCCGGCGGCGGTGGGAGTCCAGTAAGGCTGGTCCAACCGCCGAGTTCCGGCCCGTAGCCGGGAACGAATCGTAGGGTAGCCCCTAACGCCGGCCCGCAGCGGGCGTTGTATCTTGAGAATGGGCGGCCACGAGCCTGGGCAGCTGGGCCGGCGCTCGCGGACGCTGAACGCCGCATGGCGGAATCCACCGACCTCGACGCAAGCGTAGAATGTTGTGAAAGAGAAACGCCG
>JACZVV010000025.1 GCA_022572465.1 Chloroflexota bacterium
GGGACACGTTTCCGTGCAGCGCACGTTCGGCACGAGTGGCTTGATAGTGGACAACAAGATGTTCGCCTTCGCGTCGCCCGGCGGGCTGGTGGTCAAGCTGCCCGACGCGATGCGGGAGCAGGCCCTGGCCCTCGAACATGCAGCTCCCTACCACCACGGTGGCCGCGGCCCCTTCGGCACGTGGGTGCAGTTCGAGGGAGCGTCTTCGCCCGAGCTGGCGGAGTGGGCCCGGCATGGCTACGAGTTCGTCGAGAGCTCCCCCGCGCCGAAACGTCGATCGCGGGCCAGGCGAGGAATGTCCAAGTGAAGATCTTGGTGGTTGGGTCGGGCGCTCGGGAGCACGCCATCGCCTGGAAGCTGGCCCAGAGCGACCGTGTCGACGCCGTCTGTACCGCTCCGGGAAATGCCGGGACCGCCGAGCTGGGCGACAACCTGCCCGTCGACGTCGGTGACTTCGGCGGCCTCGCCGAGGCTGTCGTGACCAACCATGTCGACCTGGTGGTCGTAGGGCCAGAGGTCCCGCTGGCCGGCGGCATCGTCGATTTTCTACAAGCGCGGGACGTGCCGGTATTCGGCCCGGACCGGCGCGCCGCCGCCATCGAGGGCAGCAAGGCCTTCGCCAAGGATCTCATGCAAAAGCACAGGATCCCGTGCGCGTGGAGCGAGACCTTCGACTCGTTCGAGGAGGCGTGCGCGTGCATCCATCGCCTGCCCGAGCCGCCGGTGGTCAAAGTCGACGGCCTGGCGGCGGGGAAGGGCGTGACCGTGGCCGAATCCAAAGCCGAGGCCCTGGCCGCGGTGGAAGCCGCCATGGTGCGGCGCGTCTTCGGCGATGCGGGCCGGCGGGTGGTCCTGGAGGAGCGGCTTCGGGGAATCGAGGCCAGCGTCTTCGCCTTCACCGATGGGCAGACCGTGCTGACGACCATCCCCGCCTGTGACTACAAGCGGGCCTGGGACGGCGATCGAGGCCCCAACACCGGCGGCATGGGAAGCTACAGCCCGCCCGAGTTCTTCCACGAGGGCCTGGTGCGGCGTATCAATGAGACGGTCCTCGAGCCAACCGTCAAGGCCATGGCCGCCGAAGGGACGCCGTACAAGGGCATCCTGTACGCGGGCCTCATGGTCGACGAGGGCTCGACCAAGGTCCTCGAGTTCAACTGCCGCCTGGGCGACCCCGAGACGCAGGTCATCCTGCCGCGCATGACCAGCGACCTGCTCGACGTCATCGAAGCGACGATCGATAATCGGCTGGACCAGGCCAGCATCCAGTGGGACCGACGGCCCTGTGTCGGCGTGGTCATCGCCTCCGGCGGCTACCCCGGGGAGTACCGCAAGGGGCATCCTATCTCCGGCCTGAGCGACGTCGACCCGGACGTGGCGGTGTTCCACGCCGGCACCCGTCGCGCCGACGGCCGGGTGGTGACCGACGGCGGCAGGGTGCTCACCGTCACGGCCCTGGGCGACACCATGGAGGAGGCCCGGGCCAGAGCTTACGACAACGTCCGGCGGATCCAGTTCCAAGACGCTCGATGGCGGACGGATATCGCTCTCAGGGCCGTCGTTTCGGAGAGTCCGACATGCTGAACCAATCGTACGACGTCGCCATTATCGGCGCGGGTCCCGCGGGGACGACGCTCGCCCGCGAAGTCGCGCGCCAGGGATGCAAGGTGATCGTGCTGGAAAAGGAACGGCTGCCCCGCTACAAGACGTGTGGCGGCGGCGTCACCGTCCGGGCCGCCCGGCTGTTGGACTTCGACATCAGCCCGGTGGTCGAGCGGGTGATCGATAGCGGCAGGTTCAGCTTCAAGATGGGAAAGCAGGTGGACCGGCGCTACCCCGAGCCGATTTGCTTCATGGTCATGCGCGACCGGTTCGACCTCCTGCTGGTGGAGAAGGCGAGGGAGGCGGGGGTCTGTGTCGTCGACGGCATGCGGGTCGCGGGGGTCGAGACAAGCGACGATGGCTGCACCATCCGGCTGCCCGACGGCTCGCTCCACGCCCGGATCGTGGTGGGCGCGGACGGCGCGAATAGCATCGTGGCCCGTTCGCTGGACCTCATGCGAGACGCCGCCGCCGATATCGCTTTGGAAGCCGAGGTGGCCGTCGGCCCCGAGACGCTGCGGGAGTGGCATTCGAGAATCGGGGTGGACCTGGGCGTGGTCGCCGGCGGATACGGCTGGGTCTTCCCGAAAGAGAAGCATCTCTCCATCGGAGTGGGCGGCGCCAAGGACCTGGCCCTGTCGCTGCGAACGTATTACGATCAATATCTCGCGTCGCTGGACCTGGGCCCATACGAAGTGGAGCGGTTCCGAGGGCACCATATCCCCATCCGCAAGGACGAATCGCCGATCACCCAAGGGCCAGTGTTGTTGCTGGGCGACGCCGCCGGCCTGGCCGACCCCTTGAGCCGGGAGGGCATCTATCATGCCATCCGCAGTGCGCAGCTCGCCGCGCCCGTCGTGGTGCAGAGTCTCCGAAGCGACCCGAGGGACCTGTCCGCCTACCAGCGGGCCGTCGACGAGCAGATGATGCCGGACCTCCTGGCCGCGGCAGCGCTGCTCAAGGTCCTGGAGTGGACTCCCGACATCTGTTTCCAAGTCATCCAGCGATTTCAACGTCCATGGAACGCCGCCTGCCTGATGTTCCGGGGGGAGATGGACTGGGTGCGCGTGATCGCCAAAGCCGGGCCGTTCCGAAGGCTGCTCCGCGCTCTCGCCTAGACCAGGAGTCCCGCCGATGCCTCGAGTCGCCGTCGTCATGGGCAGCAAGTCCGACCAATCGCACGTCGAGGGGACCATCGAGGTCCTCGATCAGCTTGGCATCGAGCACGAGGTCTCGGTGATCTCAGCGCACCGGAACCCGGACCGGTTGCGCGAGTACGCCCGGGGGCTGCGCGAACGCGGCGTCGAGGTCGTCATCGCCGCCGCCGGGGGCGCCGCCGCCTTGCCCGGAGCGATGGCCTCGTTGACGACGCTGCCGGTGATCGGCGTGCCGCTGGCCACCAGCGAGCTCGGGGGCGTCGACGCCCTGTACGCCATCGTGCAGATGCCGCCTGGGATTCCGGTGGCGACGGTGGCCGTCGGCGCCTGGGGCGCCCGGAACGCCGCCTTCCTGGCGGCGCAGATCCTGGGGCTCAAGCACGACTCCATTCGCGAGGCGTACGAGAAGTACCGTCGAGGCCTGCAAGACCCCGTATAATGGACGCTCGCGCCGGCGGATTACGAGGGGAAACCGAGAGCCAACGATGATTGATCGCTACGCCCGCCCCGAGATGAAGCGGGTCTGGTCCGACGAGAGCAAATACGACAAGTGGCTCCAGGTCGAGCTGGCCATCTGCGAGGCCTGGGCCGACCTCGGCGCGATTCCCGCGGAGGCCATGCCCCAGCTTCGTAAGGCCGGGTACACGATGGAAGGAATCGACCGGGCGTTTCAGCAGACCCGCCACGACATGAACTCCTTCCTGCGCTCGGTGGCCGAGAGCATCGGCCCCGAGAGCCGGTATATCCACCTGGGGCTCACCTCCTACGACGTCCAGGACAACGCGCTGAGCCTTCAGCTCATGGAGGCGGCCGACATCATCGCCCGGGACGTGGCCGATCTGGCCGACGCCATCCGCCAGCGAACGGTGGAGCATCGGCATACCGTCTGCATAGGCCGGACCCATGGCGTGCATGCCGAGCCCACCACCTTCGGGATGAAGCTGCTGGTTTGGGTGGAGGAGATGGCGCGAAACGCCCAACGCCTGCGGCACGCCCGCGAAGCGATCGCCGTGGGCAAGGTCTCCGGCGTGGTGGGCAGCCATGCGACGGCGCCGCTGGAGCTCGAGGAGAACGCCTGCCGCCGTCTCGGGCTGGCGGCCGCCCCGGCGTCGACCCAGACGCTCCAGCGCGATCGCCACGCCGAGTTCGTCCAGACGCTGGCGCTGATCGCCGCGTCGCTGGAGAAGTTCGCCACCGAGATCCGCAACCTCCAGCGCACCGAGATCCGCGAGGTCGAAGAGCCCTTCGGCGAGGGCCAGACCGGGTCGTCGGCCATGCCGCACAAGCGCAACCCGGAGCTGTGCGAGCGCATCTGTGGGCTGGCCCGCCTGGTCCGAGGTTTCGCCACCACCGCGCTGGAGAACGTGGCCCTTTGGCACGAGCGGGACATCAGCCATTCGTCGGCCGAGCGCATCATATTGCCCGACTCGTGCATGGCACTGGACTACATGCTGGACCTGTTCACCTTCGTGATGAAGGGGCTCCAGGTGCATCCAACAAGGATGAAGCACAACCTCGATGCTTCGGGCGGCTTGATTTTTTCCCAGCGTCTGCTGCTGGCCCTGATCGACAAGGGGCTGGCCCGGCAGCACGCCTATGAGCTGGTCCAGCGTAACGCGATGCAGGCGTGGGACACCGGCGCGGCGTTTCGGGACCTGCTGGAGCGCGACGCCGACGTGGCTTCGCGCCTGCCGCCCGAGGAGCTGGACGATCTGTTCGATTATGGCTACTACTTGCGCAACGTGGACGCGGTCTTCGATCGCGCCGGACTTTGAGCGTCGTTCCCAACGCTGGTTTACCGAGGTATCTCTCGCATGCCTACCGCGCTGACTGAGACAAACCTGCCGCGTCCCGCTCGCCGGGGCAAGGTCCGCGACATCTACGATCTGGGCGATACGTTGCTGCTGATCTCCACCGATCGCCTTTCGGCGTTCGACGTCGTGCTGCCCACGGGCATCCCCGAGCGGGGCGTGGTGCTCAACGAGCTGTCGCGCTTCTGGTTCCAGCGGCTGTCGGGCATCGTGCCGCATCACTTCCTCGCGATGGGCGTCGACACTCCTCGGGTAGCGCCCTATGTCGCCGATCTGCCTATGGAAGTGGCACGGCGGGCCATGCTGGTGAAGAAGGCGGAGCCCGTGCTCGTCGAGTGCATCGTGCGGGGCTACCTGGCGGGCTCGGGGTGGGCCGAGTACAGGAAACATGGGACCATCGGCGGGCGGGCTGCGCCGGACGGACTCCAGGAGAGCCAGCGGCTGGAGACGCCGCTCTTCACGCCCACGACGAAGGCCGCAGAAGGGCACGACGAGCTGATCACCATGGAGCAGACCGAGGAGCTGATCGGGCGGGATCTGGCCCGTCGCCTGGAGCGGTTGAGCCAGGAGCTCTACGCCGCCGGCCACGAGTACGCCCTGGGCCAGGGGATCATCATCGCCGACACCAAGTTCGAGTTCGGCCTGCTTGACGGTGAGGTCCTACTCATCGACGAGGCGCTGACGCCGGACTCGAGCCGGTTCTGGGACGCCAAGACATACGGCCCGGGCCGCGCGCAGGACCCGCTGGACAAGCAGTTCGTGCGCGATTACCTCGACGGCACCGGCTGGAACAAGGAGCCGCCGGGCCCCGAGCTGCCGCCGGAGATCGTGCAGCAGACGGCCCGCCGCTATCGCGACGTCTACCAACGTTTGACCGGCGCGCCTCTCCCCTGAGATCGCGATGGCCAGCCACTTCCTTGCCAAGGTCTACGTGACCCTCAAGCCCACGGTGAACGATCCGCAGGGCCTGACGGTCCGAAACGGCCTGCACAACCTGGGCTTCGCCGAGGTCGGAGGCGTTCGCGTGGGCAAATTCCTGGAAGTGCAGCTGGAGGCCGGCGACCGGGAAGAGGCCGCCCGGCGCGTTCAGGAGATGGGCCGCCAGCTTCTGGCGAATCCGGTGATCGAGCAGTTCCGTTTCGATCTGGAGGACGTGCCGCCGCCCACCAGGCCCTCACCGTAGCCTCGATCGAAGCCGGCCAGTGGTGGCGTGTTCAAAAGAGCCGCGCTCGCCGTGCCAGGCAGGCTGAAAGCCAACGCAATGGATAAGCGAACCATCAGGGAGATCGAGGTCGGCGGGAAGCGTGTGCTGGTGCGGGTGGACTTCAACGTGCCCATGGACCGGGACACCGGCGCCGTCTCGGATGACAGTCGCATCCAGGCCGCGCTGCCCACGGTGCGCTATCTGCTCAGCCAGGGCGCGAGGGTCGCCCTCTGCTCGCACCTGGGACGGCCCAAAGGCAAGCCCGATCCCGGCCTGAGCTTGGAGCCGGTCGCTCGGCGGCTCCAAGAGCTGCTGGGGCGTCCCGTCACGTTGGTGCGTGAGTACGTCGAGACGCCCGCCGACGCAATTTGGGACGCCGCCGGACCCGGCGATGTCCTCATGCTGGAGAACATCCGGTTCCATCCCCAGGAGGAGCGGAACGAGCCTGGATTCGCCAAGACGCTATCCCGGCTGGCGGACGTTTATGTCAACGACGCTTTCGGCACCGCCCACCGCGCCCACGCGTCGACGGAGGGCGTCGCGCACCATCTGCCCGCAGTCGCCGGATTCCTGATGGAGCAAGAGCTGACGTTCCTCGGGTCGGCGATGGCCGATCCGAAGCGTCCGCTGGCCTCGGTCGTCGGAGGGGCCAAGGTCAGCGACAAGCTGGCCCTGCTCCAGCACATGCTGGACCGGGTCGACGCGCTGCTCATCGGCGGCGGCATGGCCGCGACGTTTTTCAAAGGACGTGGTCACGAGATTGGAGCGTCGCTGGTCGAGGAGACGATGGTCGAGTCGGCCCGCGAACTCGAAACCCTCGCCAAGGCGAAAGGCGTTACGCTGCTGCTGCCGGTCGACGTCGTCGTCGCGGAGCGGTTTCACGCCGAAGCGCCTGCGCGGACCGTCGCCGTTGCGGAGGTGCCCCCGGGTTGGACGATCATGGACATCGGCCCGAAGACGCAGTCCCTCTTCGCCGGCGAGCTCAGCAAATGCAAGACCGTGGTCTGGAATGGGCCCATGGGGGTGTTCGAGATGCCCAGGTTCTCGGCCGGGACTCGCAGCGTGGCTGAGTCGCTGGCCGGCGCCGACGCCACGACCATTGTCGGGGGCGGCTCCACCGCCCAGGCGGTCCACGAGCTGGGCCTGACAGACCGCATGACCCACGTCTCCACGGGCGGCGGCGCGTCGCTGGAGCTGCTGGAGGGCAAGTCGCTGCCCGGCGTCGAAGCGCTGATGGACCGCCAGCGTCGCGGCGTCAAAAACACCAGATAAGGGAGTTCGATGACCTTTGAAGGCATAAGCGAGATCGCCGAGGCCACGCCATCCAAGATCGTGCTGTACGTGGTGGACGGCCTGGGCGGGTTGCCCGACCCGAAAACGGGCAGGTCGGAGCTGGAGACGGCGCGGACCCCGAATCTCGACGCGCTGGCCGCCGAGAGCGCCCTGGGACTGACCGACCCCGTCGCGCCGGGCGTCACGCCGGGCAGCGGGCCGGGCCACCTGGGGCTGTTCGGCTACGACCCCGAGCGTTTCCTGATCAAGCGAGGCGTGATGGAGGCGATGGGCATCGGCCTCGATCTGGCGCCCGGCGAGATCGCCGCTCGGGGCAACTTCTGCACCATCGACGCCAGGGGGAACGTGACCGATCGCCGGGCCGGCCGCATCCCGACCGCCGACAGCGCCCCGCTCTGCGAGGCCCTCGATTCCATCATCGTCGAGGGGGCCAGCGTGGCCGTCCACCCGGTCCGCGACCATCGGTTCGTCGTGCTGTTCCGTGGCGACGGCCTGGGCGACGACGTCACCGAGTCGGACCCGCAGAAAGAAGGAGCGCCACCGTTGGAACTGCGGGCGTTGGCGCCGGGCTCGGAGAAGATGGCGGCGGTCGCCCGCGAGTTCGCTGAAAAAGCGCGGGAGGCTCTGAGCGGTCGTGATCGGGCGAACATGGTGCTGCTGCGAGGGTTCTCGCGCCTCCCCGACATCCCATCGATGGCCCAGCGGTTTCGCTTGAATCCCGCGGCCATCGCCACCTACCCGATGTATCGAGGCCTGGCGCGCATCGTTGGCATGCGCCTTATCGAGACCGGGACCTCCATCGCCGACGAGGTGGAGACGCTGGCGGAGCATTTTCACGAGCACGACTTTTTTTTCATTCACTTCAAACCCGCCGACTCCGCGGGCGAGGACAGCAACTTCGACGCCAAGGTACAGGCGTTGGAGATGGCCGACACGGCGATTCCCCGCCTGCGGGAGCTGGGCCCCGACGTGATCGTCGTCGCCGGCGACCACTCCACGCCCTCGGTCCTCGGAGCGCATAGCTGGCACCCGGTCCCCTATCTCCTCCACTCCAAATACTCCGGGCGCGACGGCGTCGCTGAGTTTTCGGAGCGGGCCTGCGCGCGAGGCTCGCTGGGCCGGTTCCCGGCGGTGCAATCGCTGCCCCTCGCCATGGCCAACGCCCTCAAGCTGGCCAAGTTCGGCGCCTGATCCCTCGAACTCCCCGGAGGCTTTCATGCGCGTCCCTATCATCGCCGGCAACTGGAAGATGAACACGACGATCGCCGAGGCCGAGGCACTGGTGCGGCAGATGCTGCCGGAGCTGGAAACGATCGACGGGGTAGAGACGGTCGTGTGTCCACCGTTCGTCTCGCTGGACGCGGTGAGTCGTCTGACACAAGGCACGTCGGTCCAGGTGGGAGCGCAGAACCTCTATCACGAGCCAAAAGGCGCCTACACCGGCGAGGTGGCCCCCGGGATGCTGGTGGGCGTTTGCCGTTGGGTAATCCTCGGGCACTCGGAGCGCAGGCAGTACTTCCACGAGGACGACCGGCTCGTCAATCAGAAAGTGGCGGCGGCGCTGGACGTCGGATTGAAGCCGATCCTGGCCGTGGGCGAACGGCTGGAGGAGCGGGAGGCGGGACGCACCGAAGAGGTCATCGCCCGCCAGGTGCGCGTTGGGCTGGAATCCATCCCAGCGCCAGAATCGCTGGTCATCGCCTACGAGCCGGTCTGGGCCATCGGGACGGGCCGGGCGGCCAGCGGCGACGATGCCAACGAGACGATTGGCCTCATCCGGGGGTTGGTGGCCAAGCAGTACGGCGACGCCTTCGCCCAGCGGATGCGAGTCCTCTACGGTGGCAGCATGACGCAGGACAACGTCGGTGGTTACATGGCGATGCCCGAGATCGATGGCGGCCTGATCGGCGGGGCCAGCCTGAAAGCCGGCGACTTTGTCAGCATCGTCCGCCAAGCGGCCGAGGCACGGCGAGGTCAGTGAGCGAAAAACCCGCCGCGGCCCTGATCCCCGTTGTCGCCATCGTCGGCCCAACGGCCACGGGCAAGACGGCATTAGCCGTCGAGCTGGCGGTCCAATTCCAGGGCGAGATCGTCGGCGCCGACAGCCGTCAGGTCTACCGCCTCATGAACGTCGGCACGGGCAAGCCGTCGGCCGCGGAGCGGGCCCGGGCGCCGCATCACCTCATCGACGTGGTGGACCCCGATGGCGAGTTCAACGTCGCGCTCTACCAGCGGTTGGCCTCGGATGCCATCGCGGCCATACACCAGCGGGGGCGGCTGCCCCTCGTCGTCGGCGGCAGCGGCCATTACGTGCGCGCCTTGCTGCAAGGGTTCGACGTGCCGCGGGTGCCGCCCGACCAGGACCTCCGGCGCGATCTCTATGCCATCGCCGAGGAGGAAGGCGGCATCGACTGGCTGTTTGCCCAGCTCGCCGATCTGGACCCCGTCGGCGCGACGCGAATCGACCCGCGGAACGTCCGGCGGGTGGTCCGGGCCATCGAGGTGAGCCGAGCGACAGGGTTGCCTTTCTCGGAAGCCGGCTCGTCGACCCCGCCACCGTACCGGACGCTGGTCCTGGGCCTGACCGCGCCGCGCCAGGAGGTCTACCGTCGCATCGACGCCCGTGTCGACGCCATGGTCGAGGCGGGTTGGATCGACGAGGTGCGCGGGTTGCTGGAGCGCGGGTTCGGCCCAGAGCTGCCCGCGCTCTCCAGCGTCGGCTACCAGGACATCGTTCGCCACGTGCGGGGTGAGATGGAGCTAGCGCCGGCGGTCGAGCGGATCAAACGGGATACGCGGCGGTTCGCCCGCCGGCAGTACAGCTGGTTCCGGCCGAGAGACCCGCAGATTCACTGGCTCGACATTGAAGGCCGTTGCGAAGCCCATGCCGCCGAACTGGTCCGGCGCTTCCTGGAGCGTGCCGACTAGGCCATGCCCCGGTAGATCAAGGTATCCGGCTTGAACACGCCCCAGGCGAACCAGAAGTGGTTCCCATGGACGATGGGCGTGAGCTGGCTCCCCGCCAGGAGACCGTCGATGGCCTGGCCGATGAACTGCCGCGACCACGTCTCCGTTTGCCGGTCGTACATCGCCAGGTCGCTGAACCGGAGGTTGCCGGTGGCGCCGAAGTCGTGCGCCAACGGCAAGGACGCCGACGCCTGTGGCAATCGCGGCCATGCTGGCCACGAGGAGAATCGTCCGCGTTGTGATGCCTCCACGCACGTATGTTGCTCCTTGCCGGGCGACGGTTGTCGCCCGCGTCCGTCACGATGTCGCGCCGGTTGGGGAAGCCACGACCGCTCCGGCGTCGTTGACGGCAACGTTGTCCCCGTTCCCGCCGGACGCGGCTTCGGCGATGGTGACGACGCCGTCTTCGATCACCATGTGCCGGGCCTCCACGAACCCAACGATGGTGGAGAAAAAGCGGCCGATGGAGTAGAGGATGAGCCCCATGCCGAACAGCATGAACGGCTGCCATGATGCTTCGTACAATCTGACCGCCAGGAACGACGACTTGAACAGGCCGGACATGGCGCCCGGCTCTCCAAAGCCGGCGAACTGCTCCGCCAGGTTCCGGTGGATACTGATGGCGAACAAGATAATAACGGGCAGCGTGGCGCTGACGAGGATGGCGACCCCCGCCAGGTGAGGCCTCAGCAGGTCCCAGGGCGCCAGCGCCATCGGCTCTTCGACGGTCAGCTCCTCGGCTTCCACCGGCTCGTGTCTCGACGCGGGAGCGAGCATGCTAAAGCCCGTTGGCAGCAGCAACCCCGTGGCTCGCAGGTGAATGACGATGGTCACCAACGCCATGCCGATGGCCGTCATCAGCGCGCCGATGCCGATGAACCTCGTTGCGCCGATCACCGGCCCGAGGAGCCGGTCCAGCCGCAAAGCGTTCTGGAACCCCGCGCTGTCAGTCGCACCGGAGGCCTGAAAGCTCACCAGGGAATCGAAGTTGAACCCCCGGATGCCGGTCATGGTGAAGAAAAAGAAGCCGACGACCAGCAGGCCGAAGATAGCCAACGGAGCAACCAACCGCTGGGGCCAGAGCGACGGTTCGACCACTGGCCGGGGAATCGCGCCACCGGTGAGGTCCGCTACCGCATCGCCGAAGGCCCGGCGTTGCTCGCGAAGCGAGCGGATAATCGCCAGCAGCAGATACGCGATGGCGAAAAACAGGATGCCGAGTCCCAGATTGATGGCGGGGCCGATGCTGCGGTCGAGGATGCCCTCGACCCGGATCCCCATGGTGCTGAGCGCCCCGTCGAACTCTCGCGCTTGGACCCAGCTTCCGAACCCCGCCTGGACCATCCCCAACGGTAGGGCCAGGGCTAGCAACGAAGCCCCGGCGATGGCGAGAATCACCAGGCCGAACGGGAAGTGGGGCCGCGGCGGCTCGTCCATGGGGCCAGCGCCCTGTCCCATCGCTCGTCGTGTCAAGAAGGGCAAAGCCCGTGCTTGGAAACTCAGGTTGGTGATGATGGTTGCCAGTCCGGTGGCGATGCCCAGAATCAGCATACCTTCGCCGAAGAACTTGACTCCGTTGATGACCGGCCCCAGGACTCGGTCGATGATGAGGTAGCTCTCCCACCCCAGTCCGCTGGTCTGGCCGGCAAACTCGGCTCGCTTGAGGAAGACCAGATTCGCGTCCCACCAAAGAGTCAGGACGAGCGCGAACAGCACGGTAGCGAACCCGGCAACCACCAGCCGGGGAAACCACCGGCCGTACCAGGGTTCCTCGAAGCGAGCAGCGTCGGCCTCGGCGACGCCCGCGGAGGCGTAGGCATCCAGCGTGACGCGGCCCGTGGCGCGAAGGTTGCGAACGATGGTGGCGATGGCAAAGGCGATGCCGACCTTGATCAGGCTCAGGCCGACGAAGAGCCATGTTTTCAAGAAGTTGCCGATCACACCATCGGCGATCTGGGTCGTCTTAAAGATAGTCTGGTCGGTATCGCCGTCGAACAGCTTGTTGGCCCATACCAGAATGACGACGTCCCGGCCCGCGGTCAGAAAGAAGAGCGAGGAGACCATGACAAGGAAACCGAGCGAGAGAAACATCGGATACTTGGGGATCAGCCGGTCGATCATCGGTGCACCGCCTCTCGAGCAAGGCCCTGACGCGGTTCTAGGGAGGCCTGATTAGAGGCCCGGGCCCGCAGGCTCCGCTCTGCGCGACCCGGACCCGAGGCTGTGTTTGTTCCTCGAAGGCCTCGCGGGCAGCTAGTTCTGCGAGCCCTTGTTTGCCTCGTCCCACGTGGCGAGAAAAGCCCGCCGCGCCTTGTCGCCCACCTTGTCCAACACGCTCCCCTGAACCTTGCGGTCTGCCTCGTCCAGCTCGGGCCGGTCTTTCAAAGCCTCGATCCGCGAGGTGATGATCGTACGACGCTTGTCCTCGGCCAGCTCCCCGACGATTTCCACTCGCGTGGCGATGACCTTGCTCCGGTTCTTCTCGTTGACTTTCGGGTGATGAAAGCCTGAGAACATGCCGATGATGGTCTCACGCCGCCGCGCTTCGGGCAGCGTGAGGAGCTGGTTGATCCGGCCCTTCATCATCTGCTTGCGCATCATTCCGGGCATCCCAGCCAGCATGTTGACCATGCCAGGGCCCATCTCACCCTCTTGCACAGCCGTGGCGCCCTTGTTGCCGCCAAACATTCCGAACAGTCCCATCGCGAACCTCCTTACGGGTTCTCCCGCCCTCGCGAGCGCCGCGGCCTTCGCGCCGCTCTTCGTGAAAATGGGATGACGAACGCACGGCAAAGGGTGCGCCAACGGAAGCAAAAAAGGGCATACGGACGGGCGTAGGAGCCAACGGACCGGGCCGGTGAAGAACAACGAGGAGGGCTAGGCGC
Organism: Chloroflexota bacterium; assembly: GCA_022572465.1. GTDB lineage: Bacteria > Chloroflexota > Dehalococcoidia > SHYB01 > SHYB01 > JACZVV01. The sequence continues at coordinate 12,920 of JACZVV010000025.1, forward strand.
TCTCGGAGCCGGGCCAGAGGCCGGCCTAGTGCAGGATCAAGGCGCTGGTGGGAACGAACGCGGCGCTGGCCACAAAGCTCAGCTCCACGTCTTTGACCTGGGATGTGGAGGCGCCCCGCACCTGGCGCACGCCCTCCAGAATATGGGTGAAGCCATGAATATAAGCCTCGGAGAGGTTGCCGCCGTGGGTATTCACCGGCAAAGAGCCGTCGGGCCAGCTGATCGCCCCGCTCTCGACGAAGGGACCGCCCTGGCCCTTTTCGCAAAAGCCCCAGTCCTCCAGCGCGATGAGAACGCCGGGCGTGAAGTGATCATAGATCTGCGCCACGTCGATATCCCCTGGCGCGACTCCGGCCATGCGGAAGAGCCGGGCCGACGTGAGCTTCGTCTCGGGGAACTCGGTCATCGAAGGGCGGTTATACGTGCGCACCACTTCCTGGTTTCGAGCCAGGCCCATGGCCATCCCCATGATGAAGGCCGGGCGCTGCCGCAGGTCTCGGGCCCGCTCGGCGCTGGTCACGATGAAGGCGCAGCAGCCGTCGGTGTTGAGGCAGCAGTCGAACAGCCGCAACGGGTCGGCGATGATCCGCGCGCTCTGATGGTCGTCGATCGTCAGCGCGCCCTTCATGGTGGCGTTGGGGTTTCGGTTGGCGTTGGCGCGTTGGGAGACGGCGATGGCGCCGAGCTGCCGGCTGGTCGTGCCGTACTCGTGCATGTGGCGCTGGGCGAACATGGCGATCCATTGGGCCGGCGCCAGGAAACCGTAGGGGGTGTAGTAGGCCATCTCGCCGCCGACTCTCCCGCCGGCGCGAGAGACGCCGTAACGCTGCCCCGACGCCAGGTTGACCGATCGGAAGCACAGGACGTACTCGGCCATGCCGGAGGCGACGGCCATCGCCGCCTGGGTCGCGACGGCGCAGGGGGCGCCTCCGCCGAACCCCACCTCGCCGTGGTAGGTGAGCTCATCGATGCCCAGCGACTTGACCAGCTGGTGCTGGAGCACCGCGTCGAAGCTGGACCGCACGATGCCGTCGATCTGGTTCGGAGCGATGCCCGCGTCGGCGCAGGCCTTGACGGCCGCTTCGGTCGCCATGGACCACTCGGTCCGGCCCGAGCTCTTGGAGAACTCGGTCCAACCGATCCCGACGATGGCAGTCTGGTCCTTGAGGGAGTCCATAGCGCTTCGCGACGAGGTTCGCGGCTCACATCATAGCCGATGAGGTTTTTGGGTCAAGGAGCGGCGCCCGTTTTCCGCCGGCCTCTCCGGTTGCCCGCCGGCCTCGCCGGTTGCTACAATAGCCGCGGGCCAAGGAGGCCGGGTGGTCGCTCCGCTCGTCACCTTTATGGTGATGGACGGGGAGGAAAGTCCGAGCTCCACCGGGCAGGATGCTGGGTAACACCCAGGGGGGGAAACCCTACGGAAAGTGCCACAGAAACCATACCGTCCCGATGTCCCGACTCTGTCGGGGACTCGCGATCCGAATCGGAGCCGAATCGGGATAAGGGTGAAAACGTGAGGTAAGAGCTCACGGACGCCTCGGGTGACCGGGGCGTCGGGCAAACCCCATCTGGAGCAAGGCCGAATAGGAGGACCATGGGCGCCCGGCCCGTCCTCGGGTTGGCTGCACGAGCCTGACGGCAACGTCAGGCCCAGATAGATGACCACCGCCGGCGGCACGGGAAGAAGTCCTCGATTCGTCGTGGACGTAAACCGCCCCGCCGGCACAGAACTCGGCTTATAGGCCTCCTTGGCCCCACTGCCGCGGCGCTCTCCTCGAACCGGCCGTTGGCCGCCGGGGGTAGCGGCAGTTGCCGATCGACGTTAGCCTGACCAACGACCGCGCGGCATCTTGGCGCGGCGATCTCCGCCGACGGGAGGCGAGCAATCCGGGACCGGCTCCTCTTCTATCTGAAGCATTCGATTCGGTCCCTGGGGCGCGAGCGGCGGCGTACGGTCTTCGCCGTGTTCGCCATCGCCGCGGGGGTTGCGGCCATCGTTGGGTTGCAGAGCCTCGCTCTATCCGTCGAGGACACCGTCACCAACGATATTCAGACCACGCACCAGGCGGACATCGTCGTCTCCGTCGAAGACCGGAGAGGCGGCAGCCAGACCACCGCTGGAACGGGCGTCGGCGAATCCCCGGCGTTTGCCTCTCCCGTGTTCAGCGAGGAGGAGCGATCGGCTTTCCAGGAGCTTGCCGCCAACGATGGTTGGGTCGACTCGACCTACGTTTACGTGGCGAATCCCGAACGGCCATCGTTTATCGCCGCGGCCGGCGGCGCGGGCACCGGGGGCCAGTTTTTCCTCCAGCCCTACCTGATCGAGCCTGGCAAGTATCCGCTGTACGGCGAGATCCGAGCGGTGGAGCCCAAAGGCGCGCCCTTGGGCGAGCTGCTGACCTCGCCGGGAGAGATCGCCCTTAGCCGGTCCATCGCCAACCGGGTGGGAGTCGGCATCGGCGACAGCGTCACGCTGGAGAACTCCAGAGCCTTCCTGGTCAAGGGGATCGTCTCCAACGAGGCCGCCGGCAGCCCCTTGTTCGCGCCGATCTTCGTTCCACCGTTGCCGTGGTTCGCCTACGTGGCGCTCGACGACCCCATCGCCAGGGAGACCTTCAACCTCGACGAGGGCGATGCCAACGTCTTGTTCATCAAGACCCGGACCCCCGCCGATGCCGCGGCGCTCGCCGGAGTCGAGCGATCAGGCTTGCCAGCGGGGGAGTCGATACGCGGGATATCGTCCACGTTCGACGTCGAGACCGCCGAGGAAGCCCTCCCTGAGATCGAGGACGCCACCGACATTTTGGGGAAGTTCCTGCTGATCGCGGGTCTGGTCTCCCTCGTCATCGGCGGCATCGGCATTCTCAACACGATGCTGGTGGTGGTCGGGCGTCGCACCATGGAGGTGGGCATCCTCAAGAGCCTCGGGCTCAAGGGGCGGCAGATCGCGACCCTGTTCGTGATCGAGGCGGTGCTGATGGGGTTGGTTGGCAGCATCGCGGGGGTCCTCCTCGGCATCCTGCTGAGCTTCGCCTTGACCGGTTTCGGTGAGCAGTTCCTTCAGTCCAACATCGATTGGAGCCTGCAGACCGAGCCCATTATCAACGGCTTGGTCGTGGGCGTCGTCGTCACCGTGGTGTTCGGATTCTTGCCCGTGCTCGCCGCAGGGCGCGTCCGCCCCAACGTGGTGCTCCAGGCGCAGTCCTCGACCCTGCCCAGGTCGGGCAGGGTCGTCTCGTTGGTCGTGGTCTTGGCCCTCGCCGCTGTCATCGGGGTGGTGGCCAGCGTGTTCGTCGGCAATTGGACCATCGGCATGATCGGCACCTACGGCGCGATGGCGATCCTCGCCCTGCTCTCGCTCGCGCTGCTGTTGGTGGTGTGGCTCGTTGGCAAACTGCCCACCTTTGGCAGCATCACGCTCAAGCTGTCGCTTCGGGGGCTGTCCCGTCAGCGGGGGAGGGCGGCGTCGACGCTGCTAGCGCTGGTCGTCGGGCTGTTTGCCATGAGCACGATCGTCATCCTGGGCGACAGCATGAAGCAGTTCGTCGACGAGACTCTCGAGTCGGAATTGGGAGGCAACCTCCTCGTGATCCTCCCTGATCCCGACCTTGAAATACGGGACCAAGCCCGGGACGAGATCGATCGATTGGGTCAAGCGGAGCGAGTCGTCGAGACACACGAATTTGAAAACGCGACGCTGGTCGCCATCAACGGAGCGGCGCTAGGCCGGCCCGGCGGCGATCCGGGCGCAACGCGACCGCCGGGCCTCGGGTCGCTTCAGTTCGCGTCGACGATGTTGGCCCAGTCCGACGCTTCGGCCGACGACGCCCCCGAGATGCTTGAAGGGCGGTACCTCGTGCCCGAGGATGCCGGGCGGGCGGTGGTGGTGGTCGGTTCCGACCCGCCCTGGCTGCAATCGCCGATCTTCGGCCGCGCCTCGGTGGGCAACGAACCGACAATCATCGGCCGCGCTCTGGTGGGCGACGACCTGACGTTCCTGGTAAACGGGCAGGAGGTGACGCTGGCACTCGTCGGCAAGATGGCCAGCAACCACCTGCACGTAGGGTTCTCCCAGGGCCATTTTCTCGTTCCGATGGACGCCATCCCCGACAGCGTTCCGAGGTCGTCCATTGGCTTCCAGGTGACGGTCCCCGAGGGCGAATCCGCGGCGGCGGCCGCGCAATTGAACCGAAACATTCCCGGAGTGGTGACCGTCGAGGTGGATGCGATCGCGAGTCTCTTCAAGGAGATCCTCGATCGGATCACGGTCCTGCCCTCCGTGCTCTCGGCGTTGGCCCTGTTTACCGGAGCGGTGATCATCGCCAACAGCGTCGCCCTGGCGACGCTGGAGCGGCGGCGGGAGATCGCGTTGATGAAGACGGTGGGCGCCAAGGCCAACAAGGTGTTGACCATGCTCCTCATCGAGAACGGCATTCTGGGGATCATCGGCGGCGCCATCGGGGTCCTGCTCGCGATCCTCATTCTGGTGATCTTCCATCAGGTGCAACCCGACGTCCCGGTGTCGCCCAATCCCCTGTCGATCCTGTTCGTTTTGGCGGTAGCGCTGGGCGTTGCGCTTGGGGCCGCGTTGCTCTCCGCGTGGCCCGCATCCCGCGAGAAGCCGCTAGAGGTATTACGGTACGAATAAAGGAGCGTGACGATGGCCAGTGACACTTCAGAGGTGATGCTGAGAGCGACCATGCTGGAAAAGCATTTCCAGATGGGCGACACCGTCGTCCACGCATTGCGTGGGGTCGATATCGCCGTGACGAAGGGCGAGATCGTGGCGATCCTGGGCGCGTCGGGGAGCGGGAAGAGCACGTTGCTGGGCATCCTCGGCGGGCTCGACGCTCCCAGCGCGGGGCGGGTCGAAATCGCCGGCGTCGATATCACAAAGATGAATGAGAACGAGCTGGCCGAGATCCGCAACAAGAAGATCGGCTTCGTGTTCCAGTTCTTCAATCTCATCTCGACGCTAACGGCGTTGGAGAACGTGGAGCTTCCGGTTCAGTTTTCCACCGGCGGGCAGTTCTCCTCTCGCAAACGCGCCGAGGAGCTTCTGGCCCTGGTCGGCCTCCAGGAGCGACTGCGCCACCGCCCGGGGCAGCTATCGGGCGGGGAGCAGCAGCGGGTCGCCATCGCCCGTGCCATGGCCAACGCTCCAGATGTTATCCTTGCCGACGAGCCCACGGGAAACCTGGATACCGCAACGGGGGAATCGGTGATGAACATTTTATTCGACGCCCGGCGCGAGACCGGCGCGACCCTGGTGCTGGTAACGCACGACGCGCAGGTGGCGGCCCGCGCCAACCGCACGCTGACGATGCAGGACGGGTTACTGGTGTAGCCAGCGAGGGCCGGCCTCATTGCCGTCGAGGCGCAAGAGTATAGAGGTAGGGAACGATGGCCACCAACGAAATCGTCAAGATCGAACGCGAGGGCGCCGTCGCCGTGATCACGTTGAACCGCCCCGAAGCCCGCAACGCGATGAACTACGAGCTCGCCGCCGCGACGGTCGCCGCCGTCGAGGGGTGCCAGGACGCGGGGGCCATCGTGATAACGGGCGCCGACCCGGCGTTCTGTGCCGGGCTGGACCTGCGAAACCTGGGAGCGGACAAGCTCGGCGACCTGCCGGGATTCGTCGCGACGGTGGCCGCATCGAAGGTCCCGATCATCGGAGCGGTGAACGGCCCCGCGGTCACCGGAGGGCTGGAGCTGGCCCTGGCGTGCGATTTCCTCATCGGGTCCGAGCGGGCGACGTTCGCCGATACCCACGGCCGCGTGGGGGTCTTTCCCGGGCCGGTCCTGTACGATCTGCCTCACCGAGTTGGGGCCGCCTTCGCCCGCGAGATGAGCCTGACGGGGAACTTCATCGACGCCGAGACAGCGCTACGGGTGGGACTGCTGAACCACGTCGTGCCCCACGCTGAGCTAATGCCTCGCGCGTTGGGCCTGGCCGACGACATCGCGTCCCAAGACGCGGAGATGATTAGAAACATCAGAGAAGGTCTGGCCGAGATCACCGAGGGTTCGCGCCGCGAGGGGCGCGAGGCGTGGCGTTCGATCATCACGCGGTTGAACCGCCGGCGAGCGAGCGGAGCGGACATCGCAGCGCGCCGTGAAGAGGTCATGGCCAGGTCCAGGTCGCGGCGCTCTCGGTGACGCCGGGCCAGCGTCCCTGAGGAAACTCATGATGAAACCGCTACGTCTGGGCGTGCTGCTGCCCACGCGCGGGATCTTGCTCGGAGGCGAGGGGCCACCCGACCCGTCGCCCGTCCTGCGCATGGCCGAGCAGGCCGAGGCCGCGGGGCTCGATTCGGTGTGGGTGGGCGACAGCTTGACGGCCAAGCCCAGGCTCGAGCCGCTGGCAACCCTCGCGGCCGTGGCCATGCGCACGAGTCGCGTTACGCTGGGCACCGCCGTCCTTCTGGCGCCGTTGCGCAATCCTGTCCAGCTCTGCCAGATGGCCGCCACCGTCGATATCTTGTCGGGCGGCCGGTTGGTGCTGGGCATGGGCGTCGGCGGCGCGTTCGACGAGGCCCAGCGCGCCGAGTGGCAAGTGGTCGGCGTCGATCCTCACGTGCGCGGCGCCCGGATGACGGAGCTGGTGGAGGTCTGCCGACGTTTGTGGGTCGAGGACGAGGTAACGTTTCACGGACGTCACTTCACCCTGGAAGCGGCGCGATCGGAGCCCAAGCCGCTCCAGCCGGGCGGCGTCCCTATGCTCTTGGCAACCCACTTCGGCACGGGGTCCGAAGCGCAATACCGCCGAGCGGGCCAGCACGCCGACGGGGCGATGGGCATCTCCGACGGGCCGGAGGCGTTCGCCTCGATGCTCGATCGGGTCCGCTTCCACGCCGGCGAGGCGGGCCGCGACGCCGAGGCGCTGAGAACGGCGTTCTACATGACCGTGAACATCGGCCACGACGTCGAGCGGGCGGGGCGCGAGGCCGATCGGTTCATTCGGGCCTACTACGGCGTGAACGTCTGGGCCGACAAGTGGGGCCCCTTCGGCGCGCCCGAGACGGTGGCGGAACGCTTGGTAGAGTACGCCCGCGCGGGCGCTCAAGAGATCATCGTGCGGTTCGCCGCGCCGGACCCGGCGTCGCAGCTCGACGCGTTCGTGAAGGACGTCGTGCCGGCCGTGCGTGGAGCGCTCGCCGGCGACGGCTAGCGGCCCTCTCCCTAGCCCTCTCCCGCGAAGGGACAGGGGATTTCGGCGCGGCGGGTCAGTAGCTACCCTGGGTCTCGAAGATCCGCCGGGGGTTTTCGCGGGTCATCGCATCGATCTCGGCCTGGCTGACACCGGCCGCCATCAGGGCCGGTATCACGTTCTTGTGGATGTGGAAGTAGTTCCAGTCGGGGGTGTTAGCCGCCCTGAGCGCGTGGGGAATCGCGTCGAAGTAGCAGCTGGCGTCGTGGGATAGGACCATCTTGCCGGCGTGGCCCATCCGGCACAGGGCGGCGATGGTCGCCACGCGTTCGGCGGTGGGCAACAAGCGGTCGATGCCGAACCGGTCCATCCCGATGTAGCTGCCCCGCCGGATGAGGCTTTCGAGGTACGCGGTGTCGGTGGTGTCGCCGGAATGGCCGACCACCACCCGGCTCAGGTCCACCCCCTCGCTCTCGAAAACGTCCAGCTGCTGCGACCCCGTCTTGTTGCGAACGAAGGTATGGGTTGAGATGGGGACGCCGGTGCGGCGATGGGCCTTCGCCGCGGCGCGCAAGATCGTCTCGTTGACGCCGTCCATCTCGGGCTCGGTGGCGACCTTGATCGCGCCCGCGCGGACTCCCGTGCCAGCGATGCCCTCTTCGATATCGTGAACGAACATGTCGGCGAGAGCGTCGACGCTCTGACGGCGGATGTAGGAGGGCGGGGCCATCCACACGCCGGTGGCCACGATAATGTTTATGTCAACTTTGTCGGCGATCTGCTTCAGCCGCGGAATGTCTCGTCCCAGATCGACGGTCGTGAGGTCCAGCATCGTGTCGACGCCGGCGGCCTTGGCCTGGTTCAAGAGCTTGGCTGCCCGGTCGACCTCGGCGTCGGGGTCCCACAGGTGAGGCCAGTTCTCGTAAACGCCCCACGAACGGATGATCACGTGCTCGTGCATGAGCGTAAAGCCGATCTCGGACGTATCGACTGGTCCTCTCATCGTGTTGACAAGCGGCATCGTTTCCTCCTTGGGAGACGCTTCGTCGCCGTGACATTCTAATGCGCCCCGGGGGCCGGCGCCACCGGGCCGGCGCTCGACAGAGAATTGACAGCGCGCTGGCTCGGCGTTAGCCTCGTGACGGCCCTGTCTGGATGCGTAGCCGCCGGGGGGATCGACGAGCCGTTCAGCTCCCAAATCCCAAACGCTCAGGAGCGATCATGCAAGTATCAACGAGCTTTATCCACGGCTACTCGGTGCGCGACTGGGCCGAGCTGACCACCTACGCCATCGAGTGCGAACGGATTGGGGTCGCCAGCATCTGGTCGCCCGAAGGGTGGGGGTACGACGGCGCAACGCCGCTGGCCTACCTGGCGGCGAAGACGTCGACGATCGGGCTGGGGACGAGCATCCTTCAGGTCGGCACGCGGACCCCGACGAATCTGGCGATGACGGCGATGTCGCTCTACTCGATGTCCAACGGTCGCTTCAAGCTCGGCCTGGGCACCAGCGGGCCCCAGGTCATCGAGGGTTTTCAAGGCGTGATCTTCGACCACCCGGTAGCCCGCACGCGGGAGACCATCGAGATCCTCAAGCAGGTGTTCAGCGGCGAGCGCGTCGCCTACCAGGGCAAGTTTTTCCAGCTACCCGTTCGTGAGGGACAGGGCAAGCCCCTGGCCATCGCCGCGCCGCCGGCGCCCGAGATTCCGATCTACATCGCGGCGCTGGGGCCACGGAACTTGCAACTGACGGGCGAGCTGGCCGACGGCTGGCGCGGGACGTCGTTCATGCCGGAGCACGCCGACGCGTTCTTCAGCCACATCGCCGAGGGCGCGAAGAAGGCGGGGCGCTCCATCAAAGACCTGGACCTCCAGGCGCCGGGCACGGTCTGGTTCACCGACGAGGTCGACGACGCGGTGGCAGCCACGAAGCCGGCGATGGCCTACCAGCTCGGCGCGATGGGATCGCGGGAGTTCAACTTCTACAACAACGCCTACAGCCGCGCCGGTTATGCCGACGTCGCCAAAGAGATTCAAGAGCTGTGGCTGGCCGGGAGACGCGACGACGCGCGCGCGCTGGTGCCCGACGACATCATCCTCAAGACGCACTTCATCGGCACCGACGAGATGATCAAGGAGCGAATCCGGGTCCACCGCGACGCCGGCGTCACGACGTTGAGCGCGACGCTCCGGGCGCGAGACCCCGAAACCTCGCGGCTGACGGTCAAGCACCGGATCGAGATCCTCGAGCGGTTCATCGACCTGGTGAGGCAGGTGAGCGCCGAGCCGGAACCGGCGGGCAGGCCGGCATGAGCGACTACGCCCGCCCCGAGCTGCTCTGCGACACCGAATGGCTCCAAAAGCACCTCGACGACCCTGACCTCCGCATCATCGACTGCGGGATGCCCGACGCCTACTCGCGGGCCCACATTCCCGGCGCCGTCGGCCTGGAGCACCCGTACCTCAAGGGACGCGAAGAGCGGCTCCTTGTGATGCCTGCCGCCGAGCTGGAGGAGGTGATGACGGCGTGTGGCGTCTCCAACCGCTCGACGGTGGTGCTCTACGACGACAACGCCAGCCTCCATGCCGCCCGGGTCTGGTGGGTCCTGGATCGGTACGGCCACACCGACGTTCGGGTGCTCAACGGTGGCTTCAACCGATGGCTCCACGAAGGCCGCCCGCTCACCTCCCAGGTCCCCCACCCCCCGGCCGCTGTGTTCAAAGCCGCCCAACGAGACGATGGCCTGTGCACGCTGGAAGGAATGCGGACGGCCGTTGGCGGCTCCGACGTCGTCCTCTGGGACGTTCGGTCGCCGGAGGAGTGGACCGGCGAGAACGACCGAGGAAACAGGAGGAAAGGGCATGTGCCGGGGGCCGTCCACCTGGAGTGGCGCAACCTCATGGAGGGGCCGCCGAATCGCGGGTTCAAGCCGCCCGACGCTCTGCGCCGAATGGTCGCAAACCTGGGCATCACCCCGGAAAAACGCGTCGTCACTTACTGACAGGGCGGCATCCGTGCGGCGCACGGAATGTTCGTCCTCCGGCTTCTCGGATTCGACAACGTCCGCAACTACGACGGGTCGATGTCCGAGTGGGCCAACCGGGAAGACACTCCGCTGACCCTTGACTGATCGGGGTCGCGCAACGTCACGCCGGCATCAAGGGCGCTACGTTCTCCTCGAGTTCCACGCCGAGGGCCAGCATCGAGTGGGCCAGCATCGAGTAGTAGCCCGCCACGACCGTGATCTCCACCGCCCCCTGGCGGCCAAGCAGATGCTCGATGGCGGCGTAGGTAGCGTCGTCGACCTTGTTGTTCACGACCTTGCGGGCGTAATCGATGAAGACCGACTCCTTGGGCAGCAGCCCTCGGTTCGAACGGCTCGTTATGCCTTGGATCACCTCGTCTCGCACGCCGGCTCGCTGGGCGATGGGAACGTGATGCGTGAACTCGTACTGGCACTTCATCTCGAACGCCGTCGTCAGGATCGTGATCTCCCTGGCGTCGTCGGGGATCTGCGAGGCGAACCGCAGGTAGGCGCCGACGTTGCCGATCCGGCCCGCCAGCTCGGGGGCGTTCAACAGCAAGGAAAAGACGTTGGCCATGCGGCCGCCCCGAGCGTTGCTGATGTCGTCGTAGTGCCGCTGCTGGTCGTCAGGAAGGTCTTCGCGAGCTACGTATGGTACCCGTGCCATGGCGTCTCCTCGTGCCGTGTTCTGGGATTGGGGCCTCACTGTACCATGAGCATGCCGGCGATCACAACGAGAGGCGCGGCATGGAATAATGAGGCCCCAGCGCCGGCAGCTCACCAGGCCGCTCGGGCCGCTCACGCATCGACGGCCGGCCGGATCTCGGCGGCGAACCGCTCCATCCAGGCAACGAGCTCGGCGGTGTCGCGCGCCGTGGCGAACCGCAACGCGATGCTGTCCAGGCCCGCGGCCTGATACCGCCGCAGATCATCGGCAATCTGGTCCGGCGAACCGTTCAGCGGCAACCGGTCCTCACCCAATGGCTCGTCGGTGATGGTCATGTACTCGCTTTGCAGGGAGACGGTCACCGGCGCGGCGCGATCGAACCGCCGCTCCATCGACCTGAGCTCGGCCACGCCGTCGGCGAGCTGGGCCGGGGTGAGACGCAAAGGGTGCCAGCCGTCGCAGTGCTGGGCCGCGCGGCGGATGGCGACGCGGCTGTTGCCGCCGACCCAAAGCGGCGGGTGCGGCTGCTGCAAGGGCCGGGGCTCGACGCCAAGCCTGGGGATGCGGCAATGCTTCCCCTGGTAACCGGCGAACCCCTCGGACCACATCGCCTTGAACGCCTGGATGTAGTCGTCGGTGACGGCGCCCCGCTCAGAGTGCGGGAGGCCCAGCACCTCGAACTCCGTCGCGACCTCGCCGCCGCTGCCCACGCCGACGATGAGGCGGCCGTCCGACAGGCGGTCGAGGGTCGAGATGAGTTTGGCGGCGAAGACCGGATGGCGGTACGGGACCACCAGCACCGCCAGGCCCAGCTTGATCGTTCGCGTCCGGCCGGCGATGTAGGCCAGGGTAACGAAGGGTTCGAACCAGTGGGGACCCATGCGCGAGAGGAAGGGCTCCCCGGTAACGATGTGGTCCGGCACCCAGATGGAGTCGTAACCGAGCGCCTCGGCTTTCAACGCCGCCTCGAGAATGCTCTCGCGGCGCGCGTGGCGCCCATACGTGGGGACGGCGATGCCGAACTGCATCAGCTACGCCGCTTGGCCACCAGGATGCCGGTGCGCCCGCCGTGGTCTCTCAGCGCCTCGATGTACGCGTTGCCGGCGACGCGCTGCCGCTCGCGTCGCCGGCGGCTCTCGGCGGTGGACGTTGGCTCGGGGCGTTCCTCGCGGGCGGCTCGCCGCTGCTCGAAGTGCTCCAAGACCCGGTCGGTCGTGTCGCGCCAGGTGAGCAAGCGCAGGCCGGCGTCCTCGACGTAGCGGATGAGCTGGGGCAAAGGGGGCGCGATGTAGGGCGCTCGCCGGGTCACCGGGGCCATGACGCGGGGGATCGGCGCGGTCTGATCGTGCATCACCAGGAGGCCTCCCGGCTGGAGCACCCGGGCGATCTCGCGGAACAGGCCGGCCTTGTCGCGCATGTGGATACTGGCGTCCAGCATCCACACCTGGTCCGACCATCGGTCGGCGAAGGGCAGGTCGGTCGCGTCGGCTACCTGGTAGGTGACCCGGTCGGCGAGGCCGGTCATCTGCGTCAGAATGCGGGCGGTGTCGATGCGCATGGGCAGGAGATCGATGCCGGCGACGGAGCAGCCGAAACGATCGGCCAGGTAGCGGCCGGGACCGCCGAGTCCGCAGGCCACGTCGACGATCCTGTGATGCGGCTCGATGGGTGCGTACTCGGCGGCCACGGAGGCGAGAAGCTCCAAGTTTTCGAAGCCTCCCAGGTTCTGACAGTCCAGCCCGCGCGTGTAGAGGTCGCCGGCGGTGATCTTGCCGGTGTCCACACCCGCTCTCGAGAGGGCGCGCACGATGGAATCAAGAGAGGAAATCTCTTCGTAGAATCTCGTCAGCCGTCTGGTGACGTCGCTTGCCTCGGTCATCGTGTCTCCTGCCTTGGCCGGCCTAGGCCACTAAGGGCGCAACTTCTTTTATGAACCGCTCAAGCTGCCGCATGAACAGGTCCGGTCCGACGGAATCGTGAACGAACCGGACGGTGGCGTGCTGGACGCCGGCCTCGCCCAGCCGGTTGAACTCGGCCGCGATCTGCTCGGGCGTGCCGCGAAAGCGGCTCTCTCGCAGGCTCTCGGGCAACGTGACGCTCTCCAGCACCGCGTCCTGCACCACGTGGGAGCAGCTGTAGGAGATCGTGAACCCATCGAGGCCCCGCTCGCCGCGCAGCGAAGCGATCTCCGCCACGCCGCTGGCCATCTCCTCGGGCGACGGGTACAGCGGGTGCCAGCCATCGCCCAGCAGGGCCGCGCGTTTGATGGCGGCCCGGCTATTGCCCCCGATCCAGATCGGCGGATGGGGCTTCTGATAGGGCTTGGGCGAGGCCTTGATCTCCGAGAAGCGGAAGTATTTGCCGTCGAAGGCCGGGTCTTCGCTGGTCCAAAGCTCGCGCATGATCTCGAGATACTCATCGGACATCTCGCCGCGCCGGTGAAAGTCCAGCCCCAGTCCGGCAAACTCGCCCTCGACATAGCCCGCACCGCCGGCGTAGATCACCCGGCCCTCGCACATCGTGTCCAGCGTCGCTACCATCTTGGCCACGATCAGCGGATTGCGGTAGGGAATGATGAGCACGTCCCATCCGATCTTGACGCGCTCGGTCTGGGCCGCCAGGTAGGCGGCGGTAACGATGGGCTCGTACCACTCGGGCCCCAGATAGTCCAGTCGATCGTCGGGAATCGCCAGATGGTCGGCGAACCAGATCGAGTAGTAGCCCAGCGCTTCGGCGGACTGGGCCGCTTCGGTCATGAACGCGACGCCGCCGGGTATCCGGTAGGTCGGTATGGCCACGCCAAACTGCATTCGGGCTACCTCACGCTGGGGAGGACGGCGCTGGCGCACAGCTCCATCTGCTCGATCACCGTCTGCGGCGTCCCGTCTCGTACGCCGAAGCGAAACAGGACGCTTTCGAACCCTAGCCGTTTCATCGCCTCGATATCGCCGATAACCTGCTCCACGGCGCCGGTCAACGGGCGGCGCTTTTCCTGGGGCGCCGGCGCTTCGGCGATGGTCCCGCCGAGCCCGCTGTAGGAGAGGGTCGGCGCGCCTGCGCGACCCGCTTGGGTCCACAGCTCCCTCAGCCGCGCAACGCTGGACTCGAGCTCCAGGAGGGAGAGGCCTATGGGATGCCATCCGTCGCCCAGCTCGACGACCCGCCGCAGGACCCGCGGCCCTCGGTTTCCCACCCATATCGGCGGGTGCGGCTTCTGGATGGGCGTGGGCTCGGCCGTCGCATCGGAGAAGCTGAAGTAACGCCCCTCGAACGAGACGTTGCCGCCTCCCCACAGAGCCTTCCACACGCGGATACACTCGTCGGTGTAGGCGCCGCGTTCGTCGAAGGGCGCGTCGAGGGTTTCGAACTCCCCTTTGACGTATCCCCCGCCGATGCCAACGATGAGCCGTCCCCGGGACACGATGTCCAGGGTCGTCAGCATCTTGGCCGCCAGCACGGGATGGCGATGCGGGACCACCAGCACGTCGGTGCCGATGCCGGCGCTGCGCACGTGGGCGGCGACGTGGGACATCAGGGTGAGGATTTCGAACCAGCGGTTGCCCATCCGGGGCCGGTCGGAGGCCGGCAGCGCGACGTGGTCGGCGAACCACACGATGTCGAATCCCAGGCCCTCCGCCCTCGTCGCTATCGCGAGGACGGTCTCGAGGTCTGCGTATTGCTCGTAATAGGGGATCGCGACGCCGAATCGCACCGTATGCACCTGGTGACACGAGGTGGGCCTCATGATACCGGCGGCCCCACACTCTGGCAACAATTAGTTGGCAACGTTGGGCCGTTGGCACCGCTGGGCCTTTGGCGACACTGGGCCGTTGGCAACGCTGGGCCGTTGGCGACACTGGGCCGTTGGCGCTGCTGGGCCGTTGGCGACGCTGGCACTGGCCCCATCGGCCCAGCGGAGGCGGCCGTCTCATCCGATGCGGCGGTGCAGCGTTTATAATTGAAACGAGGCCCCGCGTCGACCGCGTACGTCGATCGACCACGAACCACTACTCGGCATCGTCATCCCTGGAACCCAGCGAGAGGTGACCCCGTTGCACATATTCGTCAGCCGGAATTTTATCGCCGTCGCCGCGATCGGCGTGGCCGCCGTCGTGCTCTTCGCGGCATGTGGCTTGATCCAAAATGACGATCGGGGAGTTCCCGAGGACTTGACCAAGGTCTGGGAGACCTACCGGATCCTGCGAGAGCATCACATCGACCGGGACACGCTGGACGCCGATATCATGGCCGAGGCGGCCATCCGCGCCATGATCGCCACGCTGGACGACCCGTTCACCAACTACTTCACCGCAGACCGCTACTCGCGGTCGTTGGAGAGTCTGGAGGGGTCGTTTGGGGGGATCGGCGCCCAGGTCACTATCAGAAGCGGGCAGGCCGTCATCGTCGCCCCGTTGCCGGACACTCCGGCGGAACGAGCGGGGCTGCGGCCCGGCGACGTCATTCTGGCGGTGGACGGCGAATCGGTGGAGGGATTCAGTCTCGACGACGTGATCACCAGGGTTCGCGGGCCCGAGGGCTCCACGGTGCGGCTGCTGATTCTTCAAGCGGAGACCGGGAACGAGGTCGAGGTCAGCATGGTTCGCGAGGAGATCAGCCCGGTGACGGTCACCTTCGACCTGGTCGCCGACGGCATCGCAAGGGTCCGCATCGTTTCGTTCGCCCAGACTACCGACGACAACCTGAAGAAGGTGTTGGAGCAGGTCCGGGACTTGGGCGTCGATGGCCTGGTGCTGGACCTGCGCAACAATCCCGGCGGCGTGCTGCCCGGGGTCGTCGACGTGGCCAGCGAGTTTCTGGAAGACGGCCTGGTGCTGTATGAAATCAACGCCGACGGCGAGCGGACCGACTGGGAGGTGCGAATCGGCGGCGAAGGCGTCACGCTCCCGATGGTGGTGCTGGTGAACCAGGGCAGCGCCAGCGGCAGCGAGGTGGTGGCGGGGGCGCTGCAGGACCACGGACGGGCGACGGTCGTCGGGGCGACGACCTTTGGCAAGGGCGTCGTCGACTCGTTGTTCGAGCTCGACGACGGCTCGGGGCTGTTCGTGACGACGTCCCGTTGGTTCACTCCCGATGGACGTCAGATCGCCAACGTGGGCATCACGCCCGACGTGGAGGTCGACCTGACAGCGGAGGACGTGGCTCAGGGCCGGGACCCGCAGCTGGACGCGGCGCTGGCGGCTCTGCAAGAAACGATCGCTTCACGCTAGGCTTGGGGAGGGTTCAGGAGCAAGCCGATGTCCCGTGACGATTTCAAAGTCATCGCCGTGAATCGCCAGGCCCGCCGCGAGTACGACATCCTGGAGACGGTCGAGGCCGGGCTGGTCTTGACCGGGACCGAGATCAAGTCGATTCGCGGGGGGCGGGTCAACATTCGCGACGCCTACGCCCGGCGCATGGGTGGCGAGATGTGGCTGTTCGGCGCGCACGTGGCCCAGTATCCATCGGCGGGGCTCAACAACCACGAGCCGGACCGGCCCCGGAAGCTGCTGCTCAAGAAGGAGCAGATCGAGGACCTGGCGGAGCAGGTCGAGGCCCGCGGGCTGACCCTGGTGCCGTTG
>JACZVV010000136.1 GCA_022572465.1 Chloroflexota bacterium
TTGGAGCAGTTATCGTGGTTGGAGACCGAATTGTCAGTACGGGGTACAACGGCACGCCCGATGGTATGGATAACTGCTTGGATGGCGGCTGCCCTCGATGCTCAAACAAATACCACAATTACGAACCTGGAACCGGTTACGACGTCTGTTACTGCGTTCATGCCGAACAGAATGCAATTCTTTCGGCCGCAAAGCATGGGATATCGGTTGATGGAGCGACCATATATACGACTTTCGAACCATGTATCGGCTGCCTGAAGGAGATCCGGCAAATCCAAACTTCCGGGGTTTTCTTCGAGCAACCCTTCGAATACCCCGATGCGCATCAGCAACAAACCTATGTCACTCTGAAAGAAACTGTAGGATTCCCAATTAAGCAAATAGGCAAGCTCAAACCCACAAAAGAGGGGCAACTTCCGATCGATTCCCCGGCGTAGGCTGATTCAGCCGCCAGGCGGGTCGTTGAGGATCGGTTAGCCAGTCAGTTCGACCCCCAGCATGGTATGCGATGACGGGCGGGTGCTCGGCGGCCCACGCGCCTGCCAGCATCGCCGCTGTTGGCGAATTGCACCGGTCTTCCACGTAGCGCGAAACCCGGGCCCGCGCCGGGCGCTTCCCTTACATCGGCAGGCTGTAGAGGCGGGCGGCGTTCTCGCCGAGGATCTTCCGCTGGGCCGTCTCCGAGAGCCCCGCCATGTTCTCCTTCAGCTCCCCGACGACGCCGTACTCCGCGTCCATATGGGGGAAGTCGGAGGCCCACACCAGCTTGTCCTCTCCCAGCAGCTCGGACATCGCGACGATGGTTTTCTCATCCGGGTCCACCGAGACCGCGCACTGGCGCCGGAAATAGAAGCTCGGCTTCTCCTTCAAAGTGGATTCGGAGCGGCTAATCTTGTACTTGCCGTCCATCCGCTCCAGCCAATGGGCCACCCAGCCGCCGCCGCACTCGAGGATGACGAACTTCAAGCGTGGGAAGCGCTCGAACACGCCGGCGGTCATCATCGCCGTGAACGAAGCCACGATGGGCAGCGAGAGGTAGGTGAAGCCGAAGACCAACGTCGACGGCCCGCCGAAGCCAACGCCCGGCGTCATCGGGTTCATCGTGTTCACCCACTCGGTCATGGGGAGGTTGTGGGTGACGACGTGGGGAGCTATCGGCAGCTCCATCTCCTGGGCCGCCGCCCAGAGGGGATCGTAGGCCGGGTGGCCCAGAGTGCGGCCGTTGACCAGGTCTGGACGCAGGAAGAAGCCCTTGGCCCCCAGGCCGGCCATCCGCTCCATCTCGGCTACGGCGCCCTCGATATCGAGGATCGAGATGTGGGCGACGGCGTACAGCCGGTCCGGGTAGGGCTTGCAGAAGTCCACCAGCCAGTTGTTGTAGGCCCGGCAGAGGGCCGAGGCCAGGCCGGGGTCTGTGACGTCGCTCTCCCAGAGGATGCCGATGGTGGGGTAGATGAAGGCGATGTCGATCCCCTCCTGGTCCAGGACCTCGACCCGCTGGTGCGGGTCCATGGCCCCCGGCGGCGCGCTCTCCTCGTACATTATCTCGGCGCGCATGTGCCTGGCGCGGGAGCCGTCCTTCTCGGGGTACCCGCCCACGCCGCCAAGAAGGCCCAGGCCCCGGCGGTCCCGAGCGTCCTGCCCGCCTCGCGCCCTGCCGTCGATCTCCAGGTACTCGCCTCCGTGAGGCGTGGAGCGAAAGTAGATGCCACGGCCCGAATACTTGGACTCCAGGTAGTTCTCCCACACATCCTTCGGCTCGAGGATGTGACCGTCCGCATCCACGACCTTGTCGTATGCCACGGCTCTACCGCCTTTCACGTCTCTCACTGCCCTTCCTCACATCGGCAGCCCTTCTCACATCGGCAAATTGTAGATCATCGCCGCGTTTTCGCCCAGGATCTTCCGTTGCGCCGTATCCGATAGCCCTTCGATGTTCTCCTTCAGCTCCTCCACGGCGCCGTACTCGGCGTCGCTGTGCGGGAAGTCCGACGCCCACACGAACTTGTCTTCGCCCAGCAGCTTCACCATGAAAGGCGTCGTCCTCTCATCGGGTTCGACCGAGACGAAGCACTGGCGCCGGAAGTAATACTCCGGCTGCTCCTTCAGCGGCGAGAAGGACTTTCCGACCTTGTATTTACCGTTCATCCGTTCGAGCCAGTGAGCGACCCAGCCGGCGCCGGTCTCCAGGATCACGTACTTGAGGCGTGGAAACCTCTCGAACACGCCGCAGGTCATCACGGCGGTGAAGCACGCCTGCACCGGCAGCATGAGCATGGATAAGTTGAAGACGAGCGCGCTCACGCCCGACGTCTCCTCGGCGTTCATGTGGGAGGCCAGAGAGGCGCTCCAATCCCGCAAAGGGTGATTGAACCGTCGCGCCACCACATGAGGCGCGACGGGGATGCCCATCTCCTGGGCCGTCGCCCAGATGGGGTCGAGGTCGGCGTGGCCCAAGGTGCGGTTGTCGGTGATGTCGGGACGGAGGAAGAAGCCTCTGACTCCTAGCTTCGCCGTCCGCTTCATCTCCGCCACCGCGTCCCCCACGTCATGGACGGGAATGTGGGCGACCGGGAACAGCCGCTCCGGGTAGGGTTTGCAGAAGTCGACCAGCCAGTTGTTGTAGGCCCGGCACAGGGCCGCTGCCAGGCCGGGATCCGCGACCGCCTCTTCCCAGATGATGCCGATGGTTGGGTAAAGGAGCGCAACGTCGATCCCTTCCTTGTCCAGCACTTCGATCCGCTCGTGGGGGTCCATGGAACCGGGGGGAGCGCCGTCCATGTAGTTGAAGGGACGCCGCGCCGACTGCTTCGCCCGGTCCATGTCAGGATACCCGCCAATGCCTCCCAGGACCCCTAGGCGCCCGCTTGGCTGCCGTCCATCGCCGCTGCCGAAGAAGGTTTTCCCGTCGACCTCGATGAACTCCTCGCCCCGGTCGTTGAACCTGAAGCGGACGCCACGGGCCTGGTACTTGGCCTCCAGATAGTTTTGCCACAGGTCCCGTGGTTCCAGGATGTGTCCATCGGCATCCACCACCTTGCTGTAAGCCATCGGAGCCGCCTCCTTCCTGCGACGTGTCTCCTGCCGTCAAACCGTCCGGTTTAGTCCGTGTCCACCCAGAGGTCGGGCGCGGTGTTCACGCCACGCTTGACGAACACGGCGTCGATCTCCGCCCTGTCCATGTCCGAGAGCGTCCAGTCCAGCACGCCCAGGTTGTCCTCCACCTCTTCCGCATCCCGGCTGCCCACCAACGCGACGTGGACGCCAGGGTTCGAGAGGACCCATCGCAGGGCGAGGTGCGGCATCTTCTTGCCCGCCCGCGCCGCAATCCCCTTCAGCTCCTCTACGACGCCCACGTTCCGGCGGAAGTTGTCCCTCTCGAACATCCTGAGGAACAGCTCCGGCAGCATGTTGGGGTTGGAGCGCCAGTCGTTGGAGCCGAACTCGGTCTCCTCGGTGAACGCTCCCGCCAGGAGTCCGAAGGCCAACGGCCCGTACACCATGACGCCGATCTCCTGCTCCAGGCAATACGGGAAGATCTCACTGGCCAGGCGGCGATCGAACATGTGCAGTCCACCCTGCACGACATCCAATCGACGGGTCTGCATGCACTCCTTGATCATGTCGAGGGTGAAATTGGACTCCCCGACAAACCGCGTCTTCCCCTGCTTCACCAGGTCGTCCAAGGCCCCCATCGTCTCCTCGAAGGGCGTGGTGACGTCCGGCCAGTGAATGAGCAGCACGTCGACGTAATCGGTGTTCAGGTTCTTCAAGCTCCGCTCGAGGGAGGCCGCGATGGACTCCGGCCGGCTGTCCCTGCTCTTGAGACGGCCCGGATAGCCGACGCCGCACTTGGTTACGAGAACGACGTCCTTGCGGCGCGCGCCAAGGGCCTCGCCGAGGATCCGTTCGGACTCGCCTCGCCCATAGGCCGGCGCGGTATCGAAACAGTTGATCCCCACGTCGATGGCGCGATTGACGGCGGCTGTGGTCTGCTTCTGCGCCACGTCGCCGTAGCCGCCGCCCATCTCCCAGCAGCCAAAGCCGGTGACCGAGACCTTCAGCCCGGTCTTCCCCAGCGTGCGGTACTCCATGAGCGGTCCTTCCTGACGGGCCGTGGCGAGCGGGGGCCGGTCGTGATCCTCATGCTCCGCCTTGGGCATCCCTTGTCGGCGCCTCGAAAGTACGAGCCTCCTTGGCGCTTGTCAAGCATCCGGCCCACTCGGACGGGGTCTTTTGATGATCACGCCTTGGCCTAAACAGGCCTTTCGTCGTAACCCTGTCGAACCATGAACGGCCCTTCGCCAAGTCCGGCTCTGTCGAGACTCTCCCCGATGCAATCGGGGGAGCTCGAGGCGAACGGGAAATTCCTCGCCGTCGGGAGTGTCGCGCCCGAGACCGAACAGGACGTGCTCGAAATATCCAGCGCCGGCGTCGCCCGGACGCCGGACGCGGCTAGCTGGCCAGATGCTTCTCGAACCATGCGAAGACCGCTTGCCACCCTTCGGCAGCCGCGGCGGGACGGTAGTTCGGCCGGTCCACGGAGAAGAAAGCGTGGCCGGCGTCCTCGTAGGTGTGAAACTCGTAGGTCTTGCCGTGGGCCTTCAGCTCCGCCTCGATCTTCGCGACCTGCGCTGGGTCCGGGTTGGCGTCTTCGGCGCCAAACAGCCCGAGCAGGGGGCAGGCCAGGTCTTTCGTCATGTCGATGGGCGCCACCGGCGTCGCGGGCGTGATTCTGTCGGCGGTGGCGACCACGTTGCCGCCGTAGCAGTCCACCGCGGCATCGAGACTGGAGATGCGGCAGGCGGCGAGGTAGGCCTGGCGGCCGCCGGAGCAGTAGCCGATGACGCCGACCTTGCCGTTGCAGTAGGGCAGCGACCGGAGGAGCTCGACGCCGCCCTCCAGGTCGCCGATGCATCGATCGTCCGGCACACCACCGGCGGCTCGAACCGCGGCGGCCATCTCCTGCGGCGTCCCGGGGCCCTCCCTGAAGTGGAGGTTGGGGCAGATGCCGACATACCCGTGGTCGGCCAGCTTGCGCGTGATCTCCATGGTGCCCTCGTCCCACCCCGGCATGTGATGGATGACCACGACGCCTGGATATGGCCCTGGACCTAACGGCCTCGCGAAGTAGGCATCGATGTAGTCGCCGCCATGCCCCCGGACCCGAATAGTCTCCGCCATGATCGCTGCGTACATTCGTGGACCTCCCTATCGCTTGCTTGCGCCGGCTCCTCGCTGGCGCGCCGGGTAAGCCCGGAAAGTATATACCCCGGCCCGCCTCCGTCGCTTCCCGCCTGCGGCTCGAGCGCCCCGGTGTCGCAATGTTGAAGGAGTCGGCGCTGCCGTCACTTGTACGAAGCATCTACCTGGACGAGAATGAGACCGCCACGACGGCGCCCCAGCCGTGAGCAGGCGAGCCGGCCTCGGAACGGCCCAGGCTCGAAGAGAGGCCCGCCATGGAACGCAGACTCCTTCCCGGCATCGTCTTCATCCTCGGCAACCCCAAAGACCCTGGCAAGGCCGAGGAGCTGAACGATTGGGTGGTCAGGGTCCATTACCCCGAGGTGCTGGCGCCGGGCATCGTCGTCCGGGCGACCCGCTTCGAGAACCCGCAAGCGCGGGGCGACGCCGGCTCCCCACGGTTCCTCACCATCTACCAGACCCACCGGGCCGACGCGGACGCGGCGTGGACCGAGCACACCGGCCACAACGCCAGGCTGCGCGAGCAGGGCCGGATCACGCCCGTCCACCCGCAAAGCGCGACGACCATGCTGGGCGTCTTCAGGCGTATCGGCGATCCAAGTGAGAGCGCCGAAGACCGGGCTACCAAGGGCATCCTGGCCGTTTTGTTCGACTGCGACGGCCCAGATCGGGAGCAGTGGTACGACGAGGTCCATATTCCAGAGGCCCTCGCCGCGGGACCGTACCACACCGTGACTCGCTACGAGAACACCGGCCTGAACCCGGGCCAGCCAACGCTGCTCACCATCTACCAAACCGACTGGGACGATCCAGTGGCGGCCATGCAGGCGCTGGCCGGGCCTCTGGAGCGGCTTCACCAACGGGATCGGCTCCACCAACGGGGCACGGCCGATGACGCCCGCATCGACGTCAAGCTCTGCTTGCCGTTCAAAGAGACCGCTTCCCGGGTGAAGTAGAGGCTTCAGCCGCTGCGACGGCGGTCATGACGGCACGCGCGCCACCCCCGTTGCATCCCGCCAGAATCAAGCCGACGGCAACGGTGCCGAAAGCGGCGAAGGGCTTTTTGATCCGGCAATCCCCCAACGCCCCACCACGGTTCGCAGGCGGCGCAAACCTAACCCATCGACGGCTGGGGAGCCAATTCCGAGCAGCTCACGGCGAGTTCCCGCTCACACCACCTGGCCTTCCACCCGGTAGACGATGGGCTGGCCAGTGGGAAGCCCCCCCTGGGCGCCCATCGTGTAGTCGCCGGCGAGCTGGCCGTCGGAGGTGATAGTCCCCTCGAACGTGACCTCGACGTTCGCGAACCCGGCGACGGTCCCGCGGCCAGTGGCGGTGAAGCTGCCGTCGAGCGCCATCGAGCCGCTGACGTCTACCCAAGGCGCGGGCCCTGTGATGTTAATGCTGCCGGCAGTGATCCCGATTTCCATCTGCTCGGCCAAGCCAATGAACGGACCGTGTCCTGCGGGATCCGACTTCACCGTGGTGGTGACGGGGTAGGTGCCGACGGCGGCCGCTTCTAGCTCTTCGATCGTGAGGGGCTCGGGTTCGGGTGCGGCCGTCGGCACCAGCGGCGGGAGACCGCCGAGTCCGTGGATCTTCAGAATACTGTCGATTTGCCGTGCCTTGGCCCCGGGAGCATCACCGTCAGGATCTTTCCAGGTCTGGGACATTATGCTGGGCTTCTTGCCCACACCGGTAGACTCGCCCACTGCGTCCCCGGTGGGTTTCCA
>JACZVV010000026.1 GCA_022572465.1 Chloroflexota bacterium
GTTGCTCGGTGGAAGAAAAATAGGGGCAGGCGCCCTACTAGGTCTGGCAGTCGTGATGGTTGTCGCCGCGTGCGGCGGAGGCGGGGCCACGCCAACGCCCCGAGTCGTGGTGGCGACGCCAACCGCCGGCCCCACACCGACCGCCCGGGTGGTCGAGCAGACGGTGGTGGTCGAGCAGACGGTGGTGGTCGAGCGCACGGTAACAGTCGAACGCACGGTGCAAGTGGTGGCGACGCCAACCGCCGGCCCCACGCCGACGCCCCAGATCGTGCAGCAGACGGTCGTCGTCGTGCAAACGGCGACGCCAACGGCGGTTCCCGGACTGGCCGCCCAGACCGAACGCATCAACGGCTACCGCTGGATCCAGAACAAGACCGACTGGCGAGTGCCACCCAAGCGGGGCGGCACCTTCACCTACGCCTTCTTCCAGTCCCGCTCCATCGACATGATCCTCAGCCGGTCGTTCACCGTAGCGACCATGGGCACGCCCATCTACAGCCAGCTGGTGCGCTGTGCGCTTGCGCCGCTGCAGACGGTGGGAGATATCGGGATCTGCGAACCCTCGCCCGACCTGGCCGACTCCTGGGAGGTGGTGGGAGATGGCAAGACGTGGCGCTTCAAGCTGAATCAAGCAGCCACGTGGCAGGATATTCCCAGCACCGCGTTCGGCTACGACTCGGCCCTCAGCGACCTCTATGGCCGTGATCTCGTGGCCGCCGACGTGGTCCACAGCGTCAACTACTGGCTGGGCAACCTCACCAAGTCCGACGGCAGTCCCCAGGGCACCCCGACGGGCGGCCTGTGGGGCAACATCCTCGGGGCCAACGCCATCGACGAGAATACGGTGGAGATAATGCTCGAGGTGCCCGACCCATTGTTCCCGGCGACCTTATCCGACTGGCAGAACCGGATTCTGTCTCCCGAGGTCTTTAACCTCGACGGCGACTACCAGAGCAAGCCGGTGGGCACCAGCGCGTTCATCATGGACTCCCGAGACCAAACCGTGAAGACCGAGTACATCCCTAATCCCAACTTCTGGCGCAACGGCGGCGATGGGAACCCCCTCCCCTACCTGGACCGGTACGTGGTTGCTGTCCTGAGCGTCCCCCTGGCTCGCTCGGCCATGATCACCGGGCAGGTCGACGCTGCCCTGACCATCGGCGTCTCCACCCCCTCTTCCGCCATCAACTTCGGCCGCGACTGCCAGGCATGCCAGATCGTCGAGATGTTCTCGGCCCAGGGCATCTTCTCCCTGGGATGGAGGACCGAGGGCCCCGGCGCTCCCTTCGCCGATAAGAACGCCCGGCTGGCCATCGCCAAGGCCATCGATTGGAACCAGCTGATTACCAACGTCCACGAGGGCGCCGCCGCGCTACAACCCCCCACGGCCTCCGCAGGCCTGATCTTCGACGTCACCGCCACGGTCGCCAACACCGCCCAGTTCTTGCGGGACGCCGGGGTTCCCGACGAGGAGAACCCCTACGTCTTCGATCCCGATCTCGCCAAGCAGCTCTGGGCCCAATCGGGGCATAGTCCCGGCGAGGACCACGAGATCATCTACAACGAGTACAGCGCCGTCATAACCAACCAGACCATCGCCATCGCCGGCGAGTTGGAGAAGAATCTCGACATCAATGTCGACGTGAACAAGGTCCCCGACATCCAGATCTACTACACCGCCATCGGATTCCTGGGCGGAACGGAGCACCAGCAGTTCCCCAGCATGGCCATGTACTTCAACAACGTCGTGCCCACGACGGCTGGGTCCCTCGCTACGTTGGTCGGGGACGAACAGCGCAACTTTGCCGAGTTCGACAACGCTGACATCAACGCGCTGGTGGAGGAGATCTCTGCGGGCGTCTCTCTCGAGCGAGAGAAAGAGATCGCGACGGAAGTGTTCCTGATTGAGCTTCGGGACGAGCTGCGGCGCATCGTCTATCCCAGCGCGGCCCGGTTCATCATCTTCGGCGGTACAGTCCGCAACTTCTACAACCAGTCCAAGGGCGGCGAGTGCTGTCACCAGGGCGGGAACCTCTTGGAGTTGATCTGGCTCGACGACTAAGGAAGCAAGAATAGGTTACTCATTCCGGGAGGAAGGGGCTGCTGGAGCAGCCCCTTCCCATCTGGTGACTACATAATCCCCAG
Organism: Chloroflexota bacterium; assembly: GCA_022572465.1. GTDB lineage: Bacteria > Chloroflexota > Dehalococcoidia > SHYB01 > SHYB01 > JACZVV01. The sequence continues at coordinate 2,146 of JACZVV010000026.1, forward strand.
GGGAGATCGATGAGGCAATACGCGATTCGGCGACTGCTGATCGCAATTCCCGTCCTGATCCTGGTCACGCTCATGGCGGCGTCCTTGACCCGCCTGGCGCCGGGCGATGCCATACTCCAAAGGGTGGCGGAAGCCGAGGCGATTGTCACCGTGGAGGAGCTCGAGGCGCTGCGCCACGAGGTCGGCCTCGACCGGCCCTTCCTCGTCGCCGTCGACGCCGATTTCCCCTTCATCCACCCCAGCGAAGGCTCCCAATACTTCTCTTGGGTGGGCGGGATCTTCAAGGGGGATTTGGGAACCTCGCTCAGCGCTGATCAAAGACCGATCGCCGACATCCTGAAGCGGGCGATCCCTGTCAGCCTCGAGCTGGCGATCATTGCCACGCTCATCTCTCTGTTTGTCGCTATTCCCATCGGAATCTGGTCCGCCATCCGGCAGGACTCGGTGGGCGATTACGGGGGGAGGATCTTCGCCATCGCCGGCCTATCCGTTCCCGATTTCATCATCGGAATGTTGGTCTTGACGCTGGGAGCTATCTGGTTCAAGTGGACGCCGCCTCTCTTCTACGAGAGCTTCTTCGATAACCCCCGGCAGAACCTCCTGATTATGGCCACGCCGGCCCTCATCGTGGGCTTCCGGCTCTCCTCCATCACGGCGCGAATGCTGCGCTCCTCGATGCTCGAGGTGCTGCGGCAGGACTACGTCAGGACGGCCTGGTCCAAAGGGCTGCGGGAGCGCACCGTTATCACGCGCCACGCCATGAAAAACGCCTTTATCCCCGTGATCACTATTCTGGGCGCTCAGCTCGGATTTCTGGTCGGAGGCGTCGCGATCACCGAAACAATCTTCAACCTCCCTGGGGTGGGGCGGGAGACGATCAACGCTATCGGCCGGCGGGATCTACCCTTGATCCAGACCGCCGTGCTCTTCTTCGGCGTCTCCATCATCTTGATCAACCTCTTGGTGGACCTCTCCTACGCCTGGCTCGACCCCCGGATTCGGTACAGCTAAGGGCAGCAGCCGATGGCCACTGAGCAGACGCGAACCAAAGAAGCCGGCATCTTCGTCCGACCCCGATGGCAGGCGGCCCGCGCGGTGCTCGGCAGTCTGGTGTCATTCGCCAGGGCCAAGCCCCTCGGTTTCGTCTCGGCGCTGGTGATCCTGGGCATGATCGTCATCGCCATCTTCGCGCCCCTTCTGGCGCCCTTCGATCCCACGGAGCCGTTCGTGGGCGGTCCCCACCTGGCGCCATCCTCCGAATTTTGGTTAGGGACCGATGTCAATGGACGGGACGTGATGAGCCGGGCTTTCTTTGGCGCCCGCCTCTCCATGTACGTGGGCTTCGTCGCGGTCGGCCTCTCCGTTGGCATCGGCACCATCATCGGCCTGACCACAGGATTCTTCGAGGGCAAGCTGGACCTGCTGGGCCAGCGCATCATCGACGCCGTTCAGGCGTTTCCGGCATTGATTCTGGCTTTGGGGATCATCGCCGTCCGGGGCCCCAGTCTGAACAATGCCCTGCTGGTTATCACCATCGTCCTCATCCCCGGCACCGCTCGGATCGTCCGGGGAGCCGTGATCTCCATTAAGCAAAACGTGTTCATCGAGGCGAGCCGAGCTCTGGGAGCGTCCGACGCCAGGATCATGTTCCGACACATCTTACCCAACGTCACGGCGCCCATCATCATCCAGGCGTCCATCCTTCTGGGCGGCGCCATCCTTTTCGAAGCCAGCCTCAGCTTCCTGGGCGCCGGCGCTAGCCTTGAAGAACCTTCCTGGGGCGCCATGATCAGCGGTCGCGCAGGCACCGGTGTCGACGCCCCTAGCGAGTTCAGGAACTGGCCGTGGCTGGTGATCGTGCCCGCGGTCGCCATTAGCCTGGCCGTCTTCTCCTTCAATCTCCTGGGCGATGCCATCCGTGACGTTCTCGACCCCCGACTCCGTGGCACCGGCGGGGGGCGCCTCTCGTAACGCGGCCGCTAAAGCCTGTACGGCGCTTGGTGTGCAAGCTATCGAGAGCGCGCTAGACTCACCGTAAGAAGCCCCGTAAGGGGAACGACGGTGAACGATGTGAAGTACCTGGGGCAGCCAAAATATGAACGTTGGGTCGTCAACCTATGCTCCTAAGAGCCCTACCTAACCCATCGCTCCAGCCAACCAGGCCCTGCGAGCCTCGCGGCTCAGCTCGTTCGTTCGGTCCACGCCGCCCCTACCAGCACTGACAGGCTGCGTTTCAGTCCGAGCTCGACCCTCCCCCGCCTCCACCACTCCAAAACGCTCCATTTTGGAGACCTTCCAACAGATTCAATTCGCGCGTCGCTGCCCTGCCCCAACACCTAATTCTTATGGAGCGTCCGCTTGTGCGACGATCGGTCAGGGTTGGCTTGAGCGGACCCATTTGGAGCGGCTGCGGAAAGCCTTGACCACCGATAGTCGCGATCCCCACTTCGTGTGGTCGAGGGATGGGGTTGGACCGGCGTACAAGCGGACAGCCGCACCGCCGCGTCTCTTCCGTCCCCATGCGGTGGTTGACGTGCCAAGGCCGGAGCGCGTCTTCGTATGCCGTGCTTTCGCTCCGAGGCAGGCGAATGCTTCCTCACCGGAGCGACGTTCTCGCCAAGGGCTTGAACTATCCGCTACACTTGGTCGAACGAGTGTGGCATGTGGTAGCCGGCTCGAAACCCGCTCCCTACGCGTGGCGGGCTGAAATCAACGGCTTATGGCTCCAGGCTCCGTCCAGACTCATGGGTCCCTCCAGGCCGAGACCGCCTGGCCGAGGCAGGAGGTACGGAGTTCTCAGGAGGCAGCGTAAGGCAGGTTGCCGAATAGTCAGCGTGGTTGAACGGGTGGTAGCGATCCAGCTATCCGTAGGAGGCGCCCCATGGAATATCGTATCATCTCGGCCGACTCCCACATCGCGGAGCCTGACCTCTGGCAGGAGCGGGTGGAGCGCCGCTACCGGGAACGGGCGCCCCGGCTGGTCCGGCAGACGGACCAGGACGTGTTCGTCTGCGACGGCCTCCAGGACCAGGGCGCGGGGGCGATGGCCAGCGCCGGACGCAAGGCCCACGAGTTGGCGGCCATGACCAGGTTCGAGCACAACATCCGTGGCGGCTACGACCCCGACGCCCGGCTGGAAGACCTGGCCATCGACGGCGTGGACGCGGAGGTCTTGTATCCCACCTACGCCACCCACCTCTACGCCCTGGAGGACATCGAGCTCCAGCATGCGTCCTTCAAGGCGTACAACGACTGGATCGTCGAATTTGCCGGGACCCACCCGGACCGATACCGGGCCGTCGGCCTCGTGGGACTGGGCGACGTCGAGCTGGCGACCCAGGAGATCTACCGCATGCGGGACATCGGCCTGGCGGGGGCGATGATCGCCATCATCCCCGACGAAATCCGCCCTTACAGTGACCCCTACTACGAGCCGTTCTGGCAGGCCGCCGCCGAGACGCGGCTACCGGTCAGCATGCATGTGCTGGCATGGGTCAAAAAGAAGCGGGATGCCTTCGGCGTGGGCTACCCGACCTTGCCCGTGTGGGTTCAGCGGTCCGTGGCGGCGATGATCTTCGCCGGCGTGTTCGAGCGGCACCCGGACCTGACCATGATCTCGGCGGAGAGCGACGTCAGCTGGGCGGCCAACTTCATGGAGCGGATGGACCACGCCGTTCGCCGGCACCCGCACCGGTTCCCGGCGAAGCTGGCCGAGCCGCCCAGCGCCTACTTCCGCCGCAACGTCGTCTGCACGTTCATGGACGACCCGGCCGGCCCGCGGCTCTACGATATCATCGGCCCCCAGTGCATTGCCTGGTCCAACGACTACCCCCACTTTGACGGCACGTGGCCCCAGTCGCAAGAGGTCATCGAGCGGAACTTCGCCGGGGTGCCGGAGGAGCCGCGCCTGGCCATGCTGGCGGGCAACGCCGCCCGATTGTACGGGTTCGGTTAGAGGGGCTCCAGACGGACCTTACGGTCAGGCCCAGGCGAGCGAGCCGCACACGACCTTTGCTTCTAGAAGCCCGTTCGACGCCAGGTAAAATCGCTCTAGCAGAGTGCCAGGGCCTTTCAATTGCTACCCTGAGTCCCGCCGTATCGGAACGAAGGGTCTCTTGGAGACGCAGAAGAAACCCATCGCCGGAAAGTTGCCGCATCGAGCAAGAGCGCAACGAGGCCGTCTCCTCCATCGACTGGCGCTTCACCGCCCAAGATGCGCGCACCACACTTCACCGTCTTTCCCCCTCTAATTCAAGTTGACTGAATACTGGTCCCCGGGGCGCCGCACTTCAGCGCTCCGGTGACCCTGAGAAAGGAAGAGACGATGAGTGTAAAGTTCGGCCTTGGCTGGAGCATCAACCACATGCAGGCGGAGTTCCCTCTAGCGGAGCTGCCCGCGCGTTCGGCGGAGACTGTCCGGGTCGCGCACGACAGCGGTTTCCACCTCGTGAAGTGCGCGCACCACTGGCTGGCGCACATACTGCAGCCTGTGCCGATGATTGGCTGGTGCGCCGCCGCCGGGCCTGGCATGGACTTCATGACCAGCATCTTGGTGCTCCCGCAGCAGAATCCCGTCGACATCGCTGGTCAGGCCGCGACGCTCGACCTGATCACCGGCGGGCATTTTATCCTGGGCGTCGGTCTGGGCTACCGGGAGAAAGAGTTCCGAGCGGCAGGCGTCCGAAAGGCGGAGCGGGTGGCCCGGCTGGAAGAGGCTATTCCCTTGATGCGCAAGCTGTGGACTGGGAAGAACGTCACACACAAGGGCAGGTTTTACGATGTAGACGATGCGGGTAGCTCGGTCACCCCCCTGCAGCCGGGTGGCGTCCCCATATTTTTAGGCGCGCAGAGCGCGGGCGCGGTACGCCGAGCGGGGCGTTTGGGCGATGGCTGGATCATCCCGGGCTTTTATACCAAGGACCTTCTGCGGCAGCACCTCGGTCTGTTCGAGCAGGGGGCACGAGAGGCTGGCAAGCCTTCGGCGGGCGCCAGAGTGCTGATGCGCAGCGTCGTGATCGGCAAAACCCACGACGAGGCGCTGGAGCAGGCCCGGGACTGGCTTGGGAGCCAATGGCGCGGACAGGTGTACGCGCGATGGGGCATGCAGGAGCCCGGCACCGCGAACCTTGACCTCTCGTTCGACGAGATCGTTCGCGAGCGGGCTATCGTCGGCACCGCCGACCAGGTGATCGAAGGGATCAGAAGCTACGTGCAAGAGTTCAAGATCAGCCATTTCATCCCGCTCTTCCGGCGGGACGATACCAGCCATCGGGAGCATCTCGATCAGATCAAGTTCTACGGGCGAGAGGTGCTTGCCCACGTGGCTCCGTAGCCAGAGTCCGGCCTTTTGACAACCAATTCGTGTACCAGGCGAGGCCGTAGAGGCCACGTTGAGACCAGGTGCTCCAGCCATTCTGGACCACCGCCGGAGCGAAGAGATGACACGGCATGTCGACCCGCACGGTGTGTGCTGCCGGGAAAAATCCTTGGCAGCTCCGGACAGCGCATCAAGTTGCTCCAGCGATACCGGAGCTCTCCTCCTTCGACCGATGATCGAGCGCCGTTCGATCTCCACTGATGATCTGCCGCTGCCCTGTTCTCGACGAGTCCTCGATCGCTTGCAGCAGCGTGTGCCGCCGCACGGCGTCGTCGAAGCTGGGATGGACGGCATGGCCTTCGCGGATCCCCTGAGCCAGGCGTCGGTAAAGTTCAGCAACGTTGACCGGCGGGCCGGCGGGCACCGTTTCCGGCGCCGTCCGCAGACCGGCTGGCACGTCCAACGCGGTCATCTCGTGGTCACCCACCTTGCCTCCTCGCAGGGTCACGTCGCCCCACAACACCGTGGTCGGGCACGTGGCGACGATGCTCCCTTCCGTTCCCAGGACCTCCATGCGCCATCCACCGGCCCGGCCCACGTTGGTGGTGACGCTGATGGTAGCCACCGCTCCGTTTTGAAGCACGCCCCCGGCGATCACCGCGTCGGGCGACTCCTCCGGAACGTCGGCCGTCGACCGCACGGCGCCCGGTTCTGGGATATGGGCCGTTATGCTCCCCGAGACCTCGCGGAACTCCCCCACACAACAGCAAAACGAGTCGATGGCGTGGCCGGCGTGGATCATCAGCACCCGGGCGCCCTTCTCCGGGTCCGCGACCCATTCCTCCGGCGTGCGGTATCCGGGGTACCTTGGGATAGCCAGCGACATCGAGCAGGCCAGCGGCCTCCCGACGTATCCATCGGCGATCAGGTCCTTGAGATGGAGAATCGCGGGCGAGCCCTGGGACTGGAGACCGACCATGGTGTGGACGCGTTTCTGGCGGGCCAGGGCCGCCAGCTCCCGGGCGGCGTCCAGACGGGCCCCCAGAGGCCACTCGCACAGCACGTGTTTGCCCGCCTCCAGCGCGGCTTTGACCATGTCGTGGTGAAGCGCCGCCCGGACGCAGACCACGACCAGGTCGACATCCGGATGACGCGCAAGCTCGCGGTAATCATGGAGGGCGTGGCGGGCGCCGTAATGGCGGGCCGACTCGGCGGCCGTCTCCGGATGAGCCGTGCACACCGCCGTCAGCTCGTATTCGGGAAGCCCCAGAATGGCGGGCAGGTGGGCCCGCTGGCCCCAGCCGTATCGCACGCTGGCGCCGACGATCCCCACGCGGATTCGTTCGCGGTCCACGACTCCTCCTTGTTGCCGCCCGCGCTCTCAGGGGCCACACTGATGCAAGGGTAACAGCCGAACGCAAGTTTGTGCAGGCTATCATCGTGTTCCGGGGCCACCTGCTAACCGGGGGCACGGCTTGGTCGTTGTATAGGTCGAGGTGGAAAAACATGGCCCTACGTAATTGGCAATACTCTGTGGCCTTCGTTGCCGTGGCGTCGTTGCTGCTCGCTGCGTGTTCGGGTTCAGCGTCGATCTCCGATACGCCCGTCGCAACGCCAACGGAAGGCCCCGAATCGACTCAAGAGGCGGCCGGGATGCCGGCCACGGCTGCAACGGCGCCTCCGACGCCAACCCCGCCGCCGTCTTCCTCCGCGGCGGACAACGGCGACGCATCCGTGGCGTTTGATGAGAGCAAACTGATAATCACCGGGGGTTCGCGATTCGTTGCGCTTGACGATCCGGACGTGCTCAGCGCGTCGGAAGCGGACTATTTGAGCGAGGACGCGCTGATCATGGGCATCTCGCAAAACGGTGAGAGCCGCGCCTATCCTGTGGCGATGGCCCGCTATCACCACGTCATCAACGACGTGGTAGGAGGCCAACCCGTCACCGTCACCTACTGAGTCGCTTGCTCTTCGGGGGTCGGTTTCGACCCCCTGGTCGACGGCGAACGCCTCACCTTCGACGCGATGGGTCTGTACAACGGAGTTTTCGCCATGGCGGACCGCCAGTCGGGGTCCGTGTGGACCCATCTTGAAGGCAAGGCCATTCAGGGTACGTCTACCGGAACGACCATGGCCATCATTCCCCTCCTTCATACCACGTGGGGAGAGTGGCTGGAGCTCCATCCCGACACGACCGTTCTGGACCCGGACACACCGTTCTCGTCCCAGTACCGGCCGGTGACGATCGGCATGAGTGGGCTTGGACCGGGCTTCGTCCAGTCATTGCTCAGTTGGGACCCGCGCCTGCCGGACGGCACGATCGTGGTCGGCGTGACGTCCGGCGACGCCAGCCAGGCCTACGCCCTCGATATTCTGGTCGATGGCCTCGGCGCGGTCAACGACATCCTGGGAGAGCTGCCCATCGTGGTGTTCCATGACAAGGCGAAGGCCTTCGGCATCGCCTATTCGCGCGTCCTGGACGGCGACACCCTGACATTCAGTGCGACCGGTGGGCGGATCGTCGACGACGAGACGGGCACCACGTGGAACCAGGAAGGTGTCGCCGTCGATGGGCCGCTGGCAGGCCAACGCCTGGAGTTCGTTACGTCGTTCATCACCGAATGGTATGGATGGGCGGCCTTCCATCCCAGCACCGGGATCTACAAGGAGGCCGAGACCCAGGCCCTGCTGGGCACGGGCAGCGCAGAGCCATCGGCCCGCGGCGACTCTTTCGGGGGGTTCGGTGGCGGCCGCCGGTGACCTGTCCAGGCGCGTTTCCTCCTGCCTCGTCCCCCGTTTCTCGTTTCATCCAGATTTAATGCGCTGCGTCATTTCCAGTCAGGGCATTGCGGGACGAGATCGTCAAGCTGCGCGGGATTGCGCAATGACCTCATCAACGCCAAGTTCCGAAGCATGGGCGGCGAGGTGTAAGAATGCGGCCCACGCTCTATGCTCCGGACGCGAGATGGCGGTCGGTCTACAGGCTTGCTCCCAGGCATGACGCGCACAAGCAATGGCGGCCTGACGCCAGCGTCGGGGCCAGGGCCTTCTCTCGCTTCCGGTTCAGCTTGCCGCCGGTGGACGGGCCGGTAGACGCCTCTAACGCTCTCTCGAGACCGGCGTCCTCCCGGCCCATCTCGAATGCCGCTGCGAGCACGTCGGGCGGATTCGAGCTCTTTTGACGATGGTCCCGTGCCTATTGTTACCTCGATCGGAGCGTCCATGGCAAGACAAAAGAGAGAGCGGCAGGTGAGGTCACGCCTGCCGCTCTAATAAGGAGAGATGCCACCACGAGGGAGGTGCGTGGCTTCTTCAAGAATCATAGCCTTTCCATGGGGCGTTTTCGCCTGCGGGAACCCTCAATTCCTGGTGTGCCGCCTAGCAATGCTGCTGTGTGGCGCCTAGCAATGTTGTACGTCATTGGGAGGGGGCCGGTAGGCCTTGAGCCGCTTGATCGCCTCAAGGTTAGAATCTAGGTTTAGCTTCGAACTTCGTCGATCAAAGCGTGCCGTTAGAGGGTGTGCTCCCGACACAGTGGGGGATGACTGCTCTCTCCGGGCACGGGCCACACCTACCATCGAGTCAAACGTTCGAAGCAGACGATCGCAGGGGCAGCCAGGGCGCTCCACAAGGAGGCGGCGGGTATGGCGGTCAAGCAGGATAGCCGAGCGGTCCGGCTGGAATCCGCCCACGCGCTTTCGGCAAATCGATTGCTCAAGAACCTGGACGCAAGCGAGGTGGATGGGCTCTTCGGGTCCGCCCGCTAGGCGCGTTTCGGCCCGGGGGACGTCATCGCGCGCCAGGGCGCGCCGGTGGAGGCCGCGGGTGTGCTTGGCCGAAGGGGCCGCCGTGGCTCAGGTGTCCTCGCCGAACCACGGCCCCCTGTCCAGAGTGCTGAACGAGCTGCGTCCCGGAGACGACGTCGCACTCCTCTCGCTGCTGGACGGGCGTCCGCATTTCGCCAGCGTCGTCGCCCTGGAGCCGGTCCGTGCCGTTGCCGCTGATTCCACCGCCCAGGCATTGCGGGTTATGTAAACAAAGCCGCCTTCGTTTATCCTTAGCTTGCGGCAGCGACGACCACTCCACTGAGGCCAGCGGGGAACTGGATGTAGTTTGGCCAGGGCCTGCTCTTAGCTCACCCCCAGGACGGTGCATGGCGCGCCCTTGAAGGGGTACTCGTCACCGCCCCTAGCCAGGAAAAGTCTCAAGTGGCCACGGCCGAGCCACAGGTGATTGATAGGGAGATCGGGCCCAGGCCCGGCCTGCGTTCCATATCGTCGATCCTGGCACACTCCGTGTGGCCGCCGATGTGTTCAGCGCCGCGAATGTGTGCTATAACTCGGCCAGCGCCAAGCTATGGGCCGCCCGCGAATTTGCGGTCGTCGCTGCGAACGATTCAACGTGTCGTGCGGTCCCGAGGGCGGCCGTCGCGCCAGCCGCGGTGAAAGGATGACCGGCAATGAGCTCTTCTACGCCCGAAAGCATGCAGAGGGCCGATCAGCGATTCCTCGATGCCACGCCACGGTCGAAGGCGCTCGCCGGCCGGGCGAGAGAGCATCTGCCCAACGGGGTGAGTCGCTCGGGCTTGGTTTTCTCCCACTACCCATTGTTCATCGAGCGCGCGAAGGGGCAGTTCCTCTACGACGTCGACGGGCGAGCGATCCTCGATTTCGCCCTCGCGTTCAGCGCGTTGCCGCTGGGCCATGCCAACCCGAAGGTACTGGAGGCGATGCGGGCGCAGCTGGACAAGGGCCTGGCGTACGGTCTCATGCACGAGAGCGAGGTGGAGCTGGCCGCTTTGCTCCACGAGCGCGTCCCGTCGATGGAACGGGTCCGTTTCACATCGTCCGGCACCGAGGCGACCATGTTCGCCGTGCGGCTCGCCCGCGCTTTCACGGGCCGGACACGCTTCGCCCGCATGGAAGGCAGCTATCACGGCACCCACGACATGATGTGCTCGGGAATGGGCGCTAGCGCCGCCCGTGCCCAGCCCGGCACCGAAGACAACCCGGTGAGCATGGGAGTCCCTCGTTGGACGGCCGACGAGGTCGAGTTCCTGCCCTTCAACGATCTGGAAGGCTGCGCCCTCGCCATCGAGGCCCACGCATCGGAGCTGGCCGCGGTGATCACCGAGCCCCTGCTGGGCGCCGGGGGCGCGATCCCACCGGAGCCGGGGTTCTTGGAGGGGCTCCGGGAAATCTGCGATCGGCACGGAATAGTGCTCATTTTCGATGAAATGATCTCGATGGGGCTCTCTCCAGGGGGCGCGCAGCAGTATTACGGGGTCGACGCCGACCTGACCGCCACCGGCAAGTCGGCCGGTTCGGGCATGCCGATGGGCGTGTTCGGCGGCCGGGCCGACATCATGGCGCTGTGCGAGCCGGAGGACGGCCAGCCGGCGGTCCTCCACACCGGCTCTTTCAACGCCCATCCTCTGGCGATGGTGGCAGGCGTCGCCCAGCTCGAGCAGCTCACGCCGAAAGAATATTCGTACCTCGGCGAGCTCGGCGATTACCTGCGCCAGCGGGCGCGCGATCTCGCTGCCCGGCGCGGCGTCTCCCTGTGCGTGACCGGAGTCCAGCACATCTCCGCGTTTCACTACACCGACGGACCCGTCCGCAACTACCGGGACCGGCTGCGGGGAGATGCCGACATGGCCTGGCGAGTGGGCTTTTCGTTGCTCGGCCAGGGCTATCACGTACCCGGCGGCTCGAGGACGAATCTGTGTACGGAAATGACCCAGTCCGATATCGATGGTTTCATAACCGCGCTGGAAACGGCTTTCGAAGAGGCCGGCGCAACCGGTCGTTCGGGGCCGGCGGCCTGATAGGGCTCTCGATCCTCCGGCCCGCCGGCCCTCCGGCTCGCCACGGTTCAAGGTAGCCTGGCGACGCTGCCCGGAGGAACATGGCGAGATGAGCCACGGAGAGTTCCAACACATCAGGATTGGTGAAACGACCCTGGCGTACCGCGTGGTCCGCAGCCGCCGGCGGCATAAGACGGTTCAAATCACTGTGGACCCTGTCGACGGGGTGTGGGTTGCGGCGCCGGCCTCTGCGACCCCGAAGCGACTGGAAGAGATTCTCCGTCGGCGCGCCCCGTGGATCATCAAGCGGATCGAAGAGAGTAGGAACGGCCATGTGCCAACGGCCCCCCGGCGGTTTGTCAGTGGGGAGTCCCTGGAGTACCTGGGCAGGCAGGCCCGGCTCAAGGTGGCCGAGGTCAAGGGCCTGCGCAGCCCCGAGGTGCGGCTACTGCCGGGGCGCTTCGAGGTAAAGGTACGCGCTGGTCTCGCCAAGGACGAGCGTAGGCAACAGATAGCGCGTGCCCTGGAACGCTGGTTCCGCGACCATGCCGCCAAGAGGATTATCCAGCGTGTGGCCACTCTGGGCGAGAGGCTCGGTGTCAAGCCAACTGATGTTCTCGTTCGACACCAGGAGGCGCGCTGGGGTAGTTGCAGTTCTCAAGGAGTCCTTCGGTTCAACTGGCGGATCGTGATGGCTCCCACAGCCCTTGTGGACTACGTCGTCGCTCACGAGCTGTGCCACCTCCTCCACCCGAATCACAAACCCGCGTTTTGGACCCGACTCGCTACCCTGATCCCAGACTATGAGCTACGGAAGCAGCGGCTCCGGGCAGAGGGAGCGCGGTATAGGCTCTAGAGGCCGTTGCTGGAGCTGGCCAACGCCACGGCGCTGGTGACTAAACAGGCGCATCGTCGCCACGCCGGCAACCTGGGGGATCCTACCGGTATCGGTTTTTGAGGTGTCGGAATCAGGCCGAACGCTCCTGCTCCCTGACCCGTTGAGAACGATGTTTTTGACGCTGCCGGACCCTAGCGGACAGCTCCTTCTTTCGCAGACGATAGCTCTTGGGAGTCACCTCAAGCAGCTCATCGATAGATATGAAATCCAGGGCCTCCTCCAAGCTCATCTTCACCTGGGGGCTCAACCGAATCGCGATATCAGCGGTCGATGACCGCATGTTGGTCAGCTTCTTTTCTTTGCAGACGTTTATGCCAATGTCTTCGTCTCGACGATGCATACCGACGATCATACCTGCATACACCGGTGTTCCGGGCTCGATAAAGGTTTCACCCCGGCCCTGGGCATTAATCAGTCCGTATGTGGCGGCAATCCCATTTTCCGAAGCTACCAGAACCCCGTTAGTCGAATGTTTCACTTCACCTTCCACCGGTCTGTATCCAGTGAATATGCTGTCTTTGGTGCCGTCGCCCCGGGTCGTGCGTAAGAAGAAAGAACCAAACCCGATCAGTCCCCTGGTGGGAATATCGTATTCGAGGCGTACGTTGCCGGAACCATCGTAGACCATATCTTTGAGCACAGCCAGCCGGCCAGACAGGTTCTCGGTTAGCTGGCCGATATACTCTTCGGTGGTGTTAATAATAAGGCGCTCGTGAGGCTCGTGAAGCCGGCCATCGACGTACTTCGTTACCGCCTCCGGCCTGGAAACCTGAAACTCGAACTGCTCCCGTCTCAATGTTTCCACCAGTATGGCCAGATGTAATTCTCCCCTACCGGAAACCAGAAATTCGTTGGCGCTTGCAGTGGTCTCGGCGCGAAGACTTATATTGGTCCGAAGCTCCTTTTGCAGGCGTTCGTGCAACATTCGAGAGGTGCAGCGGCTGCCTTCTCGGCCCATAAAGGGCGAAGTGTTGACCCCGAAGGTCATCTGCACCGTCGGCTCGTCGATATCGATGGAGGGCAACGCTTCAGGCTGGTCACAGGCTGCTACAGTGTCACCGATGGAAACATTTTCGATGCCACAGATGGCAACGATCTGGCCAGCCGGAGCTTCCGGCACTTCCAAACGCTCCAGTCCCCGAAAGACGAAAATCTTCTCCAAGGTGTAGTTTTGGATCCGTCCACCTTTTCCTACCAGGACAACCGGCTCCTTCGTCCTGATGGTCCCTCGAAACACCCGGCCGATGGCGATCTGTCCAAGGTAGTTATCGTAATCCAGGGCAGCCACCAGCATCTGCAAGGGTGCATCCGGGTCCCCGGAGGGTGCAGGCACAGCCCGGAGGATGGTATCGAACAAAGGCTTCATATCCTGCCCTGGAGACTCCAGATCTTCTACAGCATAGCCCAGCTTCGCCGATGTTAGCAGAACCGGAAAATCCAGCTGCTCGGATGTTACGGCAAGCTCGAGAAACAGGTCCTGCACCATCTCGACCACCTCGGGTACCCGGGCGTCGGGACGGTCGATCTTGTTGATGACAACCACCGGAGTCACATTCTGCTGCAAAGCCCGCTTCAAGACGTAGCGGGTTTGAGGCATAGGACCATCGACAGCATCCACAAGCAGCAAACATCCGTCGGCCATGTTCATGATCCGTTCGACCTCGCCGCTAAAGTCGGCATGGCCGGGGGTGTCGATGATGTTGATCGTCACACCTTTGTAGGTTACGGCAGTGTTCTTGGCCAGGATGGTGATGCCCCGTTCCCGCTCCAGGGGGTTGGTGTCCATGATCAGTTCGCCACCCTGCTGGTTGGGCCGGAGAACCTGGCCTTGCTTCAGCAAAGCATCGACCAAAGTCGTCTTCCCATGGTCTACGTGGGCGATGATCGCAATATTGCGAATTTTTTCGTTGGTACGTTTCGCCATAATCACCGCGGGGCCGGAAGCCCGGGAGAGGACGCGCACATTCGAAGGGTCGCTTGGGGAAGAGTGATCCATGGCTACCGAGCGGGATTCGCTGCCGGAGCGGGACTCCGCCATCGGGGACGTCGCCCGCGAGGGCCTTGGGGGTTATTCTGATTGTCCGGTCGTGGCTGAGTCGATCTGGCAACTGGCCGCGCATGTGGCCTTCGACGGCGTTGGGCGTTCTTCAGGGCCTGCTCCCCGAAGCGATGACGCGGGGCCTCTCGTTCTGGTGTCGGGTGGCTCCTCGAAGCCTGGGTATCCGGTGTGAAGCTGCCGTAGTCGAAATCGGGCAGGCGCCGCCTTTCAATTCGCGCTCCCAGCACGGCTTCGATCTTCCGCACCAACACCTCATCCTCCGGCACAGTGAACGTGAAGGCTTCGCCGCTCTGCTCCACCCGGCCAGTGCGCCCGATGCGGTGGATGTAGGCGTCCACCGTGTTGGGCATGTCGAAGTTGATGACGTGGGAAACGTCCGACACGTCGATGCCTCGCGAGGCCACATCGGTGGCGACCAGCAGGTCGTACTTGCCGCCACGAAATCCGTTGATGGCCTGCTGTCGCCGGTTCTGAGTCATGTTGCCTTGCAACGCGGCCACGCGATACTTGGCATTCTCCAGGTCTCCGGCCAACCTGCGGGCGCGGTGCTTGGTGCGGGTGAAAATCATCACCCGTCCCGTTGCCGTCTGTTGCAGTAGATCCAGCAGCAGCCGCTTCTTGAGAGCGTCCGTCACCGGAAAGAGGGTGTGAGAGACCGTCTTCGCCGGCGCGATGACGCCTATCTGCACCGTGGTCGGGTCATGGAGAATTTCTTTGGACAGGACGCGAATCTCGTTGGGCATGGTGGCGGCGAAGAAAAGCGTCTGACGCTTTTTCGGCAGGTGGGCGATGATTCGGCGGATGTCGGGCAGGAAGCCCATGTCGCACATGGTATCGGCCTCGTCCAGCACCAGCACCTCGACTCTCGAGAGATCGATGCTGCCATCGTTGACGTGGTCCAGCAGCCGGCCGGGGCAGGCGACCACAATCTCAGCGCCGCGATTCAACGCCTCGACCTGCGGCCCCTTGCTCACGCCGCCATAGATGGCGACGCTCCGTATCTTGGTATTCCTCCCCAGATCTACGGCTGTCTGATAAATCTGCTCCGCAAGCTCGCGGGTTGGAGCGACGATGAGAGCGCGCACCGGTCCCCGGGGGCCTGTGATCAGTCGCTGGAGAATCGGGAGCATGAAGCCGGCGGTCTTGCCGGTTCCGGTCTGCGCCAGACCCAGAACGTCGCGCCCTTTGAGAGCGATGGGAATAGCTTGCGCTTGGATCGGGGTAGGCTTGGTGTAGCCTGCGGCCTTGACGCCCGCAAGCACACATCGGTTGAGGTTCAGTTCTTCGAAATTCAGTGAGAGCACTCCTTGACTCCATTGAGCCAAGTCACACTCTCAGCTCGATGAAACGTATTCTGGCAGGCCTCCCTGCCGCTTGTAGAGCGAACCAAATGTTCGTCTCTGTATATATCCACTATAGCATTGGAAACACGCTCGGGGCAATGGAACTCCGTGATGACCTGCCCCAAAAAACTGGTCCAAGGGTAATGTTAGGACCAACAAGGCGGTCTGGCGCGGCCCGAAGGCGATCGGTGAGAGCTTGGCGACGGGATGCCGGCCGCCAGCGGACCGAGAGCGACATGGATCCGGCCTGGCACGGTCGATTCACCCACAGTCCACTCCGTTGACCGCGTAGAGCCCCCGATCCAATGTTGAACATCCCGTTTCGACCCTCCCTGATCTCGGTGGCATATAAACCCCGCAAAGAAATACCCGGTTGGCAACCGGATAGAGGCTGGTTGCAAGCCCATACCTCTTCCATGCCGATTGACGGTATAATCCGACTCGAGATCCCAGGTCGATCCGGGTTCGACAAGAATGCTACCCTGCTCCCTCATGAAGGCCGGTTGATGGGCGCACCAAGGAAGGTGGACAACCCATGATCTCACGCATGCGACGTCCCAAAGTCGCCTTTGAACTGAAAATCGACAAGGGCCCGTTCTACCCCGGCGACGAGCTGAATGTCGAATTGAACCTCCGTCCGCGGCAGAATGCCGAGGTGCGCGGTGGCATGGTCGAGATCATCTGCATCGAGACCTACTGGCAGCAGATCCGTCGCTATGTCTACTCCCGGTACGGAGGCTATTACCGCACCAGGCTCTATCGCTTCAACAACATCTTGTTCAAAGATTCGAAGCCCTTCATCGAAGCCACCGAGCTCAGGGCCGAAATGCCCGTGCGCAAGCGGGTCACCTTTGCGCTTCCGTCCGAGGCTCCCCCTACGGTCATTGGTGGCGCAGTCAACATCCAGTGGAGCCTCAAAGCATCCGTGGACGTAGCCAAGCGGCGCGACCTGCACGAGCAGGCCGATCTCGTGGTCTCAACACCTCAGCCGCCGGCTGGCTCGGATCTCACGGCCCGAGCCGAGGCGACGTTCGATCATGGCACGATGTCGATAACCATGCCATCTGATCCAGTGCGGGCGGGAGAGACCATACAGGGAACGCTGCGGCTCCAGACTCGTGAACGCCTGAGTCCACGACAGGTCCGAGTCGAGCTGGAACGGGGGGAGCTGGCGGGCCACAGAAGCTGGTCCGGGCTCATTGACCAGCAAGTTTTAGAGGACGGCCCTACGTTTGAGGACGGGCAGGTTCGGGAGTGGCGCTACCGCTTGCAGGTGCCGTCAGGCCCCTGGCCCACCATCGAAACGAACCGATCCCGCGTGGAGTGGCGCGTCCGGGGCGTCCTTGATATTCGCGCGAAAAGCGATCCCACGGTTGAGGGGGCGGTCCACGTTCATACGGGGCCCCGATAAGGCTAGAGCAGAGTTCGTTGGCCCATCATCAGCAAGAACTGTTCAGAAGCCGCCCGCGGGTCCATGGCCCGATAACTGGCTGGCCTTATCCAGAAATCGCCGGAAACCGTGATCGTCGCGCTGATCAGGGACCGGAGGCGCGAAATCCATTTTATCGTTCGCGGCATCCCACAGGGTCACATGGCTGGGGGAATCTATTTGATATGGGAAATCCCGGGTTCGACAACTCGACCAAGTCCAACCAGATCGACTTGAGAAAACTGGCGGAGATTTCGGCCCCGGATCGCGCGTTCCTTAGCCTGTACCTTTCCGGGCCGGCAGGAATGGCAGCGCTCGACAAGCGTATCAGGACCGACCGAGCGCTGCTCAAGGACCACCCGGATGAGCTCAGGCACTTCGATCGAAACATGAACAAGGTGGACGACTACTTCCGAAGGAATCCTCACAAGTCCGGGAGCCTATGCCTGTTCGTCTGTTGGTCACTCGAATTCTTCGAGATACACGCTCTGCCTGTTTCCCTGCCCGACCTGCTCTGGGTGGACTCGTCACCCTATATCAGGCCGCTGGCCGAATTCCAGGACGAGTATGAGAGTTATGCCGTGGTGGTTGCTGACAACAGATCAGCGAAAGTGTTCCTGGTAGCCTCGTCGGTGCCTGGCCGCGAAGTTCAGATTCCTGGCAATGTCAAAAACCACGTCAAGGTAGGCGGTTGGTCGCAGCAGCGATATGAGCGACGCCGGGACAAGCAGCTTCAACACTACGCTAAGGATATCGCTGATGAGCTTATGGAGCTAGACCGAGAGAACGCCTTCAGACGGGTTCTGATGGTGGGGTCCAAGGAAACGCTACGGGCGATTAGAGCGGCCTTGCCGAACCAAATCGCCCGGAAGGCTGTCAAAGATAAGGCCCTGGACTTGGGCAAAACCGATGATTGGGTGCAAAAAGAAATTTTCGACCTTTTTGTCGAGCAAGAGCGCACATCGGAGCAAGCTCTCTGGGAAGTGATCAAGAGCGAGCTGCTCAAGAGCGGCTTGGCGGCGGTCGGGATCGAGGACGTGTTGCATGCAGCCAAGGCAGGCCGCGTGGAAAAGGCGGTCGTAACACGGAACGCGCACTTTGATGGACGTCGCTGCCGCGACTGCGAGCATCTGGAGTCCAGCACTTCACCCGAATGCCCGCAATGTGGGTCAACCTCTCTCTTCAAAGTCGATCTGGTCAACGAGTGTACCGAGCTGCTTGCCATGAGCAGGGCCGAGATTGACTTCGTCGATCCCATTCCATCCCTAACAGAGATGGGAGACATTGGTGCACTGCTGCGCTACTGAAGCCCGAGGGACCCACACCAAACGTCGACCGCAAAATCTCAAGATCATCCTTGCCTGGGCGTCCGATCACGATTGACGGCATCGGAAGCTGATGCTATGGTTCAGCCCACCACCGTCGCCCCGTCGATCAGGGCGCCAGCGGTCTGAAACGGAAAAATTCGGCTAAGGTGGAGAGTAGCAGATGGCGCGACTTGCCGCGGTGTGGCAAATCACCATCCGGTGGTATGTGATAGCGCTGGTGATGGCGGGGCTCGGTGTTCTCGCTGGGTACCTGCTCTTTTTCAACGCGCTTCAAGGGCGCCCCCAAATAGGCGTCATCGACATCCCCTTTACGATCATCGACGATGACTCGGCCTTCTTTATCGGAGAGATGCTGGACTTCGTCAGCCGGACCGACTCGATCAAGGCCGTGGTGATCAAACTCAACAGCCCAGGCGGCGGCGTTGCCCCCAGCGAGCATCTGTTCCTGAAAACGCTGAAGTTGCGAGAGAAAAAACCCGTCGTCGTCGCGGCGGATCAGTTTCTGGCCAGCGGCGCCTACATGATGGCGATGGGAGCCAACGAGGTCTTCGTCAAGCCTTCGTCGATCGTGGGGAGCATCGGCGTGCGGGTGAGGTTCGGGCCCCCTCCGGCTCCCAGCGACTTCGAGATCGAGACGGGTCCGTCCAAGCTGACCGGCGGCACCGAGCGGGACCTCTTCGGCGAGCTGGAGCAGCTCAAGGAGTCCTTCCTCCAGATGGTGCTCACCCAGCGGGGGGACAGGCTGAACATCACCCCGCAGGAGCTGGTGGAGGCCCGGACCTATACTGGGTTGGCGAGCGTGAGGCTTGGCCTGGCCGACGCCGTCGGCGGCGACACCGAAGCCATCGAAAGGGCCGCCAGCCTCGCCCGGATCTCCCATTACCGGCTGGTCGACGTCAACGTGGAAGTCCAGCGATTGCTCTTCAAGAAGATCAAAAGGATCATTGAACCCCTCGAACCCCTCCTCTCGACGGTGGAAGGAGCCGAGGGGAGGGGCCTCGATCTCGAGATGCTGACGAGCCTGCTTCTCTCGAGGGGTCTGGGCGAATCTCAAGGTCGAGTGCCTCCCGATTTCCCCATCGATGTAAATCTGCCCCAATTCTTCTATCTCTATGCCATTCCGCCTCGGTAAGCTCTGGCTGTTGTTGCTGTTCCCGGTGGGCGCAGGCGCCTTCATTGGGGGGGCGTACCTGTTCTTCTACCAGGGCGGGTACCGCGCTCCTCCTACCGTCCGGGTACAGTTCGAGAGCATCGTGGTGCCCACTGCAAGTGTGGCCGGTTTTGTGGAAGCGCCCACGCCGCGAGAGGGGATGTTCTTGCTGGACGTGGCCCACTCCAACAACTTCGACGAAGCGGAGCTCTCGCCACTGCTTTCCAGAGTGGCGAGCCGCGGGTACACCATCGAGTTCCTGGGGGAACGGGATCACGGGGGCGCTTCCAGCCCTCCTGGACGGGTACGGCTGGCCCTGCTGGAAGAGAAGCTGCGAGAGGCCGACAGCTTTGCCGTTATCCTCCCCCAGGACGCCTATGCCAAAGAGGAAGTCGACGTCATCGAGCGGTACGTCGAGAAAGGCGGCAGGCTTCTGCTGATCGGCGATCCCAGCCGCCATGACCATATCAACAGTGTAGCCGAAGAGTTTGGCATAACGTTTCAAGACGGGTTTCTGTACAACGTGGTGGAGCACGACCTTAACTATCGCAACATCTTCCTGCGCGACTTCCTCCCGAATGAGCTGACCCAGGGGTTAGGGCGAATCACCCTGTACACGGCCGGCTCCATTCAATCAGGGGTCTCCCTGGTCACCACCGACGGCAACACGTACTCGTCGATGATCCAGCGGACGGCGCCTTTCGCTCCCGTGGTCAAAGCCGGAGACGGTGGGGTGCTCGGTATTTTCGACATCACCTTCATGATCCCGCCCCAGGACGCCCTCACCGACAACGCTCGGTTTATCGCCAATATCGCCGACTTCCTGACCAACGGCCAGCGAAGCTTCGAGCTGGTGGACTTCCCGCATTTCTTCAGCGGCCCCGTCGATATTCTTCTAGGCCAGAGCTCGCTGTTCCCAGCGGGCACGGCAATGAAGAGCCTCTTACTGACCTTCGAGACGCCTTCCGAGTTGCGGGGCGTGGAAGACTTGCTTCAGGACACGGTCTTCTTGGGGCTGTACGAGGATGCCCGGGACGTGGCCCAGTATCTGAGCCTGGCACGCATCCAGGTGGGAGAGACGATACGAACACCGTTCACTCCGGCGATTCCCTCGGACTCGACAGGGTTGGTGCTGCTGCACCAGGGTCAAGGCGGACGGCAGGTTCTGATCGTGCTCGGTGATACGGAAAGCTCCTTGCATCGTCTGGTGGAGTTACTGGGCGCCGGCGGGTTCCGGACCGGCCTGGTGAGCGACTCGGTCGGCGTCTACCGTTTAAATTCATAGGTATCAATCGAAGCAGAGGGATAGATTCCCGGGGGCAGGACGATGAAAAGAATGGTGGCGCCGGCATCGATGGTGGTAGTGCTTGTGGTCGCCGCATGCAGCGGAGGCGGTGCAACGCCCTCTCCTGTTGGCCAGCCGACCGCCACACCGGACATCGAGGCGACGGTCAGCGCCAGGGTACGCGGCACCGTCCAGGCCGTGCGAGACGAGCGGCCCGGCGCGACCGCGCCCGCCCGGCTCGGGCGGGAGACCGTTCTGGGCTTCACCCGGAGCCACCGCAGCATCGAGGCGGACTGGGAGGAGCTCCATACCGACTTCGACCGATGGCGCCACGGCCTGGTGGTCTGCGACGCCAGCACCGTCCAGGACACGTTGCGGGGGTTCGCAGGACGGTTCGCGGCGTTGCCGGAGCAGGCACGATCTCTTCCGGACCGCGGCTTCCTCCAGGAGATAGGAGAACAGATCACCGAGGCGTTGGAGCAGGAGGGGACGGCCCTTCGGCAGCTCCGAGATGCCTGGCAGCCAGACGCGGTGGAGCCATTTGAGGCCCTGGAGCGGGAGCGGTCGGCGGGGGCGTCCCTGCGCCGGCAGGCTGAGGGGACGCTGGCCGATCGAACGGAGAAAACCTCTGCGCTTGTTCGCGCGGATGTGGCTGGCTTCGCCCAGGCGGTAGGCGAGATCGACCAAGGCTGGCAGCAGTACCGGCGGGCCTATGAGGAGTTTCGCCAGGAGCAGCCCGCATTGAGCGCCGACGAGACGGCCAGCCAACTGGGCCAGCTTGTCGTGCGGTTCCTGGAGATCGTCACGGCTATCCGCGACCTCCCTGCGTCCAAATTTACCCGGCCGCTAGCCCAGACTCTGGCGCAAGCGGCGGAGCAGGAGGATCTGGCTCTCAAGACGCTTCGGGACGCCGTTCAAGAAGCCGAGGCGCCTGGCCCACCCCCGGATACAGATCCCGACGAAGAGGCCGACCCCCCCGCGCGCCCGGCGCCCGAACCGCTGCCCTTTCTCGAGTTCGATACCCAGTTGGTGCAGAGCGATGGGTTACGACGACAGGCGGCCGAGGCGCTGGCCGATCTCCTGGACGACACCTCAGAGGAAAAGCAAGCGGCGGTCAAGGCGCTGGCGGAGGCGTACCAACCCCTGGCCGAGGCCTGGGACACGTTTTATCAGGACTACGATGCCTGGCGCCGGACCGATGGAGGCTGCGACCGCTCGGAGGCTGTCAAGACGCTGGGCCAGTTCGTGACCCGCTTCGGCTCGCTCAGCGGCCAGGTCCGGGCGCTGCCGCGGGTGACTCCGCTGCGGCCTCTGGGCGAGCTCCTGGTCGAGGCAGCCGAAGGCGAGGAGCGGGCTCTCCTTGACCTGCGGAACTCCTGGGTGCCCTTCGACGCCAGTGTCTACCGTTCCTTCGACCGAGAGCGAGGGGCGGCGAACAAGCTCCGGCGTCAGGTAGTGGCTGGGGTCAACGACCTCCTCGCTGAGTTCAACATCGCGCCCGGCGAAGTGAGTTCCTAGCGCCCAGGCCAGATCCCTCGTGGGCAAGCGCAGCGACCCCCTCCCTTCGATAGGCCGCCAACAGTCGCTGGCCGCGCCCGCCGCGTCAACCGCTACGGCCGCCTAGACGCCGGGCGGCGTTCACCGGAGACAGGGCGCTGCCTACCTGCTCTGGCAGGCCCCGATTCGAACGACGACCACGGTGATCTTGTCGTGTCCTCCCCGGTCGTTGCCCTCGCCGACGCTACCCCGCAGCCGGTCGGAACGGTGCATTTACTTCGCCCCAATGCCGATGTGGACCGGGCTGGTCAGGACGGCGGGCCCGCTCCCCCCGGAGCGCTGTCGAAGCATGCCGTCCAGCGCCTGCTGGGCCGCAGCTCTCTGCTCCTCCGTCAGGTCGGCGACCAGCCCTGCTCCTATCGGGTTGCTGTTCGTCACCCAGTCCCACATATGTTTTCCGGACTGGAACTCCAAATTCTCGGTGCCCGTCTCCACACGGATGTCTTTCAGTCCAGCGTTGGCCAGTTCTTGGCGCAGCTTCTCAGGGTCCGCCACCTGGAAGGGCAAAGGAACAGGATCCATTGGGAGGCCAGTGAAGCCGGGGACGGCAGCTTGTATGGCGCCCATGAAGAAGCCTAAGAATTCAACTTGCTGGGGCGGGCCGTACACGACCAGCAGCACACGCCCCCCAGGCTTGGTGACGCGCGCTAGCTCACTTAGTCCGCGGGGTAGGTCCGGAAAGAGCATGACGCCAAACTGCGATGCGGAGATATCGAAGGTATTCTCCTCCAACTCAAGGGCGTGGCCATCCATAACGCGGCCCTCCAGATTGGAGAGCCCCTCTTTGCGTACTCGCGCATTGAGCCGCTCGATCATGGCGGGAGAGAGGTCCACTGCCAATACCTGAGCGCCGAGTCGCGCCGCAGGGATACTGAGGGCACCGCTGCCGGCCGCCACGTCCAGCAACCGCATATCCGGGCGGAGGCCGACACGGCGAAGGGCATCCTCCGCTATGGCCATGCCGCCCGAGGGGGTGACGAACTCGTCATAGCCTGCCGCGATCTTGTCCCATGCGTCCCGTATTTCTTCCGGAGTGGTCAAGGCTTCCTCCCGTCTGGCTTCAGCTATGATGCAAACGAAACATGATAATTCCATCAGTTCGAGGGCCCCACATCTTACCACAGGGCCGTTCAATTCTCGGTAAAGCGCCACATGGATGAAAGGCGTAAGGTCGGGTTGGGGCTTAATCGGTCATGCTTGAGCGCAGCGAAGCATCTCCCCCGTCCCCAAGAGACCCTTCGCATTGCTCAGGGTGACAATTGAAAGGCCCTGCATAAAATCTGCCTAGAAGTCAGCTCGGCAAATGCGCCTGACGGCCGAGGCGGCGGCATCGCCGGGTATAGCCAGGTTGCATAATATCGGCGCAGAGGAGCCGCTCCACGACAATAGGGTAGGCCTCCAGATTTGGGACGAGAAGAGGACGAGGCATGCCGAAAGGAATCGGTTTCGAAAACCTTCGAAATCTTGCGCAACCCTTTATACCCGGTCGTCCATTGGCACGAAGAGACGATTCCCCAGCTAGCGTGAAGAAGGCGGTAGCCCAATGGGCCATCTACTTGTGCAGTAGACCTGGATGCCTGGTTCTCACAATCGGACCACACCCCGACCCGGAAGAGTCCCTGCGGACAGGTGTTGCGGCTTACATCTGCGCTGCTGCTGCCGGTGGGCCGCGATAATGCTGCGCAGTTGGATGGAGCAGCACGGGCCAGGAATAAGGAAGTCGGGTGGAATCGCACCGTTCCCGAATGTCCGGCTCGAAACGAAGCGCGGTTTGACCTTGGCATCCGGTGTCCGCTCAGCTGTCACGGCGGTCGATGTCGCTCGTTGTCGCGAACATAAACTCTCATTTTCTCATGGGACCGGGCGGGTTCTTTACCACCTGAACTTTCGGATTCAGTATCCGGAGCCGGTTGCGTCTCACCAACTCATCGAAGCCCCGGTCGGTTCGCAAGTTCGCTGCAAACCTTCGGGCGTGGGCACCAGGTCGCACTCCCAAACGCAATCGTTTGCGGGCAGGCCTGATCACTAGCCATTTGCTTTCTTCGCTGTCCCCCATCGTTCTGGAGCGCTTATTTTCAAGGCCAGAATTCCTCAGCTCGGCGCCTGACCACGACAAAACCCTGGTAGAATAATAGGGCACGGCCCGAACTCGGTGACAATCACGAGGCCCGCACAACTATGCCAAGACCGAACTGGTTTGCTGACCATCCCCCTGCATGTACCTGCTCTGTCTGCCAAGGCAGGCGGCTTATCCGGGAGCTGCCTGGGAAGGTCGGCCGGAACGATAAGTGCCCTTGTGGTAGCGGAAAGAAGTACAAAAGATGCCACGGGCGCTAAGAACGGGACGCATAGCGTCCAACCTCCCGTGGCAGTCCTGCTTGGTAGCTGTTAACAAACAATCTTGGGACCAGCGCTAGCCCCTCAACCCGTCCACGACGCTCACTCTAGCTCGAACGCTGCAATGCGCTCACAAACCAGTAGTTTTCGCGTGTGGGAAGTGGAGACCAGGCGGCGGAAGCGAGAGCAGATAGCCGTCTCGCCGCGAGGGCACGAAACTCGGTCGCGGGATGGTCTCTACAGCCGGTAGAATTCGATCGCGTTGAGTCCTCGAATTCTATCCTGGTCTGTTTGGCTCAAGCTCGCTACGTTTTTGTTCAGCATGTCGACGAAACCAGGATAGAAGGCGTCCGGGTGAGGGTAATCCGAGCCCCAGATGATGCGGTCCGCTCCAAGCCATTCTACCGTCGGCCTCAGCATCGCCTCTTCAGGGTCGAAAGAGATCCACCACTGCCGGCGGAAATAGTCACTGGGCTTCATCTTCAATTCAGGAAGGGTGTGCCCCATGTACTCGAAACGGCTGTCGAGGCGCTCCAAGAACGGCACCAGCCACCCACCGCTGCTTTCCAGAATCGCAAGGTGCAGGCCGGGGAACCGCTCGCACACGCCGCCGGTAATCACGCCCATGAGCGTATGCATGGAGTCGACGACGATGTTGAAGGGCGTGCGCATGTACAACAGCTCGGGCTCTGGGCCGATGATGTCGAAGTGCTTGGCGGCGCCTTCCATCGTGTCTCCCGGGAAGGGGTGGAAACCCACGGCAACGCCTAACTCCTCGCACGTGGCCCAGAACGGATCGTACTGCCGGTCCCACCAGCGGACGTTCTTGTTGGGCAGGCACGTCCGCAGAAAGATGGCTTTGAACCCGTGCTGGTCGTGGCAGCGGCGCACCTCCGCGCACGCCGCTTCGACGTCGTGAATCGCGACGATGTTGGTTGCGCCCAGGAGACGTTTGGGGTCGGCGCTACACCACTCCGCCAACCAGTCGTTCAAGGCCCGGTTGACCGCCTGGTGAAAGTCCGAGTCCGGAATCCACGCGAGGCCGGCGGTGGGATACAGCACCGCGGCGTCGAATCCCTCCTCGTCCATGACCTTCAGACGGCCGTGGCTGTCCATAATGCCCGGCGAAAGCTCGTTGTAGCGCATGGCATCGGCGGTGTGCTGGGCCGGCATGGGCTTGTCGTCGCTGACGATCATGAGCCCTTGCTTCGCCTCGTCACCCTCTCGGTCGAAGACCACGTTGCCGAAGGTCGGCGCCCCCTCGCTAATCCAGTTCCGTCCGCCCCAGCCCTCGCCTCCTCCCGGCGTAGAGACCCGCCGGGGCGCGTCGGCCCGGTATCGCGCTTCCATATAGGGAGTCAGGTCCGCGGGCTCGATGTAGTGCCCGTCCGCATCCACGACGTTCAACTTGACCTTGCTGTCGATGGTCATGCCACCCTCCGTGTGCGCCTACCCCTGATAGGCTCGCAAACGCCTGTCTCAGACCTCTATGCTTCGCGATTTGCCCCGCATTATAAACCATATATCGGCCCACGCGTCGCCGGAGGCCGCACCGGCACGCGTCGCTGCTGCGGCTCAGCCGCCGGCTCAGCCGCCGGCCGTTAGCCGGGCGCTCTGCCGCACAGCCGGATTGGCAACGTTCAGAGGCCACTCGCCTCGCAGAGCCCGCAGGACCTCTTCGGCGATCTGCCGTCTGACCCGAACGGTGGCCACCGGCGAGAAGTGGGCCGAGTGGGGGGTCAGGATCACGTTGTCCATCTTGCAGAGAGGGCTATCGGCGGCGAGGGGCTCGGTCTCGAAAACGTCCAGCCCGGCGCCGGCGATGCTTCCATCCCGTAGCGCTTCGATCAGCGCCTCCTGGTCGACCGTGGGCCCCCGGGAGACGTTGATCAAGAACGCCGTCGGCTTCATCGCCCGGAGCTGCTCGCGGCCGATCAGGTGAACGGTCTCGTCGGAGAGAGGTACGTGGACCGAGAGATAGTCGCTCTCGGCCAGCGCCTGTTGGAAGTCCACGGCTTTCAGCCCCTCGGCCTCCAGCTTGCTCGAGTCCAGATAGGGATCGTAGGCCAGGACTTCCATGTTCAGAGCCTTGGCCTTGCGCGCCGTGGCCATCCCGATGCGTCCGGCGCCGATGATGCCCAGGGTCTGCTGGTGCACCGATTGCACCTTCTGCATCGGCGTACCCCGGTTGGCCGCCCAGTCCCCGTCGCGCACCGCCCGGTCCATCGGCATCAGCTGCTTGGCCCAGACCAGGAGGAAGGTGATGACGTGGTTCGAGACCTCCTCGACGCAGTAGTCCGGGACGTGGACCACGGCGATGCCCTGGTCCGTTGCCGCCTCGAGGTCCACGTTGTCCACGCCGACGCCGTACCTGGCCACGACCTTGCAGCGGGTCAGCGCCGTCAGCACGTTTCGGGTAATCGGGGCGAGCCCGTCCAGCAACACGTCGGCGTCGCGGGCGAGACGGATCACCTCTTCTTCCGTCCGGCATCGCTCGCCCCGGAGCTCTACGCCGGCCTCCGCCAGCAGCTTGGCGTCGATCGTGTCGGGGACGCC
>JACZVV010000027.1 GCA_022572465.1 Chloroflexota bacterium
GCAGAGGAAGAGGCGCCAGAGGCAAAGGCTGAGGCTGAGCCCGTCGAGGCGGCAGAGGAAGAGGCGCCAGAGGCAAAGGCTGAGGCTGAGCCCGTCGAGGCGGCAGAGGAAGAGGCGCCGGCGGCGGAGGCTGAGGCTGAGCCCGTCGAGGCGGCCGAGGAAGAGGCGGAACCCAAGGCGAAGGCTAAACCCCGGGCGACGCGCAAACGGACGACGAGCAAGGCGCCGAAAAAGAAGGATTCCGACTCATGATTCGCGTGCATACGAGGATCAGAGTCGCCGACAACTCGGGCGCCCGGGTGGTAATGTGCATCAACGTGCCGGGCTCCAGCGGGAGGCGCTACGCCCGCGTGGGCGACGTGATCGTGGCCACGGTGAAAGAGGCACAGCCGGCCGCCGCGGTGAAACGCGGCGACATCGTGCGCGCCGTGATCGTGCGCACGCTGAAACCGGTCAGACGGCCCGACGGCTCCCAGATTCGGTTCGACGAGAACGCCGCGGTGGTGCTGCGAGACGCGAGCAATCCGATGGGCACCAGGGTCTTTGGGCCCGTAGCCCGCGAGCTGCGTGAGCGGAACTTCATGAAGATCGTTTCGTTGGCGCCGGAGGTCCTGTAGGTCCGCCATGCGAGTGCAGAGGAACGACCAGGTCGTGGTGTTGCGCGGGAAGGACCGAGGCAAACAAGGCCGTGTGCTGGAAGTCAACGTCAAGAGCGGACGAGTGATCGTCGAGTCGATCAACATCGTCAAGCGGCACGTCAAGCCCAGTCCCAACCTGAGGCAAGCGGGCATCGTGGAGCAGCCAAGCCCGATGTCCGTCTCCAACGTGAAAGTTATCTGCGACAAGTGCAACCGGGCGACGCGAGTCGCTCACAACGTCCTTCAGATCGACGAAGGTGGCCGGTCGAAACGAGAGAGGGTGCGTATATGCAAAAGGTGCCACGAGCAGATCGGGTAGAGGGCTCCGCCGAATCCGATTCGGGGTCGGACGCTCAAGACCACAAGTCTGCGGCTGACACCGAGGCGGCGGCTCCCGAGGCGTCGAGCAAGGGGCGTGGCCGTAAGAGCGCCAAGGCCGGCGAAGGCACGGCCCGCGGCGGCTCCGACGGCAAGTCCCGTGCACCCAAGGACGTCGGAAGGAGCGAGGCCAAGGAGCGTGTCGTCCCGCGCTTGAAAGAGCGGTACCGGAGCGAGATCGCGCCCGCGCTGATCAAGGAGTTCGGGTACTCCAACCCCATGCAAGTGCCCCATGTCTCCAAAGTGGTGATCAACGTCGGTCTCGGCGAGCTGCTGGACAACCCCAAAGCCCTGGAATCGGTGGAGCGGGACATCGCCGCCATCACCGGCCAGCACCCGGTGGCCACCAAGGCCAAGAAGTCGATAGCGAACTTCAAGGTCCGGCAGGGCATGACGATCGGCATGATGGTGACGCTGCGCGGAAACCAGATGTACGAGTTTCTCGATCGTCTCATCAACATCGCGATGCCCCGAATCAGGGACTTTCGCGGCGCTCCCGCCAACGCGTTCGATGGCCGAGGCAACTACTCGCTGGGACTCCGGGAACAGGTCATCTTTCCCGAGATCGATTTTAACGACATCGACCGGATCCGAGGGTTGCAAGTCACCATCGTGACCACCGCGCGGGACGACGAGGAGGCGCGCAGCTTGCTGACGCACATGGGCGTGGCCTTCTCCAAGGAACCGGTGGAAGCTGCGGCGTGATCGCGGCCGCGCCGCGAGGAGCATCGAGTGGCAAAAAAGTGCAAGATCGAGAAGTGGAAGCGGACTCCCAAGTACAAGGTGCAGTTCAACAACCGATGTCATCTGTGCGGACGGCCTCGGGCCTACATTCGGCAGTTCGGTCTGTGCCGGATCTGCTTCCGAAACCTGGCGGTCCGGGGAGAGATCCCTGGGGTACGCAAGGCAAGCTGGTGACCAGGACCCGGAATATGGATAGCCTACGAGAGGTTGGATCGTGACCCACTCGGACCCCATCGCGGACATGCTGACCAGGATCCGGAACGCCTCGTTGGCGAGGCACCCTTCGGTGATGATTCCCTACTCGAATCTGAAGAACGCCGTCGCCGAGATCCTCCGGGACGAGGGCTTCGTTCGAGAGATGGCCACCGTTGGCACCGGACCAAAAAAGATGCTGCGAATTCACTTGATCTACGATGAGAAGCAACGGCCCGCGATTACCGGTCTGCAACGGGTCAGCAAACCGTCGTTGCGGATCTACGCCGGGCACACGGAGGTCCCCCGCGTCTACGGGGGCTTGGGCACGGCCATCGTATCCACTTCGAAGGGAATGATGACGGGCCGGCGAGCCTGGAAAGAAAAAATCGGAGGCGAAGTCCTGTGTGTGGTCTGGTAGCCACGCGGAGCGGCCGCCGGCGGAGAACGATGCCATGTCGCGGATAGGGAAGATGCCGATCACACCGCCCACAGGCGTCGAGGTCAGCGTCGATGCCTCCACCGTTTCGGTCAAGGGTCCGAAAGGTGAGCTGACGCGGAAGCTCGACGAGACGATGCGCATCGAGGTGCGGGACGGGGTGATTACTGTCCAGCGGCCTAACGACGAGAGGCGCGCCCGTTCGATGCACGGGCTGACACGAAGCCTGATCAACAACATGGTTGTCGGCGTATCCGACGGTTTTCAGAAGACGCTGGATATCGTCGGCGTCGGCTATCGAGCCACCCAACAAGGCCCCGACGTGGTGCTCCAGGTTGGGTTCAGCCACACGGTGAAAGTTGTGCCGCTGCCGGGCATCGAGCTCGAGGTCGAAGGCCAGAACCGATTGCACGTCAGGGGCATGGAAAAAGAGATCGTCGGCCTGATGGCCGCCAAAATTCGGGGCATCCGCCCCCCGGACCGCTACAAGGGCAAGGGCATCCGGTACGCCGGTGAAGAGGTCCGTCTGAAACCTGGCAAGGGCGCGAAGAAGGGGATATGACGTGAGGCAGCGCGATGGCGAATAAGGCGACCACGGCGAGAGCGGCTCGCACAGTCAGGCACCGGCGTCTGCGCAAGAAAGTGGCGGGGAGCGGTGAGCGGCCACGTATCGCCGTGTACCGAAGCCTCCACCATATCTACGTGCAGATCGTCGACGACGAGCGGGGCCACACGGTCGCCCACGCCTCCTCCCTCGAACCGGAGTTGCGGACGCAGACGCAGGGCAAAAACAAGAGCGAGGTGGCCGAGCTGGTGGGCCGGAAGATCGCCGAGCGGGCCGTCGAAGCCGGGATCAAGCTGGCGGTCTTCGATCGCGGAGGCTACAAGTACCACGGACGAGTCCGCGCTCTCGCAGAGGCGGCGCGCAAAGGAGGGTTGCTCTTTTGACCACCGGCGAGCGGCGAGAGCGGCGGGACCGGCGGGACCGGGGGGAGTACCGGGACGTCGGGATGAACGAAAATGTCGTCAACATCAAGCGTGTGGCGAAGGTCGTCAAAGGCGGCCGGAACTTCAGCTTCAACGCCATGGTGGTGGTGGGCGACGGCTCCGGGCAGGTCGGCATCGGTCTGGGAAAGGCCGGCGAGGTGCCGGAGGCGGTGCGTAAAGGCGGCGCCATCGCCCGGCGAAACCTGATCACCGTGGTGTTGAAAGGGAGCACCATTCCCCACGAGCTGGTCTACAAGTACGGCGCGGCCAAGGTGATGCTGAAGCCGGCGGCGCCGGGCACCGGCGTCATCGCCGGTGCGAGCGTTCGCGCCGTCGTCACGGCTGCCGGTATTCGCGACATCCTGACCAAGTCGCTGGGCAGCCCCAACCCGATCAATGTGGTGAAAGCGACGTATTATGGCCTGGAGAGTTTGCGAGACCCGGAAAAGGCCGTGGCCGAACGCAAGGCGCTGGCTGCCAAGCTGGTGGCGTCGCCGCCTCCAGAGCCCCGCTCACCCAAACCGCCACGTCCGCCACGGCCTCGGCAGCGCGAGGGCGACGGCCCGGCGCGGGAAGCCCGCCGGCCGGCCGAAGCGCCCGTAGCTCCGAAACCTCCTGCCGAAGCGCCCGTAGCTCCGAAACCTCCTGCCGAAGCGCCCGCGGAGAGAAACGCCGATGGCTAAGCTACGTATTACTTTGGTGAAGAGCCCCATCGGCTACCGGCGCGACCAGCTGGCGACGGTGCGGGCACTGGGCCTTCGCAAGCTGCACAGCACGGTGGAGCAGGAAGACAACCCGACGATCCGGGGCATGCTGCACAAGATCAGCCACCTTCTCGAGGTCAACGAGGAATGAGAGAGCACGAGATTCGGGCGCCGGAGCGCACGTCACGCCGGGCAAAACGGCTGGGGCGAGGCCTTGGCAGCGGCAAGGGGACCTATTCGGGCAAGGGCATGAAAGGCCAGAAAGCCCGGTCCGGGGTCCATATGACGCCGGGTTTCGAGGGCGGACAGAACCGAATGATCAAGGGGCTCCCCCGCCAGCGTGGCTTTCGCAATCGGTTTCGAGTGGAGTACCAGGTGGTCAACGTGGAGGCTCTGGAGCGATTCGACCCGGAGACTCTGGTCTCGCCTCTGGAGATGCTCAAGGCCGGTCTGGTACGGAATCTCAAGACGCCGGTGAAGGTCCTGGGCCAGGGCAAGCTCTCGAAGCCTCTGGCGGTGCAGGCCAACCGGTTCTCGGCATCCGCCAAGCAAAAGATCGAGAAGGCGAAAGGGACGGTCGAGCAGATCGATGCAGCAGCAGCAGCCATCTAGCGTACGGCTTCTGGCCGCCATAGCCGACGCCTTCCGGCAGCCGGACCTCCGGTTCAAGCTGCTGTTCACTTTCGCTATGTTGGTCGTGTTCCGGTTCGTGGCCAACGTGCCGGTGCCGGGCGTCGACGGCGACACGCTGGACCGGGTGTTCCAGGACAGCCAGCTCTTGGGCTTTCTCGATGTCTTCAGCGGCGGCGCGCTGCGGAACCTGAGCGTCGCCTCCTTGGGCGTCTACCCCTACATCACGGCGTCCATCATCATGCAGCTCCTGGTGCCGGTGATCCCGCGGCTGCAAGCCGTCGCCAAGGAAGGCGAATACGGCCGGACGAAGATCAACCAGTACACCCACTGGCTCACCGTGCCGCTGGCGCTGGCCCAGGGCTACGGGCAGCTCATCTTTCTCCAGAACCAAGGCGTGATCTCCGGGGTCGGGTTCAGCGATGGAGCGGCCCTGCCCACTCTTGCGATGGTCTTCTCCCTGGCCGCCGGCACCATGTTCCTGGTCTGGATCGGCGAGCTGATCACCGAGAAGGGGATCGGCAACGGCATCTCGATCATCATCTTCGGTGGCATCGTTGCCAGCTTCCCGGCCTTGGCCAAGAACACGTTCGATAGAGAAGGGGTCAGCTCGGGTTTCGTGCTGCTGACCCTGATCGGCATCTTCGCCCTCTACGCCATCGTCGTCTTCACCGAAGCCCACCGCCGCATTCCGGTGCAATACGGGAGGAGCCTGTTCCGGGGCGGCCGCATGTACCGGCAGGCAGGATCGTCGTACATTCCGCTTCGGATCAACTCGGCCGGGATGATTCCGCTTATCTTTGCGTTTTCCATCATGATCCTGCCCTCCATCGTCGCCAGCTACTTCGTGGACTCCGCCAGCGTCGGCGTCTCCGACTTCGCCCGTACCATCCGGGACCTCTTCAGTCCCACGGGGTACCTCTATTGGTTATTTACCTTCTTGCTGGTGGTGCTGTTTACGTTCTTCTATACCCTGGTGATCTTCCAGCAGCAGAACCTGGCGGAGAATCTACAGAAAAACGGTGGCTTCATCCCGGGCATCCGGCCCGGGAGACCGACCGAAGACTACATGAACCGGGTGATTCTGCGCCTGACCGTCGCCGGAGCTCTGTTCCTTGGGATGATCGCCCTGCTCCCGTTCTTCGTCCAGGAGCTGACCGGAATCAGCCAGCTGGGAATAGGCGCGGCCGCGCTGCTCATCGTGGTGGGCGTGGTCCTGGATACGATGCGGCAACTGGAGGCGCAGCTGATGATGCGGCGCTACGAAGGATTCATTCGCTAGGAGCGGGATGTGCCCGGCCACGAGCCGGGGTTGGGATACGGTGCGAATTATCTTATTGGGAGCACCAGGCTCCGGAAAGGGGACCCAGGCTGCGAAGCTGGCCGAGTGCCTGCGGGCGAAGCACATCGCTTCTGGGGACCTCTTCCGCGAGGAGCAGGCCCAAGGGACGGAGCTGGGCCTGCTGGCGAAAGGCTATATGGAGCGGGGCGAGCTGGTGCCCAACGACGTGACCGTCAAGATGATTCTAGGGAGAATGAGCCAGGCCAAGGGCGCGCTAAGCTGCATTCTGGATGGCTTCCCCAGAAACCAAGAGCAGGCCGCGGCGCTGGACCAGGCGCTGGCCGATGCCGGCGGTCCGGGAATCGACCGGGTGATTTACATCGAGGTGTCGGAAGAAGAGCTCGTCAAGCGCCTCGGCGGCCGATGGACCTGCCGGGCGCATCAACACCCGTATCACGTCGTCAACGCGCCGCCCAAGACGCCGGGGATCTGTGACATCGACGGCTCGGAGCTCTACCAGCGACCGGACGACAACGAGGAGACGGCGCGGCGGCGGCTTCAAGTCTACTTCGATCAGACGGCGCCGCTGGTCGAGCACTATCGAGCGCAAGGCATCCTGGCGACCGTCGACGGCGAGCGAACCATCACAGACGTAGGCAAAGACCTGGTTGCTGCTCTACAATAGAGAGGTTCAATGTTCCAGCACGTGCGGGCACAGCAGCCGCTCATACAAAAGACTGGCGTCATTATCAAGTCGCCGGGAGAGATCGACGTCATGCGACGGGCGGGACAGGTTGTGGCGCGTACCGTGAAGGCGTTGATGGCGGCGGTTCGCCCCGGCATTTCGACGGGCGAGCTCGACGCCTTGGCTGAGGATATGATTCGGAGCGACGGCGCAATACCCTCGTTCAAGGGGTATCGGGGGTTTCCTGGGTCGATCTGCACCTCGCTGAACGACCAGGTTGTGCACGGGATCCCCGGCAAACGGATCGTTCAAGAGGGAGACATCCTCAGCCTGGATGTCGGGGCCATCGTGGAAGGCTATCACGGCGACTCGGCAGTCACCGTGGGCGTTGGGGCGATCACCAGGGAGGCCCAGAGCTTGATCGATGCGGCGGATGGGGCTCTGGCGGCGGCGGCGGCCAGGACGCATGCGGGGGCGCGAATGGGAGACCTGTCCTGGGCGGCACAGGAGTACGCCGAGGGGCTGGGCTTTTCGGTGGTCCGGCAGTACGTTGGCCACGGCATCGGTCGCGATCTCCATGAGGAGCCGGCGGTGCCCAACTACGGTACGCCGGGGCGTGGCATGCTGTTGCAGACGGGGATGGTGCTGGCCATCGAACCCATGGTCAATGCCGGCACCTGGAGGACCCGGGTGCTGGATGACGACTGGACGGTGGTAACCGAGGACGGAGGTCTCTCGGCGCATGCTGAACATACGGTGGCGATTACGGAGAACGGGCCCGAGATCTTGACGGCACGATAGCCGAGCGGGCGCGGAGCCCGATGGCCCGGCGCAGGGCCATCGGCTCAGAGAGGGGTTTATGGCAAGAAAACAGGCAATCGAGGTAGAGGGAACGGTCTCGGAAACGCTGCCCAATGCAATGTTCCGCGTCGAACTACCGACCGGGCACAAGGTGCTGGCCCACGTCTCCGGCAAGATTCGCATGCACTTCATCAAGATCTTGCCGGGCGATCGAGTCCTCGTGGAGCTCTCACCCTACGATCTGACCCGGGGCCGGGTTACCTATCGATTCAAATAGGCGGGCTGGCGAGCCTGCCGGCGAGGCATAATGATGAAGGTGAGAGCATCGGTGAAGCCCATGTGCGACAAGTGCAAGGTGATCCGCCGTCACGGTGTGGTGCGGGTCCTCTGCCCGAACCCCAAGCACAAGCAGCGGCAAGGCTAAAGGCCTGCGAGGTGGAGTATGGCACGGGTAGCCGGCGTCGACATTCCGAACAATAAGCGAGTGGAGTTCTCCCTCCGGTACATTCATGGTATCGGCCCAACGCGGGCCAAAGCCGTGGTGGCGCGAGTCGGCCTGGAAGGGAATCCCCGGGTGGGTGACCTGACCGAAGACGAGCTCAATCGAGTCCGCGAGGCGGTGGACAAGAGCGGGTATCTGATCGAAGGCGATCTCCGGCGGGACACGAACCAGAACATTCGTCGACTCGTCGACATCGGAAGCTACCGGGGGCTCCGGCACCGGCGGAATCTGCCGACTCGGGGCCAACGCACCAGGACCAACGCACGGACCAATCGAGGCGCCCGCAAGACCGTCGCTGGACGCCGCAGGACCGCCCAGAAGAAGTAACGCCGCCAAACTGGCGAGGCGAGGGAGATCGATGGCAAAACCACGGTCGCGCGGAAAGCGACGTGAGCGGAAGAACATCCCGGTGGGGCGTGCCTATATACACTCCACCTTCAACAACACTCGTGTGACGCTGACGGACCCTCAGGGCAACGTGATCGCCTGGAGCAGCTCCGGGTCGGTGGGGTTCAAGGGGTCGCGCAAGGGCACCGCCTTCGCCGCCCAACGCGCCGCCGAGGAGGTCGCCCGGCGAGGGTTGGAAAATGGCCTGCGTCAGATAGAGGTAATGATTCGCGGTCCAGGCGCCGGACGGGAGGCGGCCATCAGGACTCTGCAAGGGGCGGGCCTCACCGTAACCAAGATTCGCGACGTGACGCCGGTCCCCCACAACGGCTGTCGCGCCCCCAAACGGCGCCGGGTGTAGCGAGAGCGCTCGGTCGATGAGCGTCGAATCGTAAGGAGGAGATGTGGCGAGATATACCGGCCCAGTCTGCCGATTGTGCCGCCGCGTTGGCGAGAAGCTGTTCCTGAAGGGCGAGCGGTGCCTGACGCCGAAGTGCGCCATCGAGCGCCGTAGCAACCCGCCCGGCGAGCATGGAGCCAACCGAAGAAGGCGGGTGTCGGAGCATGGACTTCAGCTCCGAGAGAAGAACCGGGCTCGAGCGGTCTACGGCGTGCTGGAACGCCAGTTCCGGAACTATTTTGACGAGGCCAGTCGCAAATCGGGCGTCACCGGCGTCTACCTCCTCCAGCTGTTGGAGCGCCGGCTGGACAATGCCGTCTTCCGTTTGGGCTTCGCCGAATCGCGTGCCCAGGCTCGGCAGACGGTGCGCCATCGCCACATCACGATCAACGGCCGGCGCATGGACGTGCCTTCATATCGAGTCAAAGTGGGCGACGTCATCGGGTGGCGGGAGAGATCGAAGGAGAACGAGCTTTACAAAGTGTTGGTGGCGGACATTCATCGCAAGCCGCTGCCTTCTTGGCTCTCGTTGGACGCGGACGCGGTCACGGGGCGTGTGGAAGCGCTGCCGGACCCCGACGAGATGGACTTGAAGATCGAACATCGAATGATCGTCGAATTCTACGCTCGTTAGGAGATGCGGTAGTGATCATAGGGATCGAGCCAGAGCTTGAAATACCGGTCAGCGAAAGCGAGCCGCCGGCCCACCCCGAGCTCGAGGTGGTGGAGTCGGACGCTCGGTACGCGAAGTTCGTCGTCGAGCCCCTTAAACGCGGGTTCGGCGCAACCTTGGGCAACGCGCTGCGACGCGTGCTGCTGGGGTCGCTTCCAGGAGCGGCCATCACCGCGGTGCAGATCCAGGGCATCCAGCACGAATACTCAACGATTCCCGACGTGCGAGAGGATGTCTCAGAGATTCTGATGAACCTCAAGAGGGTCCGTCTGAAGCCTCTCGGCGATCAGGAAGGCCTGCTGCGCCTCGAGGTCCAAGGGCCGGGCCAAGTGACGGCGGGCGACTTACAGCCTTCGGCCGACTTCGAGGTGGCGAATCCGGAGCTGTACCTGGCGAGCTTGGACTCAGCCAAGGTGCGCTTGTCGATGGAGCTCCGCGTGGAGATCGGCACCGGATACGTGGTGGCGTCGTCGACCGAAGACATGCCCATCGGATTTATTCCGCTGGATGCCACATTCACGCCTATCGTGAAGGTCAACTATGCCGTCGACAAGACCAGGGTTGGGCAGGTAACCGACTACGAGCGCCTGACCCTGGAGGTCTGGACCGACGGCTCCAAAGGCCCTCAAGAGGCGATGCGAGAAGCGGCCGCCATTTTGATGGATTCCTTCTCCTTGTTCGGCAACGTGGGACTGGAGACTGCCGACGACGGCGAGGGGCGCTCGCTCCCAGACGTTCCGTTGGAGACCTTCAACATGCCGATCGAAAAGTTGGAGCTCTCGGCCCGGACGTTGAATTGCCTGAAGAGGAGCAAGATCAACAAGGTCGGTGAGATTCTAGAGAAAAGCCAAGACGAGCTGCTGAAGATCAAGAATTTTGGCGATAAGTCTCTAGTGGAGCTCAACGAGCGGCTCGAGGCCATGGGCATCGTCTCCGCGGAGGCGGTGGCGTCTCTGGAGGAAGCCGACGAGCCGGAGCCCGAAGGCGCAACGGCCGAGGCGGACGCCGAAGGGCTGGTCGAAGTCGAGGCTGAGACGCCTGCGGTCGAGGCAAGCGCAGCGGTCGAACCAGAGACCGAGGCCGCGCCCGGACAGAAAAAGGAGCCCAAGTCCGGCGCCAAGAGCACGTTGAAAGACCTGGGAGCGCTGCGGGAGGTCTTCGGGGGCGGGGATGAGCAGGGCGACCAAGAAGAAGCCGCCGGCGAACAATCGGACTCGACGGAAGCCGTTCCCGCTCGGGACTAACAGAAGTAACGGAGAGCCTTTTCATGCGGCATCGGATGGCAGGACGCACCCTCGGGAGGACCTCGTCGCATCGGCGAGCTCTCTTCCGTAACCAGACGACCGATCTGTTGCGTTACGAGAAACTGGTGACCACCGAGGCCAAGGCCAAGGAGGTCCGCGGCTTGGCCGAGAAGATGATTACCTTGGGCAAGAAGGGCACGCTCCACCATCGCCGCCAAGCCCTGACGTTCCTGTTCGACGAAAAAGTGGTGAAAAAGCTCTTCGATGAGCTGGCGCCCCGGTTCGAAGAACGGTCGGGCGGATACACTCGATTGACCAAACTGGGCCCCCGGAAGGGAGACAACGCTCCGATGGTCCAGCTTGAGTTGGTCTGAGTCTCCGCGCCGTTGATGCACGTTAAGAAAATAGCCCTGGTCGTCGAGTACCAAGGGACCCGATACCATGGGTTCCAGGTACAGGCACAGACGCCGACGGTGCAGCAGGCGCTGGAGGAGGCCATCTGCCGGTTAACCGGCGAGCGGTCACGTGTGTTGTGCGCCAGCCGAACCGACGCCGGCGCCCACGCCCTGGGACAGGTGGTGAGCTTCCGGACCGCCGCTTCCTACCCGCCAGAGTCGTTCCTCGGCGCTCTCAACCACTTCTTGCCGGACGACATCGGCGTTCGCCAGGCGTACGAGATCCCGATGGAGTTCGACGTCCGTAAGAAGGCGACGGCTCGGGAGTATCGCTACCTGTTGACCAACCGGCCGACGAGGTCGCCGGTGCTCCGGGACTGGGCCCACCAGGTCAGCGAGCCGCTGGACGTGGACGCGATGGCGGAAGCGGCCGGGTTGCTCTTGGGCGAGCACGACTTCGCTCCCTTTGCCGGCCCGCTCACGCCGAAGACGGCGAACACCGAAAAGCGTCTGTTCCGCGCCGAGGTCCGCCGGTGTGGCGATCGAATCGCGTTCCGGGTGGCTGGCAACTCGTTCCTGCATCAGCAGGTGCGCCGCATGACGGGAGCGCTGGTGGAGGTGGGCTTGGGGAAGTTGACCTTCGATGGCTTCGAGGAGCTGGCGCGATGCCGAAAACGCGGTGTCGCCGGGCCGACGCTCCCGGCTTGCGGTCTGACCTTGACCGCCGTACGATACGAGAGCTTTCCCCCGGCGCCAGGGTCGGCGGAGGAATGGGACGGACAGACAAACGATGAGTATAAGCTCAAAAACCTATACCCCTAAGGCCGCTGACATTCAGCGGAATTGGCGGGTCATCGATGCCGCCAATCGGCCCTTGGGCCGTCTGGCGTCGGAGGTCGCCCAGATCCTTCGCGGGAAGGACAAGCCGATCTTCACGCCGCATCTGGATACCGGCGATTTCGTGATCGTGGTCAACGCGGCCAGGATCCACGTCTCCAGTAAAAAGCTGCAGCAAAAAAAATACTACTCCCACAGCGGCTACCCCGGCGGATTCAAGACGATGTCCCTGGAGCAGATGCTGTCGCGGCACCCTCGGCGGGTGATCGAGTACGCCGTCTGGGGAATGCTCCCGAAGGGGCCCTTGGGCAGGACGCTGTTGAGGAAGCTCAAGGTGTATGCGGAGGAGACGCATCCTCACGGCGCTCAAGCCCTTGAGCACGCGCGCCCAGAGACGCCCGGCAAGCCTGGGAGGAAGCCCCCCAAGAAGGTCAAGGCCCGACGGGCAGAGACCGAGCTTGCCGTGGCGGATGAGCCGGTAGTCGACGCCGTCGCCGAGCCGGAGGCCGCGGCTCCGGCGGACGCTCCCGTATCGGAAACAGTGGCGGAGCCAGCGGCGCCGGCGCAGGAAGAGGCCGAAGCGCCGCCCCGCCCTCGGACGAGGCGTGCCAGAAAACCCAAAGCGACTGAACCCGTCGCCGAGCAAGCAGAGGAGCCGGCGGAAGACGCTCCTGTCGATGCCGGAGAGGTTCCCGAAGCGGTCGAGGCCCCGGAAGTGGCCCCGGAAGCTACCGAGCCTCTGACACCGCCGCCGGCTCGGCCCCGATCGAGGCGCGTCCGGGCCCGGGAAGAGCGGGGAGCGAAACCGGAGCAAGAATCCGAGGCGAAGGAGCAGGGCGAGCGACCGGAACAGTCGCCTGAACAGGAGAGGGACTAGGTGACCACGGAGCAGCATTACTATCACGGCACCGGCCGGAGAAAGTCGTCGGTGGCCCAAGTTCGAATCATGCGAGGCAGCGGCACCGTCGTCGTGAACGGCAAGCCTCTGGAAGAAGCGGTCCCGATGAAGTACCTTCAAGAGCAAGTCTTGGCGCCGTTCCGCGTCACCGACGGGCACAGCCGGTTCAACGCCATGGTGAAGGTTGCCGGCGGCGGCGTGGCCTCTCAAGCGGGGGCCATGTCCCATGGGATGGCGCGGGCTCTGTTGGCCGCTGACGAGACCTATCGGCCCCAGCTCCGAAAGGCAGGCCTGCTGACCAGAGACTCGCGCGTCAAGGAGCGGCGCAAGGCGGGACTGAAGAAGGCTCGCAAGGCGAAGCAGTACACCAAACGTTAACTATCGCAGGCGCAAGCTAGGCAAATCCGAGGCCCCGAGAGATCGGGGCCTCGCTTTTCCGAGCGCCAGGCCCCGCACACCAGCCGATCTCTCGGGGTGCCAGGCTGTCAGGTCCTCGCCTGCCGCGAGGACGCGCGCCACGGTCGAACCGT
This sequence comes from Chloroflexota bacterium, assembly GCA_022572465.1. Classification (GTDB taxonomy): domain Bacteria; phylum Chloroflexota; class Dehalococcoidia; order SHYB01; family SHYB01; genus JACZVV01. The sequence continues at coordinate 13,347 of JACZVV010000027.1, forward strand.
GACGGCCCCACCCCAAGTGCGCTCGCCGGCATCGGAGAAGCCGCGGGGCATCGCTTGGCGCCCGCCCTGCAACGGTGCGTTGCCGTAGTCCTGGGGCCTCGTCCCGGCCATGGTCGCCAGTCCACCCACGACCAGGCTCGCTTCCCCGTCGCATACCCACGTGTCGATGTCGTCGGCGCTCGTCTCGACTCGGGGCGCGGCGTCTTTCAGTTTCTTGGGCATACGCTTCTGGTATGCGTCCGGCGCCTCGAAGATATCCTCGTCCGCGGAAATCACTTTGAGCTCGGTGTGACGCCCTCCTTTGCCTTCCGACCCACCGCGCGTAATAGTTCGGCCGCTGTCATGGTTGGAGGATTGACCACCATCTGAGGCGTGTCCTGATGGAATCGCCCTATTTCCCTCACGCATTACGCGGAGGGCGATTGCGGACGCGTTACGCAACCAGGGGGGAATGGAGGAGGCCCCGGACCAGCGAAGGAATCCGAAGGTGTCGCGACGGCTACTGCCGCGGTAGACCCAAACCTCTCGTGGCGATGATGTTGCGTTGAATCTCCGACGTCCCCGCCGCGATGGTGACCGAGACGCTGTTGAGGTACTGCCGCTCGATGCGGCCCGATACCGGCGCCAACGGCGACTCGTCTTCAATCTGGCCGTACAGCCCCAGGATGCGCATGCCGGCTGCCGCCACCCGCTGTTGCGTCTCGGAGCCGAAGACCTTGGCCACCGACGCTTCCTGGTTGGGCACCTGGCCCTGGCCCTGAAGCCAGGCCACCCGATAGGCGAAGGTGCGCTGGATGCCCACCTGAATCGCCATGTCGGCCAGAAGGTGGCGCACCACAGGGTCGCCGGCCAGTCTTTTCCCCCGTTGGCCGGCCTCGGAGAGCGCCCGGTACAACAGGTGCAGCGTCTTGCGGGAATAGGCGGCGTAGGTGATGCCGGACCGCTCGAAGTCGAGGGCCACCGCCACCACGTACCAACCCTTGTTCTCCTCCCCCACCAGGTTGCGCACGGGGACCCGAACGTTGTCGAAGTAGATCTCGTTGAAGGCGACCGTACCGGCCATGTTGACGATGGGCCGCACTTGGACGCCGGGCGATTTCATGTCGACGAGCAGCAAGCTGATGCCTTTGTGCTTGGGCGCGTCGGGATCGGTGCGCACCGCCAGCCAGCACCAGTCGGCGATATGGGCCGCGCTGCTCCAGGTCTTTTGCCCGTTGACGACGTAGTCGTCGCCCTCCCGGACGGCCCGTGTTTCCAGACTCGCCAGGTCAGACCCGGCGCCGGGCTCGCTGTATCCGGTGCACCACCAGCGGTCGCCCGAGGCGATGGGCGGCAGATGCATTTGTTTCTGCTCGCCGGTCCCGGAGAGGATCAGGGTTGGGCCCACCCATTGGGTACCGCCGATGCCCATGGTGGTCCCCGGCACCCCGCTGAACATCATCTCGTCCTGAAAGATCGTCTGCTCGATGACCGAGCGCCCCTGGCCGCCGTATTCCGGCGACCAGGCCAGCGTCAACCACCCTTTGGCCGCCAGCCGTTTGGCCATGTCCCTGGTCGTCTCCCAGTATTCGGGGTCGAACTGCTCCTCGCGATCGATGCCGATCCAGCCGTCGGGCAGGTTGTCCCCGAGCCAGGTCTGAATCTCTTCCCGAAAGCGCTCTTCCTGGTCGGTCAGTCGAAAGTCCACCGGCGCCTCCCACGCTATTCCTGAGCCATTCGCTGCTTCAGCCAGTCGATGGTTGGCAGCGGGGTCGGGTCGATACCGCTGCCAATGGCCATATAGTAGCTGACGTAATCGCCCATCAGCACGGCCGTCATCATCTGGGCGAGCGCCGAGCTGCCCGCGCTCGAAACTTCATGATGCCGGATGCCCGATCGCTTCAGCGCCTCCGCGGTCAGATCGAACCGACGCCGAGCCGGCGGGCTGTAGCCGGCGCACCGAAGCATCACGACGAAGAAGCGGTCGCGGCCGTGGCCCCGGTCGCCCATCGCTTCGATGGCGTTGTGATGCGCTTCGGGAAGGGTCTCGCGGAACGCCCACGCCTTGGAGTTCTCGGCGATCTGATTCTTCCAACGGAGCGCCACCGCGGTGAGATGTTGCGCGCCGACGATCAGGACAGCCCGGTCGCCGATACGTTCGGCCATGCTTTTGGCCTCGTTGTTGTCGGCGCCAACGGTAGGGCGCAGGTTTGTGATCAGCCGCTCCATCTCTGCGACGGTTTCAGCGACATCGCCGGAACGGTCCCGGGCGAGGCCGAGGCGCTGGAGGAAGGCCAGCAGGGGGAACAGGCCATATCCCAGCGCGGTCCTGGGCGGCCCGATCCGAGGCACGGGAAAGACCGGGACGTCCCGGTCGCGGCCCAGGCCAGCGAGCTTGCCGCCGGTGGTCATCGCCAGCGTCATGGCGCCGATGCTGGAGGCTTCGTCGAACGCGCTGAGCGCTTCCTCGGTCTCGCCGGAGTAGCTCGAGACGATCACCAACGTTTCGTGGTCGACCGAAGGCGGCAGGCCGTAGTCTCGATGGACGACGAGGGGTGAGGATCCCTCGGAGGCCTGGAGCGCCGAGGCCAGCTCGCCGCCGATAGCCGAGCCGCCCATGCCGGCCAAGACGACACGCCGGGCCTTGCGGTACCGGTCGGGAAGCGGAAACGCCAGGCCCTGCTCCCACGCCGAACGGCACTGAGCAGGCAGCCCTTCGATGAGGGCCCCCATGCCGCCACGGTCCAGGCGGCTGTAGACCCCGGAATCGTCCAACGTCACGGTCAAACTCCGGTAAGCTCGCGGGTATCGGCCAGGAGCTGCCGCACCTGGCCGGGGCTGCTGGTCTCGGCGTAGATGCGCAGCAGCGGCTCGGTGCCCGAGAATCGAATCAGCGACCAGGAGCCGTCCTCCATATGGAACCGAAAGCCGTCGAGGGTATCGACCTCCGTCACGCGGCTTCCGGCAAGGGTGGGAGGCGGGCCGTCCTCCAGCCGGGCCAGGATGGCCTGCCGCCGGTCCGGCTGGAACGTCAGGTCGATGCGATCGTAATGGTGCGGCCCCACCTTGCTGTACAGGTAGTCGATCAGCTCCGCGGGGCGTTTCTTCAGCTCGACCATCATGGCCAGGATGTACAGGCCTGACAGGATGCCGTCGCGCTCGGGGATGTGCCCTCGAAAACCGTAGCCGCCGCTCTCCTCACCGGCGATGAGGGCGTTCTCGCGCATCATGACGGGCCCGAGGTGCTTGAACCCGACGGGCGTTTCGAACACTGGGACGCCATACAGTTTGCCCAGCTTGAAAAGCATGCTGGTGGTGGTAATGGACTTGACCAGCGCCCCCCGCTCGCCTCGGACGTCGAGGAAATATAGGGCCAGGAGCGCCAGCGTCTGCAACTGCGTCACGAACCGGCCTTGCTCGTCGATGACGCCCAGACGGTCGGCGTCGCCGTCGGTAGCGAGGCCTACGTCGGCGTCAGAGGCCCTCAGAGCGGCGGAAAGCCCTTGCAGGTTGTGTAAGATGGGCTCCGGCTGCTCCATGCCGGGAAAGGCCGGATTTCGCTCTGCGCGCAGTTCCGTGATTTCTGCCCGTCCTCCTCCCAAGAGCCGCGTGAACAGTCCGGCGCCGGCGCCATGCATCGAGTCCACCACGATCTTCAGGGGCGCTGCTCGAAGCGACTTCAGGTCGACAAGACGCTCGATCTGCTCCAGATAAGGTGTGGTGACGTCGACTCGGGTCACCTGGCCATCGGCCTCGGCCCGCGACAGCTCGGTCCTGTTGATGGCGCCCGTTGTCTGGGCCTCGGCGATACGGCGCTCGAGCTCCGCGATGACCTCCGGCGACGCGCTGCCGGCGTAGTCGGGTTTGTACTTGAAGCCGTTCCACTGCGGCGAATTGTGGCTGGCGGTGATGACCACCGCGCCGGCGGCCTTGCGGTGGATGACGTGATAGCTGATGGCCGGAGTAGGGGCCGCGCTGTCGGCTAAATAGACCGGTACGCCATTCCCGGCGGCGACCTCCGCCACGGCAATGGCGAACTCCTCGGACGCGAAGCGGGTGTCGTAACCAACGACCAGGCCGCGCTCCGCCAGGCCGCAATCGTGGAGGTAGGCTGCCACTCCTTGCGCGCAGGCCCGGACGTTGTCGAACGTGTAGTCCTCGGCGATGATCCCCCGCCAACCGTCGGTGCCGAACTTGACTGGTTTGAAAGCGGAGCCTGCCATGGCGTCGCCGCTCCTCTACCCCGCGGCAGTGCTTTGCCGGACCTCCGCGCCCGCGGTGCGGTCGGCGCGGACCCGGATGCCGGCGTCGGCCGCCAGCGCCGGGGCTTTGGAGGTCTCCTCCCAAGAAAACCGAGCGTCGACGCGGCCAAAGTGACCGTAGGTAGCGGTGGCCTTGTAGATCGGCCGCAGCAGATCGAGATCCTTGATGATGGCCCCGGGCCTCAGGTCGAAGTGTTTGTCGATCAGGTCGAGGATCCGATCGTCCGGCGCCTTGTTGGTGCCGAAGGTCTCGATGGAGATGGAGATGGGCTTGGCCACGCCGATGGCGTAGGAGAGCTGGATCTCCAGCCGGTCGGCCAGGCCCGCGGCGACGAGGTTCTTCGCTACCCAACGGGCGGCATAGGCGCCTGAGCGGTCGACCTTCGTCGGGTCCTTGCCGGAGAAGGCGCCGCCGCCGTGGCGGGCCACGCCGCCATAGGTGTCGACCAGGATCTTCCGCCCGGTGAGGCCGGCGTCGCCAGTTGGTCCGCCGATAACAAACCGGCCGGTGGGGTTGACATAATATTTGGTATCTTTGTCTCGAAGCTCCTTCGGGATCACCTCTTTGATCACCTCTTCCACCATGTCCCGATGGATCACGTCGGTGGACACCTCGGGGGCGTGCTGGGTGCTGACGACGATGGTATGGATGCGTTTGGGCTTGCCGTGGCTGTATTCCACCGTTACCTGGGACTTCCCGTCGGGTCGCAGATAGGGCAGCACCATGCTTTTGCGCAGCTCGGCCATCCTCCTGGTGAGCTGATGGGACAGGATCACCGGCAGCGGCATGAAGGTGCCGGGGAAATAGGGCTCGCTCTCGTTGCAGGCGAAGCCCACCATCATTCCCTGGTCGCCGGCGCCGATCTTGTCCAGGTCGTCCTCGTCGTGATCGTTGACCTCCAACCCTTTCTCTTTGCCTTCCAACGAGACGTCGACGCCCAGGGCGATGTCATGGGACTGCTCTTTGAGGGAGACCGCGATGCCGCAGCTTTGAAAATCGATGCCGTAGTCAGGCTGGACGTAACCCGCTTCGCGAATCGCCTCCCGCACGACCTTGGGAATGTCGACCCAGGTGGTGGTCGTCAGCTCGCCCATGACCATCACCAGCCCTGTCGTGACCGCCGTCTCCACGGCGACCCTGGCGTGGCGGTCGTGGGTCAGCACCGCATCGAGGATGGCGTCGGAGATCTGGTCGCACAGCTTGTCGGGATGGCCCTCCGTCACCGATTCGGACGTAAACAGATAGCATGGCGAGTCCATGAAGCTATAGCTCATAGCCTGAGGTCTCCTCTCACAACGTTTGGTTCCACGGCTTCAGGGGGGGGCGTTCAGGTGCCTTCGGACCAGCTCTCCATATAGGCGCGCTGCTGGTCCGTGAGCGTGTCGATGGCCATCCCGAGCGAACGGAGCTTGAGGCTGGCGATATGGTGGTCGATCTCCTTCGGCACGGGGTAGATGTCGGGTGGCAGGCGTTCGGGAAGGCCGGCGACGTACTCGGTGCACAAGGCCTGGTTGGCGAAGCTCATGTCCATGACGCTGGCGGGATGCCCTTCGGCGGCGGCGAGATTGATCAGGCGGCCTTCGGCCAGGAGGTAGAGCCTCCGGCCGTCCTTCAGGGTGTACTCCTCTACGAATGGCCGGATCTCACGCGAACGCTCCGACATCGCTTCCAGCGCCTTGATATTGATCTCTACGTTGAAGTGGCCGCTGTTGGCAAAGATGGCGCCGTTTTTCATTACCTCGAAGTGCCGGCCGTCCAGCCCGTTCATTCCGCCGGTCACGGTGATGAAGATGTCACCGATGCGAGCGGCTTCGTCCATGGGCATGACGAGATAGCCGTCCATGGCCGCTTCCAACGCCCGCACCGGGTTCACCTCGGTGACGATCACCTGGCTGCCCATGCCCTTGGCCCGCAACGCCACGCCCCGACCGCACCAGCCGTAGCCGCAGACCACGACCTTCTTGCCTGCCCAGAGGACGTTGGTGGCGCGGGTGATGCCGTCCAGCGTGCTCTGGCCGGTGCCGTAACGGTTGTCGAAGAGGTGCTTGGTGTCGGCGTCGTTGACCGAGATCACGGCATATTTCAGCGCGTTGTCCGCCGCCATGCTGCGCAGGCGAACGATGCCGGTGGTGGTCTCTTCCATGCCGCCGATAAGCTCGCCGATGAGCTCTCGGCGGTCTTTGTGGACCGTGGCAACCAGGTCTGCGCCGTCGTCCATGGTGATCGTCGGCGGAAGGTCCAAGACCGACAACAGGTGCCGGTAGTAGGTGTCGTTGTCCTCGCCCTTGATGGCGAAGGTAGTGATTCCGTACTCGCCGGCGAGGGCGGCGGCAACGTCGTCCTGGGTGCTCAACGGGTTGCTGGCGCAAATGGCCAACTCGGCGCCGCCCGCCTGAAGCGTGAGCATCAGGTTTGCCGTCTCGGTGGTCACATGCAGGCACGCGCCGACTCGCTGACCGCGAAGCGGCTTCTCCCTTGAGAACCGCTCCCGGATCTGTTGCAGGACGGGCATCTCCCTGGCGGCCCACTCGATTCGTTTGACGCCATCGCCGGCAAGCGAGAGGTCCTTGACATCTGCTAAAGGCATCGGTTGTCACGTCCTCCTGGTCGATCGCTGTCTCTGCTGTGATTGCCGCGGCTCAGCCGCCCGCGTGGGCCGAAAAAGCTGATGTGGCTCAGCCACCGGCTCAGCTTTAGGCCGGGGCCTCGTGCATGGCGACCGGAAGCTGCTCCGCTTTCCATGCCTCGAAGCCGCCGTCCAGGTTGAAGCAGCGCGTGCGGCCCATCGCCGCGCCGATCTCGCAGGCCAGGGCGCTGCGCACTCCCACCGCGCAATAGAACAGGACGTCGACGTCCTCTCGCACCTCGTCGATTCGCGCGAACAACGCTTCGTGAGGGATCAGCGACGAGCCCTCGATGAAACCCGCCGACAGCTCGCCCGGCTGGCGTACGTCGATGATCTGGACGTCGCCTCGGTCGATCATCTCCTTCGCCTCCTGTGGCGTCAGGCGGCTGAAGGGCTCCTGTGGGTTGCTCTGTGACATGAATCCGTTCTTCCTTTCCAGTATTCCGTCAAGCCGTCGCGCCAACGATGCGCGGGCGCGGCGCGTTGTGCAGGGTCGCGTTACGGTCTCAAGGCTTCTTTCGGCTGCGCCCCGACGTATTTGCCGATCAGCGGCGCCAGCTCGTCCCGCACGCGAGGCGGGATCAGCTCGGGCGCGGTCACGATGGCTCCTTCCAACGCCGACTGGCACCGACAGCCCGCCGTTTCGGGGATGCGGGATACGACGGCGCTGACGATGCTCTTGGCGTGCTCCGCGTTCTCGGCCAGGTTGCCGATGATCATGTCGGCGGTGACGGCGTCGTGCTCGGGGTGCCAGCAATCGTAGTCGGTCGAGCAGGCCAGCGTGGCGTAGCACATCTCGGCTTCTCGCGCCAGCTTGGCTTCGGGAACCGCCGTCATGCCGATGATGCTGGCCCCCCAAGAGCGGTACAGCTCCGACTCGGCGACGGTCGAAAACTGAGGGCCTTCGATTGCCAGGTAGGTCCCCCCGCGATGCACCGGGACGCTCTGACTGGACGCCTCCTCGAACACCAGGCCGCTCAGCTCGTTGCAGAACGGATGGGCGAATCCCACGTGGACCACGACTCCGTCATTGAAAAACGTGGACGGCCGGCTTTTGGTCCTGTCGATGAGCTGGTCGGGCACCACCATGTCCAGAGGATGGATCCGCTCGGTGAGGCTGCCGACCGCGCTGACGGAAAGGATACGTTTCACTCCGAGAATCTTCAGGGCGAAGATGTTGGCTCTGAAGGGAACGTTGGTGGGGTTGATTCGATGGCCCCGGCCGTGCCGTGGCAGGAATGCGACCCGCCGGCCCGAGAGGGCGCCCAGCACGATGGCGTCGCTGGGATCGCCGAAGGGGGTGGCGATTCGGACCTCTTCCACATCGGTCAGCCCGGCCATCTCGTAGAGGCCGCTGCCGCCGATGACGCCGATCTCTGCGTGGGTCTGGGCCATCGGTTATCCCTGTCCCGCCTGGGCCCTCAAGCTGGCCGTGTAAGGGGCTCGGGCCACGCCGCGATCCGTCACGATGGCCGACACGTACCGGTGGGGCGTGACGTCGAAGGCCGGGTTGGCCACCCGGACGCCCTCCGGGGCCGTCTGGACGTCTCCCCATCGAGTGATCTCTTCCGGCCGGCGCTCTTCGATGGGGATGCCGTCGCCGGTCGCCAGCTCGGGGTCGACGGTGCTGAAGGGCGCCGCCACGTAGAAGGGGACTCCGTTCTCGGTGGCGACGACGGCGATGGGATAGGTGCCGATCTTGTTGGCCACGTCGCCGTTCATGGCGATGCGGTCGGCGCCGACGACGACACAATCGATCTTTCCCGAGGCGAGGAACGAGCCGGCCATGGAGTCGGTGATGAGGGTGACGTCGAAGCCGTCTTGGAGCAGCTCCCAGGTCGTCAGGCGCGCGCCTTGCAACAGGGGCCGGGTCTCGGTGGCGACGACCCGCACGGCCTTGCCCTGGTCCCGCGCGGCGCGGATGACGCCCAACGCCGTTCCGTACCCCACCGTCGCCAGTCTGCCGGCGTTGCAGTGGGTGAGCACGGTCGCTTCCTGGGGGATCAGCGGAGCGCCCAACGCGCCCAGGCGCCGGTTGGTCTCGACGTCCTCGGTCTGGAGCCGCACCGCTTCGCTGGTCAACGTCTCTTTGATCGATGCGACGTCGCCCGCTTGCCGGGCCGCGGCCATCATGCGGCGGGCCGCCCACGCCATGTTCACCGCAGTCGGCCTCGCGGCGACGACCTCGTCGGCGATAGCCTGAAGCTCTCGCAAGAACTGGTCCGGCTCCGTGGCCGAGATCGTCTGAGCGCCCAGGACGATGGCGCAAGCGGCGGCGACGCCCAAAGCGGGAGCGCCACGCACTCGAAGCGATTGCACCGCCTCGATCACGCCGCGGTAGTCATCGATCTCCAGGATGACCTGGGAAGCGGGAAGCAAGGTCTGGTCGAGCAACCGGACCTTTCCCTGGGCCAACTCGATGGTGTTCATGGCAGCAAAAAATCTCTCGGGCGAGAGACGTAGGTATGGTGGACGACTCTCATCAGCCCCCGGTGACCGGGGGAGGACTTGGCACCGTGTCGACGCTAAGCCAGCCGACCGGTTGCCGGGCTTCTCAGGGCCTGTCCCTCCGCCTCTCTCGATAAGAGCGTCGAAAAAGCACCCCAAACCGTATCACGCCAACGGGAGTAGTGTCAAGGGAAAACCGTCGCGTTGCGGGGGCGGCTCAGGCGGTGGCGAAGCCGCCGGGTTGGCAGGTGCGGCAGTAGCTGGTTATCCGTTTGTTCGGCGTCACCTCGGTGATGCGAGCGCCGCAGTTGGGGCAAGGCTCGCCGCCCTTCCGGTGCACCTTCAGGAAATCGCGGACCTTTTCGTCGATGGTCTCTCCCATTCGTTCGGCGACGATGGGGATGGCCCAAGCGTAGACACGGCCCACGGCCTCGTAGACGGCGCGAAGCTGCTCTTCGGAAAGGTCCCTGGTTTTGTTGAAGGGGTAGACGCGGGCTTCGAACAGGATCTCGTCGGCGTAGGCGTTGCCGATACCGGCGACGAAGGCCTCGTTGACCAGCGTGCGCTTGATCTGGCCCGGGTACCGGCGAATGCGTTGGCGAAAGACGTCGAAGGTGAGCTCGGGCGCGAGAACGTCGGGACCCATCTGGTCGAACCTGGGGATGAGCGAGAGCTCGTCCTCCCGCACGAGATAGGTCTTGCCGTCCAGCTTCTGATCGAAGTAGCGAAGCTCCGCGTCGTTCTCCAGCGTGAGGAGCCAGCTGGTGCGCTTGGGCATCGGCTCCGTGGGCGGCGCCAGCTGGAGGCGCCCGGTCAGCATCAGGTGGACGGCCAGAACGTGGCCCGACTCCAGGCGCAACAGCATGTACTTGCCATGACGCCGGCTGGTCAGCAGCCGGTTGCCGGTCAGCGTTTCGACGAACTCGTCTTTCGCCGGGCGGCGGACCACCAACGGTATGCGGACCTGGGCCGATACGATGGTCTGTCCGGCGGCACGCCGGTTGAGGACCTGCGTCATCGCCTCCAGCTCGGGTATCTCCGGCATTCATCGCTCCCGTTGGTTCAGACGCTCTCGGCCGATTGGAGCAACGGCGCGTTCCTGGCCGCCAGAAATTGTACCGCCTCGCCACGGGGACGGGAATCGCCGCGTGGCAGCCGGAAGGGGCGGCTGCCGGGCACCGATCTCTGGCCCGGCGCGTCGATCTGGCGTACACTGCGAACGTCCGGGAGGGGACCGTGAACCTCAGCTACGTCAAGAGCTATCTGGAAGTCGTCAAGCGAAGCAGCTTCTCGGAGGCGGCGAAGGCGCTTGGCTTGAGCCAGCCGACCGTCTCGTTTCAAGTTCAGCGCCTCGAGAGGGAGCTCGACGTCAAGCTGCTGGAGCGCCAGGGCGGCCGCGTGTCGATGACCGAGGAGGGCCGGGAGTTCCGGACCTTCGCCCAGCGGGTGATCCGCGAGGAGGAGGCGCTTCACGAGAGGCTGACGACGCTGCATGACGAGGTCGAAGGCACGCTTTCCCTCGGGGCCAGCACCAACCCCGGGGAGCAGTTTCTGCCGATCATCGTCGGTGAGTTCCGTCGCCGGTTTCCCAAGGCCCGCGCGACGATCTCCATCTCCGACACGGCGGTGATCGTGGACCGGGTGCTGGAGCGGGAGTGCGACGCCGGTTTCGTCGGCGCGTCGGTGCGCCGTCGCGGCCTGGTGGTGCTCAAGGTGGCGGAGGACAAGCTGATGCTGATCGTGGCGCCGGACCATCCCCTGACACAACGGAACGCCGTTCGGTTGACGGACCTCGAGGGAGAGAGCTTCGTGGTGCGCGAAGACGGCTCGGGCACGCAGCAGACGGTGGAGGAGCTGATGGCTGCCTCCGGCCTGAATCCCCGGCGGCTGTCGCCGGTGATGGTCGCTGGAAGCAACCAGGCGGTCGTCACGGCCGTCGAAGCCGGCGTGGGCATCGCCTTCGCTTCTGAAAGAGCGGCGTCCCGCAGCCTGGAGCTGGGGCGGATCCGCGCCATTCCCATCACCGACGTGAATTGGGTCAGGGGCATCTACTTCATTCACCCAACGAGCCCGGTGAAGACCAGGCTGTTTCAGGAGTTCGCCCGCTTCGTCGAGGAATGGAGCGCGAGGGCCCGCGATTGATCCGCGGCGGGCGTGGGCCGTGCGACGCTCGATAGGCGATCGGCCAACTCGGCGCGTTTGGCGCGGCCCTCTCGAAAGTTTGGGTTTTGGACCGGTTCGGTTACGGAAGCGATGAAAGCCAAAGGGAGCGGCTTCAGGTAACGGGCCGCCCGATCTTCCATGTCAACGCCTTCACGGCCAGACCCTTCGCGGGGAACCCGGCGGTGGTTTGTCTGCTGACCGGCCCCGCGGACGAGGCCTGGATGCAGAGCCTGGCGGCGGAGATGCGGGTGAGCGAGACTGCGTATCTCTACCCCAGCGGCGACACCTATCAGCTCCGGTGGTTCACGCCCACGGTGGAGGTGGACCTGTGCGGTCACGCGACGTTGGCCGCAGCCCACGTCCTGTGGGAGTCGGGCGAGCTGGACCCATCGGCGCCGGCGCGATTCATGACCCGAAGCGGCTTGCTGTCTGCGACGCGGGACGGCCAATGGATCGTGATGGACTTCCCAGCCGAACGCGAGTCGCCAGCCAACGCCTCCGACGCCGTGGCGGAAGCCCTGGGCGTTGACGCCGTCTACGTGGGCAAGAACCGGTTCGACTTTCTGGCCGAGGTGCGGTCCGAAGGGGAAGTGCGCTCGGCGCGGCCCGATCTTGCCCGAGTCGCCGACCTGCCCTGTCGAGGCGTGATCGTCACCAGCCGGGCGTCGACGCCTGAGTTCGACTTCGTTTCCCGTTTCTTCGCGCCGAGGTCGGGCATCGACGAGGACCCGGTCACCGGGTCGGCCCACTGCTGTCTGGGGCCGTACTGGAGCGAGCGCATGGGCAAGGCGAGCCTGGTCGGCTATCAGGCGTCGTCGAGAGGGGGCGTGGTGCGGGTGACGGTGAACGACGACCGGGTGCTGTTGGCCGGCCAGGCGGTCACCATATTTCGTGGCGAGCTGACGTAACGAGTTCGAGCCGGTATCAGAGATCGAACAACGGCGGCTGCCGTTGTTCGACGAAGCCGGAGACGCCGACGCCGAGGAGCCGGAAACGCCGCCCCGATTCTACTTCACGCTCCAGCAGGCCGTGGGCGACGCGGCCTAACGCCAGGGCGTCTCGGGGGGGCACACCAGGAGTGGCGCTGCGGGTGAAGGTCGAGAAGTCCGCGAGGCGAAGCTTCAACGTGACGGTCCTGCCAGGGGTCGGCGAGTGTTGCAGCCTGGCGGCCACTCGTTGGCAGAGCCGGTCGAGCTGCAGGCCCAGCTCGTGCGGATCGGAGATGTCCTGGGGAAAGGTAATTTCCGCGCTGATGGACTTGGCCGCTCGGTGGACCGCGACCGAACGGGCGTCTTGGCCCCGGCTGAGCGCGGCGAGCTCCGGCCCGCGTTTGCCGAACTCGCGGGTGAGCCAGTCGTCGGACCGCGAAGCCAGGTCGCCCAAGGTGGCGATGCCGTGCCTCCGCAGCCGCTCCTCGGTTTTCGGGCCGATGCCGCTCAGCTTTCGAATCGGCAACGGCGCGAGAAAGGCGCCCTCCTGGCCGGGATCGACGACGACCAAGCCGTCTGGTTTGTCCATGTCCGACGCGATCTTGGCGACCGACTTGGAGGCGGCCACCCCCACCGAGATGGTCAAGCCAACCTTGGTCGTGACCGTCGACTTCAGCTCCCGCGCCAGATGGACTGGAGCCGCGCCCGAGGAGGCGACGGCCCCCGTGACGTCCAGAAACGCTTCGTCCAGCGATAGCGGTTCCACCAAGTTGGTCAACGACTTGAAGATATCCATGACTTGCCGGGAAAGCTCGCGGTAGCGGTCGAATCGCGGCGGCACGACGATGGCCCGGGGGCATCGGGCGACGGCGGTGCGCATCGGCATCGCCGAGTGGATACCGAAAGCCCGGGCCTCGTACGAGCACGCCGCGACGACGCCCCGCTTCTCCGGCGGACCGCCGACCAGCACCGGCTTGCCCTTGAGCTCGGGGCGGTCCATCTGCTCTACTGAGGCGTAGAAAGCATCGAGATCGGCATGGAGAATACAGCGTTGGGGCCCGTCGCCAATGGTCATCGCGGCACTCGGTGCAACCGACTTTCGCTGGACGGCTCTCAACGCGCCCGCGCGTCGAGACGCCCTAAGCCGGCGCCTACCCGAGCATTGTAACCGACGTGGCCGGCGGCCCTACGACGCCCTGGCGGAGAAGATGCCGTGGCGGCCCAGCGCTCGAGGCGCGTGGGCCTTGGCCGCTCTTCTCCGCCACAGGCTTCGCACCGCTGCCACGTGGCCACACCCGAAGACCGCGGCATGAAGGGCCAGCAGCATGAGGTAGAGCCCCACCTGCCATCCTGGCCAGTCGTGGAACCTGCCGTCGACGACCAGGCTCAGCCCGACCACGAAGCTGAAGGCGAAGAAGAGGGCGAGGAGCGCCATGACCAACCCGATCACAGAGGTCACGAGCCAATGAACGTCCCGCATGTGCAGCACCTCCTGGCGATCTGCACTCGATGGTCTCCAGCGTCGAGGGAGCCTCGCCAGCGCCGTGCCGGCTGCCCGTCCTGATGCGTCTGTCGGTGCCCCAACGCCTCACCACGGAGACCACATGGCTATTATAAACGAAGTTCTGAAATTATTTCAATGCCGGATTTGAAAACCGTTCAGGTATTTGTTAGTATCAGTGCGGCGATTTTGTTCATCCGGCCCCGGCCGGTCAGACGGCTGGTCGTGGGGTCATGTGAAGACATAGGAGGTCCCTGGAGATGACGAGGATTGTTCTGGTAACGCTGGTCCTGGTGGCGACCTTGGCCCTTTTGGCGACGACCGTATCCGCGCAAGCCGGGGTGACGGTCTTTTTCGGGGACGTCACCCTCGATGGAGCGGCGGCGTCCGCCGGAACTCAGGTGGAGGTCGTGCTGCCGGACGGCACCGTGATCGGAACGTCGACCACGGGCGCCCCGGGCTTTGCACCCGATCAATATCGTGTCGACGTCCAGGTCTCTGCATCGTTCATCGGCCAGACGGTGAGCATCCGGGTTGTCGGCAGCGATCCGGGCTCTGCCGCCACCGCCACGTTCGTGTCCAACCGGGCGATCAGCCGGGACATCGCTGCGTTGACCGCGGCGCCGCCCACTCCTACGCCCGTGCCACCGACGGCGACCCCGGTGCCGCCGACGGCGACGCCAACGCCCACGCCGACGCCGACGCCACGACCGACCCCGACGCCAAGGCCAACCGCAACGCCGACGCCGACGCCTACGG
>JACZVV010000028.1 GCA_022572465.1 Chloroflexota bacterium
CAGTGGATGTGCCCATAGCCCTCCATAGTATCGTTGGCGGCCCTGCGCATTTCCGCAGCCCCCAGGTTTCGATTCGCAGCTGACTGCCGGATTCTGGATAATGGACCGGTGCTTGAATACCAGAGCGACGGAAACGCGACATTCCATCACCGCAATGCCGCGCTGCTGTCCGTAGCCGAGGTTGAGGCGCCGGAGGTGCTGACCTCCAAACAGCTTGATCAGCGGCTCGCCGACGCTCTGAAGAGACTCAGGCTGCCCGCCGGTCTGCTGCAGCGGGTGGCCGGTGTGCGCGCCCGGCGGAACTGGCGCGCAGATGGTGATGTACGTGCCGGAACGGTCCAAGCGGGGCGCAAAGCCCTCGACGCCGCGGGCGTGAACCCCGCTGAGGTGTCGATGATGATCAACACCTCAGTCAGCCGAGAGCACCTGGAGCCCTCGGTGGCCGTGGGCCTGCACCATGACTTAGGGCTGCCGAGTTCGGCCATGAACTTTGACATCACCAACGCCTGTCTGGGATTCGTCAACGCCATCACGCTGGCCAGCTCCCTTATTGATGCCGGTCAGGTCAAGTACGTGCTGATTGTCAATGGCGAAGACGCGCGTAAGGTCCAGGACGCCACCATCGCCCGGATCAACTCCCTGGAGGAGGGCCTCTCCCGCGAGGATTTCATGAGCGAGTTCGCCTCGCTGACGCTGGGCTGCGGTGCCGCCGCCGCGGTGGTCGGCCCGGCTGATGCACACCCGGAAGGGCACCGGATCATCGGCGGAGTCACCCGTGCGGCCACCCAGCACCACGGCCTCTGCGTCGGCGACCACCGGGGGATGTTCACCGACGCCCGCGGGCTGCTGGATGGAGGTCTGGAATTGGTCATGGATGCCTGGAAGGACGCCAAGGCACACTTCGACTGGCAGCAGATGGACTCCTACGTCACCCATCAGGTCTCCCAGCTGCACACCTCCTCGATCATCAAGGCCGCCAGGTCCTCCTGAATCCTGTCCACCAGAAGCGCTGTGGTGTTGACCGAGACGTCGATGCCAAGCCTGTTGAACAGCTCGACATGTTCGGGCACGTTTACCAGCGCGACCACCCGCGCCGCGCCGAACCTATGCTTGGCCAGTTGGCACGCCACCAGGTTTTCGTCATCCCGACGCGTAGTCGCGATGAATACGTCCGCCCGATTGGCCCCTGCCCTGCCCAGGATGGCGGCCTCGGTGCCCTCGCCAGGCACCACCACGCCGCCGAGCTCTTCTTCGATGGCCATGCAGCGGGCCTCGTCATTGTCGATAATGGCGATCTCGTGGTCCGAGGCAAGCAGCCATCGGGCGATGGCAGTGCCTACCCTGCCCGCGCCCACAATCAAAACATACATGATCACCTATCCATTTGCGGCGCTGAGGATCAGGTCGCTGACGAGGCCCGTGGGGGAGACGGTGGTCAGCTCCAGGCCCTCGTACATCTCTTTCAGGACGGGATCACTCAGCCTGCAGATGACTCTGGGAACGCCCAGAATGTGATGCGCGATCTGGGCCGACATGGCGTTGGCCGCGTCCTTGCCCGAGACGGCGATCAGGACATCGGCGTCCTGGGCGGACGCCTTGCGCAGATCGCTTTCGAGAGTGCCGTCGCCAATGATGGGGACGATCTGGCCGTCTTCGATCAGTCCGGTGGGCAGCAGGTCGAACGCCGCGACCGACACGTCGAGAATCTGTACCGTGGAGCCGGTCTCCGACATAGCGGTGGCGATGGCTGCGCCGGTCCTGCCGCAGCCGACGACAACGACCGGCCTGGGGCCAGCCCCGGCGGTCGGGTAGCTTGGTTTCGTGTCTCGAGGGTTCTGCAAGTCCGGTCCGTGTTGCCGCCTGAGAATCCGCGGCTGGGTTAGGCTTTGTTATTCGGCTCCCGGGATACGATTACCCGACATGGGGCATGCTTGAGTATGTAGGGAATGGACTCCCCGAGAGAGTATGAGCCAAAGCGCTGCCGGTATGAGGTGCCAATCACGATGGCCTCAACGCCCTTATCCGCCGCCTCCTGGACCACCGCCGCGCCCGCTTTTCGCGCCTGCACCAGCTCCGCCTCCAGGTTACATTTGTAGTTCCGGGCTACCTGCTCCATGTCTTTGAGCACCTCCTCGCCTTTCGAGGCGGCGGGAGCGACGTCAGCGTCCAGGGGAACCCCCCGCCCGACCTCTATGACGTAGAGGATATGCACGCTGCCGCGGCTGGACTCCAGTAGCTCGCAAGCCAGGCGCACCATCTGCTGATCGGTCCTGTCTCCTGTGACGGGGACCAGGACGGAAGAAACCTTCATACCGATAAATCTACGCCACGAGCGCGGCGCCCGTCATGCGCACTCTCACTTTGTTCCCGCCGCTGATTGGGACGACGCAATCCCTCTTTACAGACCCGCGCCGACCAGCGAGACGTCGTCCGCGACGGCGTCCAGACGGTCCAGCATATCGTCGCGGCCCGCCAGCACCAGCCAGTCCCCGGCCTCAAGGCGGTCGTCGGTGTCGGGGTTCAGCGTGATGTCTTTGCCGCGCCGAATCGCCAACACCACCAGGCCGTACTTGTTCCTGGGACTGGAGAAGCCAAGCTCCTTCAGGCTCATGTTCACAAACCTGGTCGGGACCTTCAGTTTGCTTATGCCGAAATTCGGCGTGATCTCCAGGTACTCCTCCACGTTCGGGTTGAACATGCTGTGGGCCAGCCGGTTACCCATCTCCTCTTCCGCGTGGACGACTTTGTCCACACCCACACGCTCGAGGGTGTTGCCGTGGAGTTCGTT
The DNA here is from genome assembly GCA_022572465.1 of Chloroflexota bacterium. GTDB lineage: Bacteria > Chloroflexota > Dehalococcoidia > SHYB01 > SHYB01 > JACZVV01. Next base: position 2,789 of record JACZVV010000028.1, read on the forward strand.
GTGGGCCCGGGAGACCACGTATGGGACCCCCATGGTCTTAAGAAGCACGGAGGACATGATACTGGACACCACGTCCGATCCGATGGCGACCACCGCCGCATCGTAGTCGGGTATCCCCAGCTCCTTCAGCACCACGTCGTTGGTGCAGTCTCCCGCTAGCGCGTGAGTCGCCTGCCCCATGATTTGCTGGACGCGAGTTTCGTCCTTGTCGATAGCCAGGACGTCGTGGCCCAGGTTATACAAGGACCTGGCCACACTGGACCCGAATCTGCCCAGCCCCAACACGGCGATCTGTTTTTTCATATCTCAATCACCTGATTTTCTGAACTAAAGCCGTTTCCGGTCACCCTATTGTAACGCGTTCTTGGGCGAATCGGTACGGGTCACGCTCGGTTCTCTGGGCCATCGCGAGGCCGACGGTAAAGGGCCCGATCCTCCCCACGAACATGGCGACAACCAGGATCAGGTGACCCCAGTCCGAAAGCTGAGGCGTTATCCCTGTGCTCCAGCCCACCGTGCCGAAGGCGGATACGCTCTCGAAAAACAGTTCAAGGAAGTCGAAGCCGCTGTTTGACAGGGTCAGAAGCGCCACGATGCTGAAAACAAATGCCGTGGCGATGGCCCCGACCAGCAGTGCCCGCCGCACCTGCACGTCGGGTATCTCCCTGCTGAAGACCGAGGCGTGCGATCGGCCCCGCATGATGGACAACATGGCGACCAGCACCACCGCCAGGGTGTTGATCTTTATGCCTCCAGCCACCGATGCCGACGCGCCGCCAACAAACATAAGGCTAGTAAACACGAAATTCGTCTGCTTCTCCGTCGCGCCGTAATCCACGGTGGTGAAGCCAGCGGTTTTGCTGATCGACTCGAAAAGCGAAGTGGACAGCTTCTGACCAAGCGGCAACGGGCCCAGGGTGTCCGGATTCTGGTATTCGAACAGGAAGAACACGCCCATCCCAAAGGCGAGCAGCAGCGGCGTCACGACCAGTATCAGCTTGGTGTTCAGACCAAACAGGGAAAACCTTCTTCTTCTGACCACCTCCACGATCACTCCGTAGCTTATGCCCCCTAGAATGATCAGGACTCCTATTACCGCTAAGACTGTCCCGTCAGCCTGAAATTCTGCCAGCCCACCCTCTTCCTTTAGCGCGATGAAACCGGCGTTGTTAAACCCGGACACTGCGAGGAAAGCCGCCTGCCAGAGCGACTCCCGTCACCGCCTCTTGGTTTGCCACGGGCCATTATAGCACCGGGGCCGGGCGCGGCAGGGAGTCGAGGGCGGCGCCGGCCAGCGTGATATCATTGGCCCTCGTCAAACGTCACGGGGGAGTATCAGCCAAGGGGGAGGGCGTGATGGCAAAGTACATGGTTCTCGCGTCATACACAGCAGAGGGCACCCAGGGACTGCTCAAAGAGGGCGCATTGAAACGCCGGGCGGTCGTTGAATCGTTGGTCCAGGGGCTAGGGGGAAAACTGGAGGCGTTCTACTTCGCCTTCGGTGAGAACGACGTGGTGGTGATCAGCGACGTACCGGACAACGTCGCCGCCGCGGCCGTCAGCCTGGCGGTGAACGCCAGCGGAGCGGTGAACGCCCGGACCATCGTTCTGATGACGCCCGAGGAGATGGACCAAGCAGCCAAGATGTCGGTCAGCTACACCGCGCCCGGACGCTAGGCGCGGGGCCAAGGTCAAGCGGTCGCTTTGCGGGCAACGCCGGTTTCAGGTTCGGCCGAGGCCTGCGCCCGAGCCTCGAACTCCTCGGCCAGCCGATAGAGCTCGTCCTCGGTGAAGAACGTGGTGCGCGCGCCCGTGTAAGCCTTGCGCTCTTCGTCCCACCGGCCGTCGTAGGCCTCCTGGATCTTGTCGTAAACGAACTTGACCACTTTGTGGGCCGTGGAGTAGTTCGCCGGCCTGCCGATCTTGGCCGCCTTCCTGTTCAGCAGCACGGTGATGCCTTCCGCGCCCGAAAGCGACCCGACGCGATGCAGCTCCACCGACTTCTCGCCGAGCAGCGACGGATCGAAGGGGAGGTAGATGTCGCCGCCCTCGGCCTTCTTCTGACGCTCGACGCCTGACTGGTGGATGCCCGCCTGGGTGGTGAAGATGGCGTCGCCGACGATCGGCGACTTGGTGTTCATCTCGGTCACCTCGTCGCGGATGAGATCGGCCATGGCCCGCAGCGCTTCGAGGTCGAAGCCGGGGTCGCCGTAGAGGCGAATGTAGTCGGCCAGGATCTGCTCCAGGGTGGTGTTGCCGGTGCGCTCGCCCAGGCCGCCGAAGGCCACGTTGACCCGCTTCGCGCCGTAGCGCCAGGCCAGGACGCTGTTGGCCGTGGCGAAGCCGAAGTCGTTGTGGCCGTGCCACTCGATCTCAGCGCCCGTCTCGGTGACGATTGTGGAGATCAGCCGGGGGACGCCCATGGGCAGCGACGCGTAAGGGTCGGGAAAGCCCAACCCCAGGGTGTCGCACACGCGGAACTTCGCCTTGCCTTCCGTCTCCCGCAGCACCCGTTGGATGAACGGGATGATGAAGCCGTGAATATCGGCCTTGGTGGCGTCCTCCAGGTGCACCCTGGGCGTAACGCCGTGCTCGACGGCGGTCATGATGGGCTGCAAGTAGCGCTCGGCGGCCTCTTCCTTGCTGCGAAAGCGCAGCTTGTCGAAGATGTGATGGTCCGACGCCGAGGCCAGCATGCCAGTCTCGGTGACCTTGCCTCCCGACACGTCCACCATCAGCTTGATGTCCTTGGGCGTGGCGCGGGTCCAGGTGGTCACCTGAGGGAACTCGTAGCCCCGCTCCAGCAGACGCTCCAGGCACCAGATGTCGCGTTTCTGATAGATGAAGACCTCGACCTGCTCGATGCGCCCGGTCCCGTTGTCCAGTCGGTGCAACAGGTCGAAGTAGGCGACTCGGGCCTCCGCCGGAAAGAGCGCGAAGCGGGGGTCCTGGGCGCCGTCGCGCAGGGTCGTGTCGGTGATGAGCTTGGGCATCGGGTTCACCGACGGATCGGGGATCGGCACGGGCTCGGGCTCGAAGGTCAGCGGCGGCATCTTGCCGTGGAAGTTGTAGAAGCGTTTCTGGTCGTTGATATCGTACCGCTTCATCCGGGAGACCTCCTCAAACCTGGGCTCGCGTCGCGTTCCGGTCCCGCTTCTCGAGTGCCGACTTCCGTCGAGCATCCTCGATATATCGGGAGATTCTCGGAACGGAACGGGGAACAGTTATTATACACCAGCATACGGTCCTTTCATCTTCCTCGCTGGTGTCCGATATCTGTCCGACCCTACTCAGAAACGCTCCACGATAGCCGGGCGGCTCCGGAAGTCGCGCCCGCTGCTACTGCGCCGTGAAGCCGCCGTCGATGGTCATCAAGGTCCCCGTGACGTATCCGTTGACGTCGGAGCAGAGCCAGACCACGTTCCTGGCGATCTCCTCGGGCTGCGCCATCCTGGGTATGGGGCTCGCCAGCAGGTTCAGCAGGTCGGCGTGGGTCTCGTAATACTTGCCGATGCGCTGGGTGAGCGGCGTCTCGACGCCGGCGGGGCAGACGGCGTTCACGCGGATGCCCGACTTGGCGTACTCCAGCGCCACCGTGCGGGTGAGCTGGGTCACGCCGCCCTTGGACGCGCAGTAGGCCGAGAATCCGGCCTGCCCGATGAGCCCGGCGATGGAGCTGGTGTTGACGATAGCCCCGCTCCCTTGCTTGATCATCTGTTCGAGCTCGTACTTTAGGCACAGCCACACGCCCTTGAGGTTCACGTTGATGACGCGGTCCCACTCGTCCTCCGGGTACTCCGGAGTCAGGGCGACGATGCCTTCGATGCCGGCGTTGTTGAAGGCGCAGTCGAGGCTGCCGTACTTCGCCACCGTGCCCTTGACCAGCGCCTGGACGTCGGCCGATTTGGACACGTCGCACTGGATGAACGTCGCCTCGCCGCCGATGTCGACGATGGTTCTCACCGTCTGCTCACCGCCTGCGACGTCGATATCCGACACCACGACCTTGGCCCCCTCGCCGGCGAAGGCCACCGCCGTGGCCCGGCCGATCCCAGATCCCGACCCGGTAATCATCGCGACCTTGCCCGTCAGTCCCAAGTCCATGAAAACGCCTCCTTCAACGTTGGTCTATCGTATTCCCTCGTGAAAGATTCCCTCGTGACAGAACGCCAGCCTCGACCCGCTAGTCGTCCTCCAGCGTGCTGGTGTCGCCCTCATCGAGGCCCAGCTCGCGAGCCTTGAGCAGACGGCGCATGATCTTGCCGCTGCGCGTCTTGGGGAGGCTGGGTATGAAGTCGATCTCCCTCGGGGCGACGCCGGCGGCCAGTTTGCCACGAGCGAAGCGCATCAGCTCGTTGCGGAGCTTTTCGGTGGGTTCGTACCCGTCGACCAGGGCCACGAACGCCTTGACGACCTCCATGGCGATCGGGTCGGGCTTGCCGATGACCCCGGCCTCGGCCACGGCAGGGTGCTCCAGCAGAGCGCTCTCGACCTCGAACGGGCCCACCAGGTGCCCGGCGGTGTTGATGACGTCGTCGGAGCGCCCGATGAACCAAACGTAGCCGTCCTCGTCCATCCGGGCCCGGTCGCCGGTGATGTACCAGCCTTCCTTGAACTTGGACTGGTACATCTCTTCGTTGTTCCAGTAGGTCTGAAACATGCCGGGCCAACCGGTCCGCACCGCCAGGTCGCCCTCCTCCCCCGTCGGGGCCGGCTTGCAGTCGTCGTCGATGATCCCGATCTCGACGCCGGGTATGGGCCGGCCCATGGAGCCGGGTTTGATCTCCGAGCCGGCGTAGTTAGCCACCAGAATGCCTCCGGTCTCGGTCTGCCACCAGTTGTCGTGGAAGGGGAGGTCGAAGGCCTCTTGGCCCCAGAAGATGCCCTCGGGATTCAGGGGCTCGCCGACGCTGCACATGAACCGCAGGCTCGACGTATCGCGCTTCTTTGCCGCTTCCGCGCCCACCTTCATCATCATGCGTATGGCCGTCGGCGCGGTGTACCAGACGGTGACCTTGTACTTGGCGATCAGGTCGTACCATGTCGTGGCGCGGAAGCCGCCCTCGTAGATAAGCTGCGTCACGCCGTTGCTCCACGGAGCGATGATGCCGTAGGAGGTGCCGGTGACCCAACCAGGGTCGGCGGTGCACCAGTAGAGGTCGTCCTCGTGCAGGTCCAGGCACCACTGACCGGTGGCGTACTGGTGTAGGACCGAGTTGTGCCGATGCACCGCTCCCTTGGGCTTGCCCGTGGTGCCCGAGGTGTAGTGCATGATGGAGTAGTCGTCGCGAGTAGTCGGCTCGATGGCGAAATCCGGCGAGGCCTTGGCCATCTCGGCCTCGTAGCTGATGTCGCCGGCCGCGAGAGGGTCGCTGCTGCGTCCGTCCTTGTTGACGATCAGGGTGTGCTTCAGGTCGGTGCATTCGGGCAGGACGTCTTTGATGCGCTTGCGAAGCTCCGGCGCGGTGACCAGGACCGACGCCCCGCTGTCCTGGAGCCGGTCTCGCACCGGGTCGGGGCCGAAGGCCGAGAACAGCGGCCCGGCGACGCACCCGGCCTTCAGGATGCCCAGCAGCACGAAGTAGATCTCGGGCAGGCGGTCGAGAAAGACGAAGACGCGGTCGCCCTTCTTGGCGCCGAGGCTCTTGAGGACGTTGGCGAACTTGTTCGTCTCGACGCGCATCTGCTCGAACGTGTAGCGCTCCTCCTCGCCACTCTTGCCCACCCAGATCATCGCCTGCTTGTCCCCTCGGCCCTCCTGGCAGTGGCGGTCGATGCACTCGTGGGCGATATTGAGCCCGCCGCCGGGAAGCCAGGCCAGCTCCCGCTCCACCTGGTCCCACGAGAACGACCGGCGCGAGGCGTCGTAGTCCTCCAGCATCGGCGGAAGGCGCAGGTCTCGGGGGCGCTTCGTGATCGGGTCGTAGTCCATGGCGGCACCTCGATCGGGATGTCGACGGCAAGCGCAACGGGTTGGAAATCAGGCCTAATGTAGTCAAGGGGCCGGGGAGTGTCAAGGAGGGGAGTCCGGTGGACAGGGCGGATGTGGGCGGATAAACTTGCGCCGGCCAACAGCGGTAGACTTGGCCGCGGGGGGAGAGACAGCATGCCGAACTCACCGGTGATCGACGCCGACGGCCACGTGCTGGAGTTCACCATCGACTGGGAGGGCGGCCTGGAGGAACACCTGCTGCCCGTCGCGCCAAGGATCGTCGGCGTCGAGACCGGCGGCAGCCGCTTCCTGGTGGAGGGCAAGATCTGGCCTCAGCCCTGGGGGAAGGGCCGCGGCGCCGGCAGCGACATCGGTAGGGCCAGCGTCCGACCCGGCGGCACCGATCCGGCTGAGCGCATCAAGGACATGGACCAAGAAGGCATCGACGTCGCCTTCAACTACGGCGCCGTGGTGGGCGTCGGCGTCTCGGGCCTGGAGAACGCCGAGCTGGCCGCGGCCCTGGCCCGTATCTACAACGACTGGCTGGCCGACTACTGCAGCCATGCCCCCGACCGGCTGAAGGGCATCGCGGCTATCCCCCTGCAGGATGTCTCCCGGGCCGTCGCCGAGGCCCGCCGCGCCGTTGAGGAGCTAGGCATGGCCGGCGTCAGCATCCCCTCGAACGTCCATGGAACGGCTCTGCACGACCCATCGTTTTACCCCTTCTATGAGGAGATCCAGCGCCTGGACGTGCCCCTGGGGATCCACGTGGGCCCGGGCATTCCCGGGATCCCCATGGCCGGGGCCGACCGCTACGACAACTTCTTCATGATCCACATCTTCTCCCACCCCTTCGAGCAGATGCTGTCGGTCATCAGCCTCATCTGCGGCGGGGTGCTGGAGCGCTTTCCCAAGCTGCGGGTGGCCTTCCTCGAGAGCGGCGCCGGGTGGAGTCCCTTTCTCCTGGACCGGATGGACGAGGACTACGAGAAGCTCTCCCACATGGCTCCAGAGCTGCGGGCGAAACCCAGCGAGTACCTGCGCTCGGGGCGCTGCTTCATCTCCTGCGAGCCCGACGAGACCACCCTGCCGACGGTAGTCAGCCTGCTGGGAGAGGACCACCTGATCTACGCCTCCGACTATCCGCACTGGGACAGCCGGTCTCCCGATTCGGTTAACCTCCTCAACCAGCGGGAAGACATCTCGCCCCGCGCCAAGGCGAAGATCCTGGGCGGCAACGCCAGCCGTCTCTACAAGCTGGGCTAGGGAACCAGGGACGGAACGGCGGCCCCGTCACCCCACGGGCGGGGCGCTGCCGGGCCGCAGGCCTTGCATGTGGCGCGGCGGGCGAGGCAGCAGCACCGGGCCGCTCTCCCTGGTGGGTAGCATGACCGTCGCCAGGCTGGTCGCGGTGACGCGGTCGCGCTGGTCGATACAGTGGAGATCGATGTCCACCAGGTGATCGCCGTTCTCCTGGTACTTCCTGGCCACGTGGCCCTTGACCCACGTGGTGTCGCCAAAGTAGTTGAACTGGCGGATGCGGTCCTTGGCCTTCCACAGCCAGGCGTCGTCGCCCATCCAGTTGGTGACCAGGTGGTCCATCCAAGAGCTGCGCATGATGCCGTTGTCGTAGGCGAAGGGATTGCCGATCTTGCGGGCAAAGTCGTCGTCCCAGTGGCAACGCATCACCGCCTCGGGAACGCCCCAATCGTTGAGGCTGTAGAAGCCCGGGTGCCGGCGGCGTAGCTTCAGGCCCACGTGATGGGGGAAGATCTCCCACCGGCCGTTGCCCGCCATCCACGAGATCTCGTCGGACATGATCAGCGGCCCGTGGACCACCGGCGTGACCTCGTCGCCTTCGTTGACGTCCTCCCAGTAGCGAGGCTCGGCGCCGCGCCGCTCTTCGCGATCGTAGTCGGCCTCGATGCGCTGGAGGTCCTCGGCCGTATAGTGAGCGCGCTCGATCTCGGCGTACTTGCCCCGTTTACTTCCGGACTGGCGCTCGGTGCGCACGAAGAGCTTGTCCCAGATGCACACCAGCTCGCCGCGGCTGTCGGTGTAGGTGGTACGGTCGCGGGTGATGACCGAGGTTCCGCCGAACTGGCTCGTTTTCGTGTCGACCTCCTGGAGATAGCGTTGCTCGACCAGGCGGTCGCCGGGAAAGATAGGACGGAGCCACTCGACCTCGTCGCCGGACCAGAACGCGTGCACGCCTTTCAGCGCCCCGCCGCCGCGGCCGCGCTCCTCCTCCGTGATCTCCTTCTTCTGCGTCACGCCCATGCTGTAGGGAAAGGTCGGCGGCGCGATGGCGCTTCGCCACCGCGTCTTGGCGCCGTATTCGCGATCGATCCACAAAGGATTGTCGTCGCCAAAGCCATAAGCGAAATGGCGGAACGCATCGACCGACGCGTACTCGTTCCAGGTCTGCCAGGGCTGCTTGGGCATCTCCACGCCGATGCGGGCCCGCATGCGCTCCACGCCCTCCTCGGTGATGCGGCCGGCGTTGTCTTCTTGGGCGTATGACTCGCGTTTCGCCTTCGCCATCTGGCACCTCCATCGTGCTCGCGGTCTTGGCGGAGCCAGTATACCAAAGGGGCGCCGAGGGCAGGCGTTGACCGGCAGTCCGCATCCTGCCTACACTGCGCCAAACCTGACGCAAGGAGACGCCATGACAACCGACGGGGACCGCTACGAGCGGGGCCTGGAGGCCCTGCGCACGCTGATGGGACGCGACCGGGGACCGACGCCCGCGCCGGAGGAGCCGCCTTCAGCCGCCGACCTGCACCGAGTCTTCATCGAGCACTGCTACGGCGATTCGTGGGCCCGCCCCGGATTGGACATGAAAACGAAATCGCTGGTGACCGTCGCGATCCTGGCGACGCTGGGCGCGGAGCGGGAGCTCAAGATCCACATACGAGGGGCCCACAACATGGGGGTTACCAAGGACCAGCTCGTCGATCTGCTGATCCACATCGCGGGATACAGCGGGGTCCCCCGGGCGGTCCACGCCGCCAGATTGGCCCGGGAGGTCTGGCGAGAAATGGACGGTCGCTGAGCGACATCGGCTTTTCCGGGCGGCTGAGCCGCAGCAACATCGGTCCGGAAGTACTGATGTGGCTCAGCCACCGGCAGAGCCGCGGCAACATCGGTCCGGAAGTACTGATGTGGCTCAGCCACCGGCAGAGCCGCGGCAACATCGGTCCAGAATTACTGAGGCGGCTCAGCCGCCTCCTGGAGGCGTTCCTCCACCACCACGATCGTATCGCCCCGAGCGGCGAGGTAATGAAGACGGTCGGGCGCGTCGAAGACCACGGCTGGCCCACCCGAGGTGGCGATGGCCGAGTAGCGGCGGAGGGGCTTGCCGTCGACGAAGACGAACGCTCCATCATCGTCCCGGGCCGCCACGGCCACTCGACGGCTATCGGGGCTGAAGCTCACGCCGTTTTCGAAGACCTCGTCGAACCTGCCTTCGATTCGGCCGTCGACGATCAGCGCCCATCGCTCGCCTTCGAGGGCAACGTACGCGAACCGGCGACTGTCGGGACTGAACACCAGCGAGCTGGCGGAGACCTGATCGAAAGCCAGGCCTGCGACTCCATCGATCACCACGAAGGAACGGACGCTATTGCGGGCGACGTAGCCCAGCCGGCGGCCGTCGGCGCTGAACCGAACGGAGGCGGCAATGATATTGGCGTAGGGCAATCCTTCACGACCGTCGGCGACGACGGTCCATCGATCATCACGACGCGCCGGGTAGGCGACACGCCCGCCGCCGAAGACGATGTCACCAATCTGGTCGTAGGCCGGGCCGATCTCGCCGTCGATCACGGCAACCCATCGATCGTCGCGCTGGGCTCGGTAGGCGATGCGCGAGCCGTCGGAGCTCATGTAGGGAGAACCGCGCCCCATGGAGTCGAACGCCGGGCCGGGAGCGCCGTCGACAACGATGCGCCACGTGTCCTCCAGCTCGGCAGCATACGCCAGGCGGCGGCCGTCGGCGCTGAAACGCACCGAAGGACTCGGCACCCGGTCGTAAAGCGGGCCTGCCTCGCCATCGACGACGACCCTGGCCTGGCCGCCTTCGTGGGCCACGTAGGCCACGCGACGGCTGTCGGGACTGAAAAAAGGCGGGTCCACGCCGTCGTGCCTCCGGCCCTCTACACCGTCGACCACCACCGTCCAAGAATCGCCGGTCTGCGCGCCGTAGGCGACTCGTAGGCCGTCGGGGCTGAAGATGCTGGCCGACGGAGCGAAGGCGTCGTAGGGTGGGGTCTCGGCGCCGTCGACGACGAGCACCACCCGGCCGTCGTCCCGCTGGGCCGAGTAAGCGACTCGAAGATTGTCGGCGCTGAACTGCACCGTGCCGATTCGGCTGTAGCGGGGCCCCTCTTGTCCATCGACCACCACGTACCTGGAGTCGCCGTCCTTCGCGGAGAAGGCGGCCCGGCGCCGGTTGGCGCTGCCGACGAAGGTGCCGTCGATGAGACGGTCAGTGTCGATGGTCAGGACAACCGTCTCCTGCGCCGGCGTGGACGAGGGACCGCCGGCTGAGCAGCCGGAGACGACGAGCAAGACGCCAAGCGTCAGCGGGAAGGCGACGTGAGCAAACCTTTTCGGCAGCGACATGACCACCCCCAGCGTAACGTCGGCCTCGGGTGTCGCATAGGGTGAACCCACCCTGGGTGGACTCCGAGGCAGCCTATCGTATGATCGCCGGGGTGCACCTCTGAAGGCTAGGGGGGAAGACCCTCATTCTCTGAGGCGGGTGAACATCTTGATATGCTCGCCGGTAATGCCCGCGGCCTCATCGGAGGCGAGATAGACGATGGTGGAGGCGATCTCGTCGGGCAGCAGGCTGCCGCCGGGAGGCGCGGACATGCCGAAGAAGGGCCACAGGTCCAGCTCCTCGGGAATCTGGCCGCTGGCCGTCTCCGGGCGGACCTCGCTGGCCCCGGCGGGAACGCCGGCGCCGCTCAGGTCGATGGGTCCCAGAAGTAGCGCGTTGACTCGAATCATATGGGGCGCCGCGATGCGGGCCAGGTCGGTGGTGAGAATACCGATGGCGGCTTTGCTGCAGTTGTAGGGCATCGTCGGCAAGAACCCCGTTGCGGCGGCGATCGAGGAGATGTTGACGATCACCCCCTGCCGCTTTGGGATCATCGTCTTGAGGACCTCCCGGCTGCAAAACATCGTTCCCATCAAGTTCACCCGGTAGGTGTCGATCCATTCGCTGCCGGGCAACGACATGAAGTCGCCAAGCTGGCCGATATAGCCGGCGTTGTTCACCAGGAGATCGATCTGGCCGAAGCGGTCCATGGTCTTGGAGACCATCGCCTTGACCTGCTCTTCGTCGCAGACGTCGGTCGGGACCGCCAGGGCAACGCCGCCGTTCGCCTCGATGGAGCTCGCCATTTCGCGAAGGGCCGACTCGGTCCTGCTGGCGAGGACGACCTTCGCCCCCTCGCGCGCCAGGCGGCTCGAGATGCCCTTTCCCAGGCCGATGGCCCCGCCGGTGACGATGGCGACACGGTCTTGCAGTCTCATGGATGTCTCCTTCGATTCGAGCGTCGGATACCGAACGGCGTCAGGCGGCGAGCGCGTTGCGCCTCGACGCGGCCGGCTCACACGCCCATGGCCTCGATGCCGGCCCGGCCGATCTCCTCGTCCCTTGGGGCGTTGGCCGCGCCGCTGACGCCGATCCCGCCCAGGCAGACACCGTCGACGGACCGCTTGATCACCACCCCGCCGCGCCCGGACGTTACCTGCATTCCCATGGCCAACTCGATCTTCCTGCCGGTCGCCTTCTCGATGTACTCGGCGTAGTCGGCGCTGTTTCTCCGGCCGATCGCCGCGGTATAGGCCTTCCGCACCGCCATGTCCTTGGACATCTCCAGGCAGGCGTCCTGCCGGGCGTAGCAGACCAGCTCCCCCTTATGGTCGACGATGGCGACGACCACCGGCCGGCCTTCGGCCTCGTCCTTTTGGGCCTCTTCCAGTGCCGCCAGGAGGCCTCTCACCGCCTCCTCCAGTCCCAGGTTGGGACGATCGTACATAGCTCGCTGACCTCCAACATAGACGTGTCGCCGGACGGCACGGCCCAGTGTATCACGGAGAGAAGGTAAGGAAGATGGGGCCGGGCTGTTGTTGCGCGGCGGTATAATCGCGGTGACGCCAGCCAAGGACAGGCCGGCTCGACGAGGCCGTCCGGAGGATGCCATGCCGTTACACCCCCAAGCGCGAGCGGTGCTGGACCAGCTCAACGCCCAGAATGCCCAGGTGGAAGGTCCGGTGACGCTGGAGATGCGCCGGAAGATGATCGACAATGCGCCAAGGAGGTCCGGGCCCGAGGTCGGACGGATCGAAGACTGCGTCATCCCTGGGCCGGAGACGGACCTGCCGATTCGTGTGTACACGCCCGGGGGCCCGGGGCCTTTTGGAGCGCTCGTCTGGTTTCACGGCGGCGGCTGGGTCATCGGGAGCATCGAGAGCCACGACGCCGCGTGCCGGTCGCTGTGCGTGTCCGCGGGGTGCGTGGTCGTCAGCGTTGACTATCGCCTGGCGCCGGAGACGAAGTTCCCCGGTCCGGCCGAAGACTGCTACGCCGCGACCCGGTGGGTACAGGCCAACGCCGCGCGCATCGGCATCGACGAGAACAAGATCGCCGTTGGCGGCGACAGCTCGGGCGGCAACTTGGCCGCGGCCGTTGCGCTGATGGCGCGGGACCGGGGCGAGCCGCGCCTGGCGTTCCAGCTCCTGATCTATCCCGTCATCGACCGCGATTTCACCACCGAGTCTTACCAGGCCAACGCCAAAGGGTATCTGCTCACCCGCGCCGGCATGATCGAGAACTGGCGGCTCTACCTGCGGGACGACGCCGACGCCGCGAACCCATACGCGGCGCCGCTTCAGGCCGGCGACCTGACCCGCTTGCCTCCGGCCCTGGTTATCACCGCCGAGTTCGACCCGTTGCGAGACGAGGGCGAGGCCTACGGCCGCCGTATGGCCGAAGCCGGCGTGGCCGCGACATGCTCCCGGTACGACGGCATGATCCACGGCTTCTTTAGCTTCTCGGACGCCATCGACATGGCCAACGACGCGACGGCCGAAGCGGCGGAGGCGCTGAAAACCGCCTTCGCATAGGCCGAACGGATAGGAATCGGGCCGCTGGAAGCGAGAGGATGTCGTCCGCGGCAAGTCTGGTACACTACAGCCGCCGGTCGAGACCGGTCCATTTGATGCCCTCGGCCTCACGGGCGTAAAGCCGCTTCCGGCGGCGCCCGCGGAGGCGCGACAGGGAGGAAGGAAAGTCGTCATGCCGATCGACTGGAAAGAGCTGGTGAAGCCGGCCGAGACCGCCATTTTGGTCATCGAGTGCCAGGAAGGGATCATCGGCGAGAGCTCGTCCCTCAAGGGCCTGGTGCAGTCGGTCCGGGATTCGGGTCTCGTGCCGCGACTGGGACGATTCCTGGGCTTTGCGCGCACGGCCGGCGTCCCGATCTTTCACTGCATCGTGGAGAAGCGGGAAGACGGCCTCGGCGACGCCTTCAACACGCCGCTGACGGCATCGCTTCAGAGACGCCGCAGTCCCATGACGCCGGGCTCGGAGGCGGCCGCCATCGTCCCGGGGCTCCAGCCGGAGCCAACCGACCATATGATCCCCAGGTCCTCGGGCATGACCGCCTTTCACGATTGCGGCCTCGACAGCATCTTCCAGAGCCTCGGCGCCAAGACGGTGATCCCCACCGGGGTGTCGGTCAACATCGCCATTACCGGAGCGACCATCGACGCGGTGAACCGAGGTCTGCGCGTGGCCATCGCCACCGATTGTGTCGCCGGGACGCCACCGGAGTACGCGGAGGCGATGCTGCAGAACACGCTACGGAACCTGGCGTACCTCACCACCGCCGAAGGGATCGTCTCCGCTTGGGGATTGGACTGGACCTAAGGCCATGGCCTATGACCTGCTGATCAAAAACGGCGTGGTGATCGACGGCTCCGGTCTGCCTCGCTCCCACGGCAACGTGGCGATTAAAGCGGGGCGTGTGGTCGCGATGGGCAAGGTCGCCGGCCCCGCCGCGACCGTCATCGACGCCGATGGGCTTATCGTCGCGCCCGGCATCGTCGACGCCCACACCCACTACGACGCCCAGATTACCTGGGACCCGCTGGCCACCTACTCGTGCTGGCACGGCGTCACCAGCGTCGTCCAGGGCAACTGCGGCTACTCCATCGCGCCATGCAAGCCGGAGGACCGCGACTACCTGACAAAAACGCTGGCCAAAGTCGAAGGCATCTCCCTGGCCGCTCTGGAGAACGGCGTGCCCTGGACCTGGACCACCTTCCCCGAATACTTGAGCAAGCTGGACGGGCGCCTGGGGGTCAACGTCGCCGCCTACGTGGGACACACCGCCATCCGCCGCTACGTCATGGGCGAGGCAGCAATCGAGCGCGAGGCCACCGACGGCGAAATCTCACAGATGAGGCAGATCGTGGCCGAAGCCATGGACGCGGGCGCCGCCGGCTTCGCCACGTCCCTCTCCCCCACCCACGTGGGCTGGAACCTGGAGCCGATCCCGCCGCGATTCGCCACCGACGAGGAGGTCTACGCTCTCGCAAGCCCCGTGGGGGACGCCAACGTCGGGACGATCGCGATCCTCCCCCGGACCCTCATCGGCGGCGTGAAGCAGCACGACCGCGAGATGCTGGTCCGTTTGGCCCAGATGACGAAACGGCCCGTCATCACGCAAGGCCAGCTCGTTCCGGAAGGCGAGGCAGCCGGCGTGGCCGTCTACACGCTGATAAACGGACGGCCCTTCGACCGGACATTTGACTTGAAAAAGACCTCGATCTTGGACGGCATGCCTCATTGGCGCGACCTCATCGCTATGCCGACGGACCAGAAGATGGCCCTGATGCGGGACGAATCGATGCGGGCCAAGCTTCGGGACGATATCGACCATCCGAACATGGACCCGGCGAAGGGCCAAATCTTGCCGCCGCCTCCGTGGCAGACCACCTACGTGAAGACGGTGAAGCTCGAGAAGAACCAACCCCTGCTCGGCAAATCGATCAAGCAAGTGGCGGAGGAGCGCGGAACCCACGTCGCCGACGTGTTGCTGGACCTGGCGCTGGAGGAGGACCTGGAGACTCGCTTCCGGCTGTACAGCGGTTGGACGCCCGAGCGAGAGACGGAGATCCTCGCGACCTTGCGATCGCCCTACACCATCGTCGGCATCTCCGACGGCGGGGCGCACCTGGACCGCGACGACGGCTCGGAGTACAGCACCTTCTTCCTCCACCACTGGGTCAAGGAGCGGCAGGCGATGTCACTGGAAGAGGCGATTCGGCTGCTGACGATGGTGCCGGCCTCCGTCTGTGGACTGTGGGACCGTGGCCTGCTGCGGCCGGGCTACGCCGCCGACGTCATGATCTTCGATCCCGACGAGCTGCGCATCGTGTCCAAGGAAATCGTGGCCGACCTTCCCGGCGGCGGGGAGCGTTTTGGCGCCATCCCTCAGGGAATCAAATACACCGTCGTCAACGGCGAGGTCCTGATCAAAGACGGCCAGCACACCGGAGCATTGCCCGGCCGGGTGCTGCGACTCGCCGGCGACCGGCAGGCTAGGGCCGCGGCGAGCTAGGCGATCGCCCGGGCGGCGCGTAGCCGTCGCGGGCTCACGCCAGACTGAATGAGGAGCGCCATGCAGGAGCACGACCTCTGGAACCACAACAACTACGCCATCCCGCCCGGAAACCTGGCCCTGCTTGAAGCGTGCATCCGGGAGCTGATGCCGTGGGAGCTGTGGGTCAAACGCGACAACATGCTGGGGTACCGCTTCCAGGAGGAGTCGGAGAAGGGCATGACGTTCTTCCAGGGCAGCGAGCCCGCTGGACTGCTGGCCAAGAGCCTCGACCGGCTCCGAAAGCAGCATCCGGACCTGGAGGCCGCCTTGACCGGCATGGAACATCTTGCGGCCGACCACAACGATCACAACGGATTCATCGTCAAGAGCCTGGAGGAGTGGGAGTCGCGCCTGGCGGGATTCGAGCGCGCCGCTCGCGAGCATCCCGAGTGGCGGCTGACGGTGGTCAGCGTGCTGCGCCCCGGCGACGACGCTGCGTTGACCAAACGGCTGTACCAGGCCTGGCTGCGCATCGGCCTGCTGGGCCCGGTGCGCAACACGTTCGAGATGCAGTGCCTGAACCCCATGGCGGCTTCGGCTGCCTAGTGGGTGTCGCCCCCATGAGTCACGAGCGGATCAGCATCTCCAACGGCGACATCGTCCTCGAAGGAGCCTTGCATCTCCCCGACAGTCAGCCGCCCTTTGCCGGCGTGGTCCTTTGTCATCCGCATCCCCAGTACGGCGGCGACATGAACAACAACGTCGTGGCGGCCATGGACCAGGGCCTGTTCGCCCAGGGCATCGCGACGCTGCGGTTCAACTTCCGGGGCGTCGGCGGCAGCACCGGCGTACACGACGGCCGCGACGGCGAGCAGTCCGACGTGGCGGCGGCGCTGCGGGCGTTGCGAGAGCGCGACGAGATCGACGACGATCGCGTTGGGCTCGCGGGCTACTCGTTCGGGGCCAGCATGGCGCTGGCGGCCGCTCCCCACGATCCCGATCTGCGCGCCGTGGCAGCCATCGCGCCTCCGACACCGGGATTGGACGCACCGGCGTTGCTGGCCGACGCCCGGCCAAAACTCATCCTGGCCGGCGACATGGACAGCTTCATCCCCATCCAAAAGCTCCACGAATTGACCCGCCGCATGGAGCCTCCGCCGGAGGTCCATGTCTTGCACGGCGGCGACCACTTCCTCGCGGGGCACGAGCCCGAGATCGCCGAGCGCGTCGGGGCGTTCTTCGCGGGAGTTCTGGGGAGCAGCGCCGCGAGCTAACGTCGCCTCGGGCATCTTGCCGCCAGAAGGGTCGCTGAGTCCCGTGCCGCCCGATCGAACCCGCGATCGTCCGGAGCCCTGTGCTAGACTGGACGGGCTATGGATCGAGCGCTGCCGCTCAGGGCCAGATGGGGCCGGGCCCTTCCCGTGGTCGCGCTCGGCACGGCCATCGTCGCCCTGGACCAGGCCACCAAGTTCGTCGTGCGCGCCAACCTGGCCGTCGGCGAGTCGTTCCCCGACTGGCCGGTGCGTTTCACCCGCGTCAACAACACCGGCAGCGCCTTTGGCCTCTTTACCGATCAGACGCTGTTCCTCATCGTCGCCTCGGTCGTCGCCATCGGCGTCATCATCTATTTCTACCGGCAGCTCGCGGGCGTCAGCGCGCTGCTCCGTGCCAGCCTCGGGATGCAGCTGGGCGGCGCCGTCAGCAACCTCGCCGACCGGATACGCGACGGACAGGTGACCGACTTCGTCGACTTCCAGTTTTGGCCGGTGTTCAACGTCGCCGACTCGTCGGTGGTCATCGGCATCGGGCTGCTGGCGTGGGTCATCATCGTTCGAGAACGCGGCACGCAAAGCAGCGAGTGAGCCTCCACACGCGCCATGCCTAAGAGCTACCGGTTCACCGTCGAAGCCCCAGGCCAGCGCCTGGACCGCTATTTGGCCGACCGATTGCCTGATCTCACACGGTCTTATGTCAAGAAGCTGGCGGACGACGGCATGATCGCCGTCGATGGCCGAGCGGGCAAGCCCAGCCTCAAGCTCAAGGCCGGCGACGAAGTCGCTCTCGTCGTGCCCGACCCTCAGCCCCTCGACCTGCGGCCCGAGGAGATCCCCCTCGCGGTGGCCTACGAAGACGACGACGTTCTGGTGGTGGACAAGCCGGCGGGCCTGACTGTCCATCCAGGGCCGGGGCACCCGAGCCACACGCTGGTCAACGCCGTCCTGGCGCACTGCCCCGACCTGGCCGGAATCAAGGGGACCACGCGGCCGGGTATCGTCCATCGGCTGGACAAGGACACCTCGGGCCTCATCGTCGTTGCCAAGAACGACGCGGCGCACCAGGCCTTGGCCCGGCAGTTCAAGGAGCGCTCGGTCGCCAAACGCTACGTGGCGCTGGCTCGTGGCAACGTCGGTCGGGAGAGCGGCGTCATCGACGCCCCCCTGGCCCGCGATCCTCGTAACCGCAAACGAATGGCCGTCGTCGCCGGCGGGCGGGAGGCCCGCACCGCCTACCGGGTCGTCGAGCGGTTTCAGGGCGCGACGCTGGTGGAGGTGACGCCTGAGACCGGGCGCACGCACCAGATACGGGCCCATTTCGCATCGATCCGCCATCCGCTGGTCGGCGACCAACTCTACGGTGGACGGTCCGCCTCGCTGGGCCGGCAGTTCCTCCACGCGGCCGAGCTCACCTTCGCCCAGCCCCGCACCGGCCGGCTCGTTCGGTGCGCCGCTCCCCTCCCGCCGGACCTGGAGGAGGCGTTAAGAGTGTGGCGCGAGGCAAGCCAGCCTTGACTCCCAAAAGTGTCGCTGCCTATAATGACCAAGACCCGCTAACGTGGGTTTTGTTTTGCTCGATGGAAGGGGGGTGAGACATTTGGTAGAAGTGCGACTTCACGGAGACGAGTCCTTCGAAGGCCTGCTCAAACGCTTCAACAAGCGAGTTCAGCAAGACGGCATCCTGTCCGAGGCGCGGCGCCGCCAGCATTTCGAGAAGCCCAGCATCAAGCGGAAGAAGAAAGAAGCCGCCAAGCGCCGCAAGAGCCGACGCCAGGGCCGCCGGTAGCCCCTCCGATCCTCCCCCGATGAGCCTCCGCCAACAGATCGACGCCGACCTGAAGGACGCGATGCGCAGCCGCGACCGGCTGCGATGCAACGTGCTCCGTCAGATCAAGTCGACCGTCATCAACGAAGAGTTCAAGACCGAGGGCGAGTTCGACGACGCCAAGGTCCAGGAGATCGTCGGGCGCCTGGTGCGCCAGCACCGGGAGAGCATCGAGATCTTCGGCAAGGCCGACCGCGCGGACCTGAGAGAAACGGAAGAGGCCGAGCTCCAGATCCTTCAGAGCTATCTTCCAGAGCAAGTTTCGGCCGACGAGGTCCTCATGCTCGCGAGGCAGGCCGCCGAGTCCGTGGGGGCTCGAGGCCCCTCCGACAAGGGCAAGGTCATGGGGCGTCTGATGCCGCAGCTCAAGGGCAAGGCCGATGGCACGTTGGTCAACCAGGTCGTTACCGATCACCTGGCCAGCCTCGCCGAGTGAAACCGGCCTCCGCACGCCGATCGCGGCAGACCGCCCGTCCCGATGAAATCGGGACGGGCTTTTTCGTTATAATGAGCGCGGGCCGGCGATCGGCGCTCAAGCGACTGGTCCGCCTGCCACGGGAGCCCTTCTTTGAGATTCGGCGTCGTCGTCTTTCCTGGCACCTGGAGCGACCGCGACTGTCACCACGTCCTCGACCAGGTGCTGCACCAGGAGGTCGACTACGTCTGGCACAAGGACACCGACCTCAGCCGCTACGATTGCATCGTTCTGCCCGGCGGGTTTTCCTACGGCGACTACCTGCGCGCCGGCGCCTTGGCCCGCTTCTCACCGGTGATGCAGTCCGTCGAGCGTTTCGCCGCGCAGGGCCGGCTGGTGGTGGGCATCTGCAACGGTTTTCAGGTGCTCTGCGAGGCGGGTCTGCTGCCCGGGGCGTTGATCCGCAACCGCCACCTCCAGTTCCGTTGCCAGTGGACCAACCTCCGGGCGGAGACCGTCGAGACGCCCTTTACCAACGCCTGCCGGCCAGGCCAGGTCCTACGGGTGCCGATCGCGCACGGCGAGGGCTGCTACTACGCCGACGAGGAGACGCTGGCGCAGCTCAACCTCAATAACCAGGTCGTCTTCCGCTACTGCGATCCCGACGGCGCCGTCACCGACGGGGCCAACCCCAATGGCTCGCTGGAGAACATCGCGGGCATCTGCAACCGCGAGCGCAACGTCCTGGGCATGATGCCGCACCCCGAGCGCTGCTGCGAGGAGATTCTGGGCGGGACCGACGGCCGTTTCATCTTCGAGTCGATCGTCCAGAGCGCGGGGGTGGGCGCGAGGTAGCCCGGAAGGGCAGTCGTCGCTGCAACGCCTTCACGCCGCCACGTACTCGCGCACGTCCACTTCCCCCCGGCCTTAGCGGCATCTTCCGCCAGCGTTAAAAGCTTCGCGGACGTTGCCTCGTCGACGTACTCTTCGCCGCAGGTTGCGCAGACGAAGGCCGGCACACATTTGACCACCAGGGTCGTCTGGTCGCGGGTGAGCGTTCGGGCGGCCTCCCCGGTCACCAGCACACGGCTGACGTCGCAGATGCCAATGCGGCGTTGGAACATACCCATGAGGGAGTGCACTCGAAGACCAGCGAGTTCGGCCCCAATTCCTGGCCTTCCCATGTCGACGCACGACGCGCCTACAGCAAGCTGCGCACGCTGAACGACGGGTCCTGGAGCTCGGCGACGCTTCCAGCGAGGTCTTTCTTCCGCTTGATCAGCCGTTGGAAGATGGGGTACTCGCGGGCAGGGGTGTTGACGGCGAAATAGGCCCGAAGCAGGCCATCTTTCAAATAGAGAATCGTGAAGGAACCGGCAGCCATGTCGCCCCGCACGATCGACTGGTCGTGCTCCGCCTCGTCGCCGGCGAACTCCACGTGCAGGTCGAAGATGTCGGACCAGACGTAGGTGAGGAGATCGTAGGACGTCTCCTCGCCCGCCATGTTCATCCCCGCGACCTGGCCGGTGTGCTCGGCGTGGCCCCAGTGCTCCACGCGGCGCCTCTTGCCGAACACCGGGTCGGGGTAGTTCACCACGTCGCCGGCGGCGTAGATGTTGGGATGCGAGGTGTGCATGCGCTCGTCGACCACGATGCCGTTGTCGGTCTTCAGTCCACCGGCCACCGCCAGCTCGACGCGAGGCCGGATGCCGACGCCGATGCACGCGAAGTCACACGGCAGCTCCCGGCCGGAGCGGGTCCGGACCGACGTCACCCGGCCGTCGCCGAGGAACGCCTCCACCGCGTCGCCGGTGTGAAACGTCACGCCCCGTTCCTCACAGTAGCGCCGCACGAAATCCGCGAGACTGTCGTCCGCGAAAAGCGGCCAGACGCGAGGCAACGCCTCCAACACCGTCACCTTGACTCCTTTCTGAGTCAGCGACGCCGCTACCTCCATGCCGATGAACCCGGCGCCAACGATTACCGCCTGCCGGCCGTCTCGAGCCTCGGCGGCGATCGCCTCCGCGTCGTCGACGCTCCTGAGGTAGTAGGCGCCCGCGTTGTCGGCGCCGGGCACCTTGAGCCGGACCGGACTGCCGCCGGTGGCGATCAACAGCTTCTCGTAGTGGATGCTGTCGCCGTTGGAGAGCGAGACCGTCGCCTGAGCCGGGTCCAGGCCCTGGACCGTCACGCCCAGCACCGTCTCGACGGCGTTCTCGGCGTAGAAGTCCGCCGGCGAGACCAGGATATTCTCCCGCTGCTCCTCGCCCCGCAGATACCCTTTGGAAAGAGGGGGCCTGTTGTAGGGCAGATGGTCCTCATCGGCGACGAGGGTGACCCGGGCGCTATCGTTCAGCCGCCTGATCTGCTTGATCGCCTCGGCGGACGCCAGCCCCCCGCCGACGAGCAGGTACGTGGTGGATTTCATCCTCAGCCTTTCATGGGTGCGCTTGGACGAACCTCCCGGAGAGCCGGGGTTGGCCGGCCACGAGCCGCGCAACGAATGGTATCTTGGGGCCCGGTATGGGCAGTGTCAAGAATTCAGCGGCGGAGTGGTCAGCCGGCAGCCGGACGGCGTAGAATGGATGGAGAGCCGCCTCAGCGAATCGGAGGCCTTGCATGGTCAACTATAAGGGAATCAATCACCTCGCCCTGGTCACCGGCGATATGGACAAGACGGTCCGCTTCTATCGCGATGTCATGGGAATGCCCCTGGTCGCAACCATCGGGAACAAACCCGGAAGCTACCCGTATCGCCACTACTTCTTCCAGCTCGGCGAAGGCAACACGTTGGCGTTTTTCGAATGGCCGGGGATGATCGAGGAGTCCCACAAACCGGCGGGCCAGCCCGCCAGAGGCCGAATTCAATTCGATCATGTCTCCTTCAACGTCGAAGACGAAGAGGCGCTTCTCCGTCTTCGGGATCAGCTGAAGAGCCATGGGATCGACGTCACCCGGGTGGTGGACCACATCATCCTGAAATCGATCTACTTCACCGATCCCAACGGTATCGCCCTCGAGGCGACCTACTGGGTCGTGGACCCGACGAAGATACCGGCGGACTACAGCGATTCGACGGTCTTCGGCGATCCCGACCCCGTAGCCTCGGTGAAGGAAAAGGCCTTGGAGGCTGGCGTCGGATAGCTCACGTCGCCGCTGGCCCTGGGCCCCGATTCGCGGTGGGTCGTTGCCTGGCCGGCGAGACTCAGGCGGCCCGCTCTGTTGACTGACGTTCCAGCGCGCGGTTGAGCTGGTCCACCTGAAGTGGTTTCGTGAGGTAATCGTCCATGCCCGCGTCGAGGCATCGCTGTCGATAGCTGGCGGCGCTGTGAGCCGTTAGCGCCACGATCGAGACGCGTTTGCCGCCTAGCCGCTCACGCTTCCTGATGCTGGCGGTCAGCTCCAGTCCATCCATGTCCTGCATCTGCACGTCCATCAGGATCACGTCGAAGTCCTGCTTGTCGAGCGCGGCGAGGACGGAGGCGCCATCTGCGGCGTGGGTCACGTCGTGCCCCTGACGCTCCAGGATCCGCGACGCGAGCTTTCGGCTGACCAGATCGTCCTCCGCCAGCAGGACTTTGAGGAGCGGATGCTGCCGGGTCCGACGGACGGGGGACGTCGCGCCCTTCGCATTACGCTTGCCGCTATGCGACCCCACAGCAGCGGTTACGGCTTGGGCCAGCTCCGCCACGGCGCACGGCTTGACCAACCGAACCGCCACGCCCATCCTGTCGCACCGGGCAGCGTCTCCCGGACGGTGTCCCGGCATCATCATGATAACGGCAGGGGTAGAGCCGGTAGACCCGGCCATGATCTTTTTCGCCAGCGTGAAGCCGCTCATCCGGGGCATGTCGGAGTCGACGACCACCAGGTCGAAGGGCTCGCCGGCCTGCGCCGCGCGCCCCATCGCGGTCATCGAGGCCCGGCCCGATGGGCAGGTTACGGGGCTCAGGCCGAGCTCTTCCAGCATCTCGCGAAGGATCTCGCGGGAGGTGGTGTTGTCGTCCACGAGCAAGACACGGAGGCTCTCCATTGGGCTGAGCTCGGGTGCGGGAGTGTCGGCGTTCCGAGCGTCGGCGTCCAAGAGGACGGTGAAGTGGAAGATCGTCCCCTGCCCTAGCTCACTCTCGAACCAAATCTTTCCATTCATCATTTCGACGAGGTGTGAGCAGATGGCAAGGCCCAAGCCGGTGCCGCCGTGCGTTTGAGTGTGGGAGCTCTCTGCCTGGGTGAAAGGGTGGAGGATCGTGCTCCGGCTTTCAGGCGGGATGCCGATCCCGGTGTCTGAGATGGCGAACCGGAGCTGCACCTTGGACCGCGATAGCCTATCGGCCGTCACCCGCACCGACACCTCTCCCTTGGGCGTAAACTTGATGGCGTTGCCTACCAGGTTGATCACGATCTGCCGAAGACGGTCCGGATCGCCTATCAAAGCATCGGGCGTTTCCGGCTGAATCCGGTAGGCCAGCTCCAGGCCCTTTTCGTGGGCGCCAAATCTTAGCGCCTTGAACACATCGCCGAGCATCTCCCGCAAGCCGAAGCCGGCGCTCCGAAGCTTCATCTGCTTGGCCTCGATCTTGGAGAAGTCCAGGATGTCGTTGATTACAGCCAGGAGGGAGTCGGCCGACGTGCGAACGGCATCCAGGTACTCCCGTTGCTCCAGCGTCAGTGCGGTGTCCAGGGCCAAAGACGTCATGCCGATAATCCCGTTCATGGGCGTCCGAATCTCGTGGCTCATGTTGGCCAGGAATTCACTCTTGGCGGCGCTGGCCAGCTCGGCCTTGACCACCATCTCGTTGGCGAGGAACGTCGCCTGCTCCAAGCTTCGGTTCGCATCCAAGAGCCGTTGGTTGTTCTGCTCGGCGGCCTCTTTGGCCCGCTTCAACTCCTCGGCGGCAAGGACACGCTCGGTGACGTCCCGCCCGATTCCTTCGATTGCGACCACTTTCCCCGAAGCGTCCGTCACCGAGTTGCGCGTCATTTCCAGCCAGCGGACAGCGCCACTCTTATGGAAGATCCTGATCCTGATCGTTTGCCCCCTTGCGACCGCCGAGTGACGAGCGGCCTCAAGTACTGACCGGTCCTCTGGATGCACGATAGCATGCAGGAGGTCTGGATTTTCGTAGAATTCCTCCCCGGTATAGCCGGTCAATGCGACGACGGCTGAGCTCATATAGTCCATCGTGAGGGGAGGCCCGACGAAGGCGCGATAGATCAAATCCGTAGAGTTGTCCGCCAGAAGCCGGAAGTTCCGTTCGCTTTCCTGTAGCGCCTCCTCCGCTCGCTTCCTTTTCGTAATGTCCCGGGCGATCCCCTGGGTGCCAATGATGTTGCCGTCGCCATCTTCGACCTCGGTCCACCGGGCTTCGACCCAGATCACGCTGCCATCCTTGCGAATCCACCGAACGACCGACGACCGCCCTCCAGCATCGGTCTGGGCCCGTTCGTCGGCGATGAGGCGCCAGTCTTCAGGATGGACGATCTTTCGCCCAAGGTCCGGGTCGGCGTACCATTCTTCGGGCGTGTAGCCGCTCATGTCAGCGACTGCTGGGCTCACGTACTCGTATCGCCTGGAGGGCGCCTGCCGCATGCGCCAGACCATATCCTGGGCATGTTCCGCCAGAAGCCGGAAGTTCTGTTCGCTCTCCTGTAACGCCTCCTCCGCTCGTTTCCTTTCCGTTACGTCCCGAGTGATCCCTTCGACAGCCACGGCCTTGCCATTGTCGTCGAACACAGGAACGGCCAGCGTTTCAATCCAGACTTCCGGGCCATCACGGCGCCGGCAGCGAAGCGTCATGGTCACAGGTTCACCGGCTCCAAGGGCTTTGAGACCTCTCCTGTACTCGGCACGGCTGTCTGGGTGAGTCATTTTCAGGACAAGCTGCGGATCTTGCCGAAATTGTTCCGCGGTGCAGCCTAAGATTCGTTCGCATGCAGGGCTGACGTACTCACAAAATATGTCCGGGACGAACCTGTAGCGGTAGATCAGGTCGTGGGAGTGTTCGGCCAATAACCGGAACCGCTCCTCGCTTTGCCTCAGCACCTCCTCCTGCTGGACGCGCTCGGTGACGTCGCGGACGATGCCCTGAATAGCCACGGGCTGCCCCGAGTCATCGTGGATAACGGACCGGCTTAACTCGATCCATTTCACTCCGCC
>JACZVV010000029.1 GCA_022572465.1 Chloroflexota bacterium
CCCCCGGAACCCCGCCACCATCGCCGATAACGTCGGCGACAACGTCGGCGACGTCGCCGGCATGGGCGCAGACCTTTTCGAGTCCTACGTGGGCTCCATCATCGCCGCCATCGCCCTGGCCGTGTTCGCCTCCGCCGGCTACCTCCAGACGGGGAACAACGCGCCTTTGAGCGGCACGGTGATCGCCGGCTTCGATTCCAACGCCGTCGTCCTCCCCATACTCATCGCGGGCATCGGCATCTTCGCCTCGGTGCTGGGAACGTTCCTGGTCCGCACCGGCGAGCAGGCCAGCATGGGACGGCTCCTCATGGCGCTACGGGCCGGCGTCTTCGGCTCTACCGGTATGGTGCTGCTGGGCACCGGCATCGCCGTCGTGATGCTGGACATGGACTTCAACCTCTTCTGGGTCGTGGCCGTCGGACTCACCGTCGGGCAGGTCATCGGCACCGCCACCGAATGGTTCACCTCGTACGAGTACCGATGGACCCGAGGCCTTTCGCAACAGACCACCACCGGCCCGGCCACCTTGATCATCGGCGGGTTCAGCCTGGGGATGCTCAGCACGCTGATCCCGATGGTGGCCATCGTTGTCGGCATCTGGCTGGCCTGGTGGCTGGCCGACCTCTACGGAGTCGCCCTGGCCGCGGTGGGGATGCTCTCGACCCTGGGCATCACCCTGGCCACCGACGCCTACGGCCCCGTGGCGGACAACGCCGGCGGCATCGCCGAGCAGGCGGGCCTGGACCCCGAGGTGCGCGAGCGCACCGATGCCCTGGACTCGTTGGGAAACACCACCGCCGCCACGGGCAAGGGCTTTGCCATCGGCTCGGCGGTGCTGACCGCCCTGGCGCTGCTGGCGGCCTATGCGGCGGTCGTGGACCGGGTCCAGGGGGGCGCCATCATCTTCGATCTGCGCGCGCCGACGGTCCTGATGGGCGTCCTCATCGGCGCGCTGCTGCCGTTCCTGTTCTCGGCTCTGAGCATGGGTGCGGTAGGGCGGGCCGCGGTCAGCCTGGTCAACGAGGTCCGGCGCCAGTTCCGCGAGATCCCCGGGATCATGGAGGGGACCGGCCGGCCCGACTATGCCCGGGTGGTCGACCTGAGCACCCAGGGCGCGCTGCGAGAGATGATCCTGCCGGGCGTGATGGCCATCGTCACGCCCATCATCGTCGGCTTCATCTTGGGCCCAGCGGCCCTGGGCGGCCTCCTGGTCGGCTCCATCGCCGCCGGCTCGCTCCTGGCCATCACCATGGCCAACTCAGGCGGGGCCTGGGACAACGCCAAGAAATACATCGAGGCGGGGCACCTGGGAGGCAAGGGCTCCGACGCCCACAAGGCCGCCGTGATCGGCGATACCGTGGGCGACCCTTTCAAAGACACCTCCGGCCCATCGCTCAACATCCTGATCAAGCTGATGGCCATCGTGTCGCTGGTCTTCGCCCCCCTGTTCATCTAGGCCGCATCCACCATGAGAGCGAGACCTCCCCTATATGGCGGGGAGGTCTCGTGGGGACCGAGTCCAAAGAGCCGATTCAGGGCGTCCAGAGCCGGCTGCGGACGCCGACAAACGGGTTGTTGAGCTTCTCGTAGCCGATGGACGTCTCCGGCCCGTGGCCGGGATAGACCACCGTCTCGTCGTCGAGCTCGAACAGCCTGGTCCGAATGCTCTCGACCAGCGCCTCCGAGCTGCTGCCCGGGAAATCGGTCCGGCCCACGCTTCCCTGGAACAGGGTGTCGCCGGAGATGAGCAGACCGTCGACCAGGTAGCACGTGCTGCCCATGGTGTGTCCCGGCGTTTCGATGGCCTTGATGGACATGTCGCCGACCTGGAACTCGTCGCCGTCCTTGACCAGCAGGTCCGGCTCGGGAGGCTCGACGAAGTCGGGTATCAGACGAAAGGCGTAATCGGCGGGCTGCCGCCGCATCATCTCCACGTCGGTCTCGTGGATGCCGAACTGGGCGTCGGTCGCCTCACGGACCTTGGTGACGCCGCCCACGTGGTCCATATGCCCATGGGTGTTCAGAATATACTTGACGGTGACGCCCATCTCGTCGATCAAGGCGTTGATGCGGTCGGCCTCGCCCCCTGGATCGAACACGACGGCCTCCTTGGTCTCTTCCGAGGCCAGGATATAGACATTTTCCACGAAAGCCGTAACCGGCAAGATCTTCAGAATCATCGCTCTGCCTCCTTCGCCATTGTTGGGTAACGTCTCGGAGGTGTCAAGGCCGAGAGGCGGGTCAGGCTACCTGGGGAAGAATCTCCCCGGCGATCAGCTCCAAGACGCCCAGGTCCTCCTGGTCGTGATGCTGGAGCATGAACTCGCCGGCGCCGGCAACTTCGAACGCCCCGAGCTGCTCGACGACCTCGTTGACGGTGCCCACCAGCCAACCACGGCCTTTGAGCCCCGACAAGGCCGTCTCGGCGTCCAGCTGCGAAAGCGGCGGCATGGCGGCCACGACGCGTTGGAAGTGGCCGCGAACGTCGGCGTCGCTCCGGCCGAGGATGAATCCGCCCATCACCGACCGTCGGACCTCGGCGGGATCCCGGCCGACGGCGGCGCAGTGGCGCTCCAGCACGGCCCGTTTCTCGGCGAAGGTCTTGGGATCGACGCCGACAGCGTTCCAATGACTGGCATAGCGCGCCGCGATCAGCAGCGTCCGCCGCTCTCCGGTGCCGCCGATGATCAGGGGCAGCGGCGTCTGGGCTGGTTTGGGATGGCAGGTGGCGTCCTTGAGCCGGTAGTGGCGCCCCGAAAAGCTGGCCTTGCCCTCGGCCCATAGCGCCTGCATCACCTGGACGCCCTCCTCCAGCATATCCATTCGCTCCTTCAGCGGCGGGAATTCGATGCCGAAGGACTCGTGCTCCATGACGTTCCAGCCCGCGCCGACGCCGACCTCCAGGCGACCGCCGGAGAGCACGTCGACCTGGGCCGCCATGCGGGCAAGCAGCGAAGGGTGGCGAAAGGTCATCGAGCAGACCAGGGGCCCCAGCCGCACTCGCTTCGTCTCCTGAGCGGCCGTGGCCAGGGATATCCACGTCTCCAGGGCAGGCTGGGCGCGATCGCCGAACAACGAGGAAAAGTGGTCCGAGCGCCACAGCGAAGCGAACCCCAGATCCTCCGTGGCCCGGGCCAGGCGCCGCCACCGGTCCCAGGTAAGCCCTTCCTGGCCTTCGATCATGACGCCAAGACGCATCCGTAACCTCCTGCTGGCGTCGGGGCGCCCCGCCGGCCGCCCCTGCAGGATTGCCGTTCCAACCTGGCCGGTCAGGCCGCTAGACGCCCAGATAGTCCCGCAGCGCGGTTAGGAACCCCGGAAAATTATCCAGCGGCACCCGATGACCGGCGCCGGGGACCTCGACCCACTTCCCGTTGGGCAAGACCTCCACCATCCTCTGGGCCGTCTCCCGGGACAGGATATCGCTGGTCTCGCCCCGGATGACCAGGGTTGGACAAGGAATCTGGCCCAGCATGTCCCAGAGCACCGTCGCAGGCGCCGCCCGGCGGATCGGCCGCTGGGGCGAGCGCAGGACCTTATCGTATTTCCAGCCCCACTTGCCATTAGCAAGTTGCTTGACAGCGTGTTGCGCCCGCTGCCTGAGCTCATCATCGGGCGGCGTCGGGTCCTGGCTCCGCATGAGCTGGAAGACCTCCTCCACGGACTCGAACTCCTCGGGTCCCTGGCCGCTCTGCTTCCGGATCCTGCTGACGCCTGCTTTCACGATCTCCGGACCGATGTCCAGAATGATGAGGCGTTCGACCTCCTGCGGGTGCCGCGCCGCGTACTCGATGACATTCATCCCGCCCATCGAGTGGCCCAGCAGCACGAACCGCTTGGCGCCCAGCCCTTCGACGAACCGGGCGAGGTCCTCGACGTACTTGTGGCGATCGTAGCCGTCGGACGCCCAGTCGGTGTCACCGTGGCCCCGCTGGTCGGGGGCGATGACGTGAAACCGGTCGCACAAGGCGTCGGCGGTCTGGTCGAAGGCGTGAGCGTTGCTGCTGAACCCGTGGATCATGAAGAACGTCTGGGCCTCGGCGTTGCCCCAATCGAGGTAGTGCCACCGCAGTCCGCTCACCGTGGTATGCCGGTCTTCAACCCGATGTTTGAGCGTCATCGTGTCCTCCAAATCCAGATGCCCCTATCCTACCGGCGCCGCCACTATGTCGCAAGGACGGCTCAACGGCTACAATGTCCGTCCGGGACCACGTTGGAGGAAGCTCATGGACGGTCTGGCTTTCGGGCTCTGCGGCATCATCGCGTCCGCCCATAGCGGGGCGATCTCGATCGCCCCGCTCGTAGCCGTAGCCTGCTAAGCATGCCGTTGGCGACCGAACAGACCGATGTCCAGCCCGGCGGCACGACGGTCGCCGGGGCGACCGTCTCTTCCTACCGCTGGGTGATCATCGCCGCCTTGGTGGCAGGGACCTGGGCCATGACCCTGCCATCGCTCTCCTTCGGCCTGCTGCTGCCCGCCATCGAGGAGGCCCTGGACCTGTCGCGAATCCAATCGGGTTTTCTGGGCTCCTCACTTCGAATCGGCAACGTCCTGATCACCATCCCCGCGGCCGTGATCCTGAGCCGATTCAACCCGGTCCGGATGGCGATACTGTCTATCGGCCTCGGGGCCGCGTTCACTTTTCTTCACGGCCTCGCGCCGATCTTCGCCGTCCTGGTCATCGCCCGCCTGGGGTTTGGCCTCAGCTTCTCCTTGCGAGTGCCCGCTCGCGCGCTGCTGGCCCAGCAGTGGTTCCCGCTACGGGAGATTCCGCTGGTCAACGGGCTGACTATCGGGTTGGGCAGCATCGCCGAGGTCGTGGCCCTGGCCCTGACGCCGTTCATCGTGGAAGCCACGAGCTGGCGGATCACCTACCACATCTACGGCCTGTTCGGAGTCGGCGTCATGCTCTTCTGGGTCATCTTCGGCAGGCGCCGGGAGACGCCCGAGTTTCAAGAGCGGATCAGGGCCGCGGGACGCGGGGCGATCCGCAAGGTGATGAGAAACCGGACGTTGTGGCTCATCGGCGTCGGCACTATGGGAGCCGCCCTGGGTTGGTGGGCCTTCGCGGTCTTCTGGCCCACCTACATGCTGGAGGAGAACGACTTCTCGCTCCAGCGCAGCGGTTTCCTGTTCAGCCTGCTCTCGGTGGGCACCATCCCCGCGTCCATCTTCATCGGCCTGATCGGCTCCCGCATCCGCCGCCGTGCGCCCTTGATCGCCGTCAGCGGCCTGGCGATGGCGGGCGGGTCGTTCGGGATGCTGCTCACCACCGAGATGTGGCTGTTGGCGCCCCTGGCCCTGCTGGTCGGCGTATCGTGGGGGCACCTGCCCATCTCCCTTTCGATCCCTTATGAGATCCCCGGCTTCCAGCCCCGCGACGTGGTGATCGGCCTTTCGATGATTACGACGTTGCTCATGACCGGCGGCATTCTGGGACCCCTCGTTGCCGGCGCGATCAACGAGATCACCGGGTCGTTGCTTTTGGCTCTGTTCATCGCCTCGGCGGCGCCCCTCTCGATGACGGTGACGGCCCTTCTGCTCCGCGAGCCGCTTGCAGCGCCGCCCTCGAGCGACGGCCTGGTCGCCAGCCCAAGACCGTGATGCGCCAGTGCTAGCGGGACGTCATCGCGGCTTCTGTCTCTACGCCACCGTATCCGAAGGCCCGGCGGAAGGATTTCGATACCCGCTCCTTGACCTCATCCATCGCCGGCGAGCGGCCCAGCTCGGCTTCGATGGAAGTGACCTCGGCGTCCTCCATGCCGCAGGGGACGATGGCCTCGAAATGCTTCAGGTCGGGGCAGACGTTCAGGGCGAAGCCGTGCATGCTGACCCATCGCTTCAGGTGCACGCCGATCGCGCCGATCTTACGCCCGCCGACCCACACGCCGGGCGATCCCTCACGCCGCTGGGCGCCCAGGTGCAGCCCGGCCAGGCAGGCGATGAGGGTCTGCTCCAGCAGCTCGACGAATCGGGGCACGCTCAGGCCCAGCTCGCGGATGGCGACGATGGGGTAACCGACGAGCTGACCGGGGCCATGGTAGGTGGCCTCGCCGCCCCGGTCGGTGTCGTAGACCTCGAAGCCCATGCCCGGCAGGGCGTCACGAGGCGTGATAAAGTCGGACGGGCCGCCGCGCCGGCCCAGCGTGATGGTGGGCGGATGCTCCAGAAGAAACAGCGTGTCCGGCGCGCGTCCCGCCAGGCGGGCCTCACGAGTCTCTCGCTGGAGCGCCAGGGCCTCTCCGTAGGGAACGAGGCCCAGGTCCACTACCCGTAACGGGCCCTGCTGGCGCGGCATCGGGCCTTCACCGGCCCTGGAACTCAGGCTGACGCCGCTCGACCCGAGCGCTGAACCCCTCGGTCCAGTCCTCGGTCTGCTGCAACGTCCCCATCAGGAGGTACGAGAAGTCGATGGCATCGTCGAGCTCGGCCCGCTGCGACATCCGCATCAGCCGCTTGGTCATCTGGACGGCTAGGGGAGCGTTCCGAGCCATGCGGGCGGCGAAGTCCCGAGCGGTCTCCTGGAGCCTGTCAGCGGGCACCACCTCGTTCAGCACGCCCATCTGGTGAAGCTCATCCGCGCCGAACAGCTCACCGGTGAGCAAGATCTTGCACGCGTTGGCCCAACCGACGATCTTGGGCAGGGTCAGAGCGCCGGCGCAGTCCTGGACGATCCCCAACTGCACGTGGATGTCGCCCATCCGCGCCTCGTTGGACCCGATACGGTAGTCGCAGAGCAGCGCCAGCTCGAAGCCGACGCCGACCGCCGGGCCGTGGACGGCGGCGATGATGGGCTTGTTCATGTTGAGGAAGATGCGCGGCATCGCCAGGCCCCGCAGCCAACGCCTGGCGGAGCGAGGCCGGTCTGACGATTGGCTCCGCTCCTTCAGGTCGAGCCCCGAGCAGAAGGCCCGCCCGGCGCCGGTGAGGATCACGACCCGGACGTCTCGGTCGGCTTCGGCCTCTTTGAAGGCCAGTTCTAGGTCCGGCCCCAACTTCCCGCCAAAGGCGTTCAACCGCTCGGGCCGGTTCATCGTAATGGTGGCGATGCGGTCGCTGATCTCGTAGGTCACATCCTTCAGGTCCATGACAACCTCCACCTTTTGTTGGGCCGCCGCGCCATGGCGGCGGCCTCGCACTGTCGGCAGCCCGCCGATAGTGTACCGCGTTGGCGTCAGCAACTCGCTTGCCTGACGACCGCTTGCTCTCCCCTGCGCCGGCGACCTACCCGGCGCGTCCCCCCTCCTCCAGCACCAGGAAGGCGACGCCCACGACGCCAGGACCCGAGTGGGCCCCCATCACCGGGGTGAACTGGGTAACCAGCAGCAACTCGCAGCGGAAACGCGATGCGATCTCATCGCGAAAGGCGTCGGCCTCGCCCGGCGCATCGGCATGCATCACCAGCGCGCGGATGCTGTGGCGCTCCGGGTTCCGTTCCCCCATCATGCGCAGCATCGTGTCCAGAGCGCGCCGCTTGGACCGGGACTGGGTCAGGCGCTTGACCGTGCCGTAGTGAGCCGTGAGGATCGGCTTCACGCCCACCAGGTCTGCCAGCCACCCGACGGCCTTGGGGACATGCCCACCCTTCGCCAGGTACTCCAGCGTGTCGAGGACGGCGAAGAAGTGGACCTCGGGCGCCAGGCCGGACACCAAGGCCGCGCACTCTTCCAGGTCGCCGCCGGAGGCCGCGGCCCGCGCCGCTTCCAAGGCAACGAGACCCTGGCCCGACGCCACCGCCGGCGCGGCGACCGACTCGATCTTCAGCCCGGGCAGCTCCTCCTCGGCGAGGATGATGGCCTGCTTCGAGCTGTTGTGGCACGAGCTCAGCTCGCTGGGCAGCGTAATGCACAGGACGCTCTCGGCCCGCCGGCCCGCCCGCTGGTACGCCTCGAGGAACAGACCGGGAGACGGCGCGGACGTCGCGGGCAGCTTCTCCGCATGACGCAGCAGAGCGTAGAACTCGCTGGGGTCGTCCACCCCGTCGCGAAAGTCGCGGCCCTCGAACAGCATGCTGTAGGGGACGATCTCGATGCCGTGCTGGCGGCCAAGCTCGGCTGTGAGACAGGAGGAGCTGTCAGTGACGATGGCGACTTTTTGCATGTTGCGCCTTCGAGCGCCGTGGCCCAAATCAGCCACTGGCGCACCTTCGCGGCTTCGATTCTACGGGACGGCATCTGAGGAGGCAACCGCTGGCCTCACCGCGATCCACTCCCTTGAGATTTCCCTTGGCCTCTGCTAAAGTCATGGCGTTTTGTGTTCGGCTCCGTCTCAACGAAACGCCGCCGGCCTCCCGCCGGAACCCAAGACTCGAAGCAAGGAGAGACTTACATGGGACCGTTGACCGACAAGTACTGTATCGTCGGCGTCGGCGAAACGCCGCACATGCGTCCATCCAACCGCACCACGCTCTCCATGGCGCTGGAAGCCGTCAAGAACGCCTGCGCCGACGCGGGCCTCGACCCCCACGATATCGACGGCATCACCAGCTACACGGCCATGGACTCGACATCAGGCATGGCCATCGCTTCCTGCCTGGGAATGCGATTGAACTATCAGGTGGACATCACGGGCGGCGGTTCCAGCACCGAGGCGTTGATCGCCCACGCCGTCGGCCTGCTGGAGGGCGGCTACTGTAACACGATGGTTATCTTCCGCTCGATGAACGGCCGCTCGGGCCGGCGCATGGGAGGCCAAACTCCCAGCGGGCCCATGCCGCCGATGCCCATCTCCGGCCCCGAGGGCCTGCGCCAGCTCCAGGGCTTCACCACGCCGGCCCAGTCGTTCGGAATGTCGTGCATGCGCTACATGCGCGACTACGGCCTCAAGGCCGAGCAGCTCGGCGCCATCTCTATCGCCCACCGCAAGCACGCCCTGCTCAACCCCAAGTCCATCATGCCCAATCCCATCACGATGGAGGACTACCTCTCCTCGCGATGGGTCTCCAAGCCCTTCCGGCTTCTGGACTGCTGCCTGGAGACCGACGTGGCCGCGGCCATCATCATCACCTCGCGGGAGCGGGCCTACGACTTGAACCATCCGCCCGTCTACATCATGGGCGGCACGGCCCGCACGATGGCTGACAACCCCGCGTGGAACTACAGCCGCGACGAGATCCACTACGTAGCCGGCTTCTACGGAAGGGACCGGCTGTTCGGGATGTCCGGCGTGACGCAGGACGACGTCGATATCACCTCCTCCTACGACGCATTCACCTTCACCACCCTGATTCAACTGGAGGCGTACGGCTTCGTGCCCCGGGGCGAGGCCGGCCCTTACGTCGCCGAGGGCAACATCGAGATCGATAACCACCGGCCCAACAACCTCTCCGGCGGGCACCTCTCCGAGGGGTACACCCACGGCATCAGCATGGTGATCGAGAACGTGCGCCAGCTTCGCCATCGGGCCGACGACTCCTGCCCCGACTGGAAGAAGGGGATCCACACCTACGACCGGTCCAAGGGGTGCCGCCAGGTCAAAAACGCCAATATCGCCGCCTGTCTGGGGTGGGGCATGGAGTGCATGTCCAGCTCCACGATGCTGAGGAGGTAACCCATCATGCCTGGAGAGTTCGACTATACCCGCATCACAATCGCTCCCGATCAAGACATGACCGCATGGTGGGACGGGACCAAGGAAAAAAAATTCCTCCTGGCGGAGTGCCAGGACTGCGGCCACCGGTGGTACCCTGCGTTCCCCGGTTGCAAGGCCTGTAGCTCCACAAACGTCGGCTGGTATGCGATCCAGGGCAATGGTGAGATCCACAGCTACATCGTCGTCAGTCAGCCCATCATGGCCCACACCGTTCCCGCCATCCCCTATGTCGTAGCCATCATCGAGCTGCCCGACGGCAACAACGCCGATGGGTCGAAGACGCGGGTCTCGGGCGTGCTGCTGGACGATGAGGAGGACGTGGCCGTCGGTCTGCCGGTGCAACTGGCGTGGGACGACCACCCCAGCCAGGACTACAAGATCCCTCGTTGGAAGATCACCAGCAAGACCGCGCCCAACACCTGGAAGTACCCCAACTAGGCCGGCTCCCGGTTCCCCTGACGCCGCCTGAAAGAAACAGACCCCCGGCTCGATCGAGCCGGGGGTCTTGTTCACGCCCTCTACCCACTCGGTCCAAGAGTGAGCCTCCATGGCGAGACCCGCGCTGGGATCGGATACGATCGCCGCCCGGTCCGCCGGCGGGAGATCGAGGAATAGTGGGCCGCTTCGACCGGACCGGCTACGAATAGGCCAGGATCTCCAGCAGGTTGCCATCGGGGTCCTGGAAGTAGATGCAGTCGTGATCGCCCCAGTCGATCGGACCATGGTGAGGGATGCCCTCACGCTGGAAGAGGTCTTCGGCCTCGGCGAGTGTGGCCGCGTCCACCTGAAACGCCCAGTGGCCCTTACCCAACGGATCGCCGACGTCGCCGCCGCCCATCGGTTCCATCGCGGGGTTCTGGAACAGGGCGAGGTTGAAGCCTTCGCCTTCCATCAGCACCTGGTTGTGGAACCGGCCCACCACGGTCAGGCCCAGGACGCCGGTGTAGAACGGCTCGGCCCGCTCCAGGTCCCGCACCTCGATGCCCACGTGGTCAATCCGTTGGATTCGCACCGTTCTCGTCTTCCGTAGGCGCCGACGGCGCCCGATCCGGTGCGCCACCGGTCGCGCGAGGAGCGCAAAGGACGGTCTTGGTCAGAAAGCCGGTGTGTCCCACCATGCGGTGGGATGGCCGGGCGCTGGTGGCGCTCAAATGCCACGAGCGGTGCAGCACCTCGAACGTGTCCGTCAGCTCGAAGCGTCCGTCGGCGGCCAAGGCCTCGTGGAGGCGGTGGACCTGGAGCACCGTCGGCAGGTAGGTGACCAGGATGCCGCCACGCCGCATCGCCGTGGCGACGGACGCCAAGGCTTGCCAGGGCTCGGGGAGGTCCAGCACGCAGCGGTCGATCTCGCGCTCCTCGATGCCCTCATACACGTCGCCGATCCGCAGCACGTGGTTCGCCGGGTCGGGCATGAACCCGTGCACGTTGCGCATCGCTTGTTTCGCCAGGTCCTCACGCACGTCGTAGGAGATCACCCGGCCGGCGGGACCCACCGCCCGCAGCAGCGCCAGGGTCAGCGCGCCCGAGCCGATGCCCGCCTCGACGACGGTGGCGCCCGGAAAGATGTCGCCGTACATCAACACGGGGCCCATGTCCTTGGGATACACGATGTTGGACTTCCGGGGCATGTTCATCACGTAGTCGACCATCGTCGGTCGAAGGGCGATGATCGGGCGGCCGGAATGGGTGGCAAGGCGAGCCCCCTCCTCTTGGCCGATGATCTCACCGTGAGGCAGGAACCCCAGATGGGTCTCCAGCACTCGCTCCCGGCCCAAGGATTGCAGATAGCGCCGGCCCTTGGCGTCGATGAGGAGGACAAGCTCGCCTTCTTGAAGCGGACGGCTCATGGCGCCCTTATTCTACCGCAACCGGGGACGGCGATCGGATAACACTGAAGGCGCGGCCCGCGCCGATGGCAAACCCACGGTCTGATTACGCCGATTCCAAGTCGCCGCGGACACCGCGACCGGGAGGGGACGCTACCGGCTGATGAACCGGCGGACGGCGTCGAAGTATTGCTCGAGACCGACCCACAGCAGGTCGTTATGGCCCGCGTTGGGGATGATCTCGATGTGCTTGTCGTCGGAGTCGATGGCGTCGTACAGCTCGATGGCCGTCTCGATGGGGACCAGCTCGTCGGCGTCGCCGTGGATCGCCAGGAACGGCAGCCGGATCGACCGCACCTTCTCATCGTGCATGGCCAGGGTCTGCTCCAGCCGCTCCGTGTCCAAGCCCAGGTCGTATCGCTCGGCCATGCGGCGCAAGGCCGCCGAGCCGCTCTCGGTGATGAGGCCGGCCAGCTCGCCCTGGAACCGCGCGGCCACCTCCAGCGCCGAGTGAGCGCCCAGCGACCGGCCTTTGACGAACAGGGCGCCAGAGTAGCCGTCGCGGGCCAGAAAATCGCGAAAGTACTCGAAGACCGCTCGAGCGTCGGAGATCATGGTGGAGAACGACGGCTTCCCCCCGCTCTGGCCGTAGCCGCGGAAGTCGGCCGCGAACAGGTTGGCTCCCGCCGCCGCGTACCGGGGCGCGATGTCGTCGTACTGACAGGCGATCTCGCCGTTGCCGTGGAAGAAGAGAATCGACGGCGCTTGTTTGTCGTGGACGTAGAACCGGGTCGAGATCGCGACGTCCTGGCCTACCGGAATCATGTGATCGGTGGCGCCCGGCGGTGCCTGAGACCAGACGCGCTGGGGATAGAACATGATCATCGAGATCTCGGGCCGGTCGAACAGCGAGTAGTCGATGGGCTCGTTCATTGGCCAACCAAACCTACCCTCTCGGCAGGCCAAGGCCCCGAGTGGCGATGATGTTGCGCTGGATCTCCGATGAACCCGCGGCGATCGTCCGGCTGACCTGGGTCAGGTACTGCGCCGGCAGGACGCCTCGAAGCGGCGCCCGGCTGCTTCCGTCTTCCACCTGGGCGAACAGCCCGGCGACCTCCATGCCCACCTTGACGATGCGGCCCGTGAGCTCGGTGGCGAACAGCTTGGCGCTGGAGGCCTCCATGTTCGGGTGAAGGCCGGCGTCCTGCATCCAGCCCACCCGATAAGAAAGCATCTTGCTAACCTCTAGCATAACCCGCAGGTCGGCCAGGGCATGGAGGGCGATCGGGTCCCGCCGGATGCCGGCGACGCCCCGCATCTCCCGCATGGCCTCGACGATGTTGTCGAAGGCCCGGCGCGCCTCCGCTACGTCTCTGATTCCCGAGCGCTCGTTGTCCAGCGTCGTGGTCGCAACGTACCAGCCCCGGTTCTCCTCGCCGATCATGTTCGCCTTGGGGACGCGGACGTTGTCGAAGAAGACCTCGTTGAAGTGATGGTGGCCCAGCATGTCCACCAGGGGACGGATCGTGATGCCCGGCGACTTCATGTCCAGCACGAAGTAGCTGATGCCTCGGTGCTTGGGCGCGTCGGGGTCGGTCCGGGTCAAGATGTGAATCCAGTCGGCCACGTGGGCCATCGAGGTCCAGATCTTCTGGCCGCTGACGACGTAATCGTCGCCGTCGGCCGTGGCCCGCGTCTGGACGCTAGCCAGGTCGGAGCCGGCGTTGGGCTCGGAGAAACCCTGGCACCAGAAGATCTCCTGGTTGGCCGTCCCGGCCAGGAACTTCTTTTTGAGATACTCGGAGCCGTGGGAGATGATCGCGGGGCCGACTTGATATGCCTGGGGGTCCAGCGGCGCCTGCCGGTAGACCATCTCCTCGTGGAAGATCATCTGCATGATGGGCGTGGCGCCCAGGCCTCCGTACTCTGTGGGCCAGCCGATGCCGATCCACTTCTTCGCGCCCATCTTGCGCCTGAAGGTCATTGCGGCGTCGAAATGCTCGTCGGAGAACGGGTCGCCTCCAGCCTTGAGCTCGGGCGGCAGCTCGGCGTCGATGAAGTCGATGACCTCCTGACGGAAGGCGTCCTCTTCCACGGTGAAGCTAAAATCCATGGCGTTCCTCCACCGCCGAGTCCGGACCCGGCCTCCTGCCTCGACGAGCGCTCAGAGTCTATCAACGCCCACCCTGGTTGTCCAGGAAAACGGCCGGCGCGCAGCGCCATTTCGTTGACCGCTCCAGAGGCGAATGCTACAATCGCCTCAGGTCAACGGGCCCTTGGAGGCCACTGGCGCTTCAGGTCAACGGGACCAGGACTCACCCTATGCCAACGGGGCGCAACGGTCTGATCTATCTGGATCACGCGGCGACCACCCCGGTCCATCCCCGGGTCCTGGACGCCATGCTCCCTTTCTTCTCCGATACCTTCCACAACCCTTCGGGCATCTACTCGTCCGCCCAGGAAGGCCGCCAGGCCGTGGACCGCGCCCGGCGCACCGTCGCCAACGTCCTTGGTTGCCGGCCCAACGAGATCATCTTCACCAGCGGCGGCACCGAATCGGACAACGCCGCCATCAGAGGCCCGGCCATGGCCCTGCGGACCCAGGGCGCCCACATCATCACCACCAGCATCGAGCATCACGCCGTGCTTCACGCCTGCCAGTCGCTGGAGAAGTTTGGCTTCGAGGTCACCTACCTGCCCGTCGACCGCGATGGAATGATCGATCTCGACGCCTTGGAGCAGGCGATCAAGGCCGAAACGACCGTGGTGAGCGTCATGCTGGCCAACAACGAGATCGGCACCATCCAGCCCGTGGCCGAGATCGCGGCCATCGCCAAGGCGAAGGCGAAACGGCTGGGCACGCAGATCGCGGTCCACACCGACGCCGTGCAAGGCGCCGCG
Source organism: Chloroflexota bacterium (assembly GCA_022572465.1). GTDB lineage: Bacteria > Chloroflexota > Dehalococcoidia > SHYB01 > SHYB01 > JACZVV01. The sequence continues at coordinate 14,320 of JACZVV010000029.1, forward strand.
TACCTCGACCTCGACGTCGACCGGCTGGGCGTCGACGCCCTCAGTCTGTCCGCCCACAAGTTCAACGGCCCCAAAGGCGTCGGCGTCCTGTACCTGCGTCGGGCGACGCCCTTCGAGCCCCAGCAGGTCGGCGGCAGCCACGAGCGAAACCGCCGTGCCGGGACCGAGAACGTTCCCGGCGTCGTCGGCGCGGCCGTCGCCCTGGAGATCGCGGCCTCGGACCGGGACGCCACCGTCGAGCACTGTCTCGGTTTGCGCCAGCGGCTGATCCAGGGCGTTCAAGAGCGCATCCCCATGGCCCACCTGAACGGCCATCCGACCCGGCGGCTGGCGAACAACGTGAACCTCTCCTTCGAGCAGACCGACTCCCAGTGGACTCTGATGGCCCTGGACCAGGCGGGGATCGCCGCTTCGACGGGCAGCGCCTGTCTCACGGCGTCGCTGGAGCCGTCCCACGTGCTGATGGCCACCGGCGTACCGGCCAACCTCGCCGTCGGCACGCTGCGGTTCACCCTAGGTAACGATAATACCGTCGCCGAGATCGACGAGGTGCTGGACCGTCTGCCGGGGATCATCGCAGAGGTGCGGGCCACGCCGTCCGGCGCCGACAGAGGCGGCACCGAGGACGGACGGGGTTGAAGCACAGCGAGACCGTTCTGGACCACTTCATGCACCCGCGCAACGCCGGGGTCCTCGACGATCCCGACGGCGTGGCCAGCGCCTACAATCCCCAGTGTGGCGACACCACGCGGCTGTACCTGAAGATCGAGGACGGGGTGATCGTCGACGCACGCTGGCAGACCCAGGGGTGCGGGACGGCCATCGCCGCCAGCAGCATCGTCAGCGTCCTGCTCAAAGGAAAGCCAGTCGACGAGGCCGCTCAGGTGAAGCGCAAGGAGATCGCCCACGCCTTGGGCGGCCTGCCTCCCGCCAAGGTTCATTGCTCCGTCCTGGCGGCAGACGCGGTCCAGGCCGCTCTCGCCGACTACCGGACCAGGAAGGAAGCCGTTGGGAGCGGGTAACGCTCCCGGCGGCGGGCCGCGCAAACCCCAGTCGATCGCTGGAATCGAGCGGCGCATCTTCCACCTGTTCGCCGCCTCCACGTTCCCGGTCGCCCTTCTGTTCGCGCCGCAGACGCCCCTGCTCATCGCGGCGATCGTGCTCGCCGCCGGCGCCGTCCTGGGAGAGGCGCTGCGGTTCCGGGTCCAGGCGTTCAACGATTGGCTGACGCGCAACGTCCGGCCGCTCATGAAGCAGAGCGAGGAGGCCGTCCCTTTCGGCAGCACGTACGTCCTTGTCTCCACCGCAATCGTTCTGGGAACGATGTCCCAGCCCATTGCGGCCCTGGCGCTGTTCTTCCTCGCCATCGGCGATCCCGTCGCGGCGATGGTCGGCGAGCGGTACGGCGCGCACCGGGTGTTCGGGAAGAGCTACGAAGGCAGCGCAGCGTTCCTGGCGGCGGCGCTGGCCATCGGCGCGCTGCTGGCAGCGACGGAGCTGGACACACCCTATTCGGTGATGGTGGTCGGCGCCGTCGCGGCCATGCTGGCGGAGCTGGCGCCCATGGCGCTGGACGACAATATCAAGACGCCGCTGGCCGCCGGCGGGGTCATGACGCTGGCGGCTCATTTCTGGGCCTAGGTCTCGACGAGGACGCCTCGCCGGCCCGCGCTGCGCCATCCCAACCCTTGTCAGGCACCCTCGAGCCCTTGTAGTATAAGTCCTGCCACGTCGCCCGATTCTTGCCACGAGGTGCTTCTTGCCAACGATTGCCCTGGACGTCATGGGTGGAGACCAGGCTCCTGACGAGATCGTCAAGGGCGCCTTCGAAGCCGCCGTCGAACACCAGGTCCGCATCGCCCTGGTGGCCCCCCCGGAGGTGCTCCGCTTTCAGATGGCCCGAGAAGAGAACCTGGGCGCTCGGATGGTCCCTGTCCCGGCGACCCAGGTCGTGGGAATGAGCGAGCCGCCTACCGAAGCGTGGCGAGCGAAGAAAGACTCCTCGATCGTCGTAGGCATTCGCCTGATCGAGAACGGGCAGGCCGACGCCTTCATTTCGGCGGGAAACACCGGCGCCATCGTGACAGCCAGCCACTTCATCCTCGGAACGATGGAGGGGATCGACCGGCCCGCCATCGCCACCCTGTACAACACCACCGCCAACCGAGGCGCCATGGCCCTGGACATCGGGGCGAACGCCGACTGCCGGCCGCCGTTCCTCGCCCAGTTCGCCCGGCTAGGCAGCGATTTCATGACGAAAGTGTTCAAAGTCGAACGGCCCCGGGTCGCGTTGCTCAGCAACGGCTCGGAAGAGTCCAAGGGGTCGAAGCTCATTCGCGAAGCTCACAAGCTGCTCAAGGAGAGCGACCTGAACTTCGTCGGCAACATCGAAGGCTTCGACATCCACCGGGGGGTCGTCGACGTCGTTGTGACCGACGGATTCACTGGAAACGTGGCGCTGAAGCTGGCCGAGGGTCTCACGGAGGCGATCTTTCTCGCGCTGAAGGATGCATTGAGCAGCAACGGCCCGGCCCGGGCATCCAAGTTCCTGTGGGGCCCGTCGATCATGTCCGTGGCTAAACAGTGGGGCAACTTCAACGTCGGCGGCGCGCCGCTCCTCGGCATCAACGGCAACATCGTGATGGCCCACGGCAGGAGCGACGCGACCGACATCAAGAACGCCATCGGCCTGGCGGCACGGATGGTCCGCGAGGGCTGGTGGCAGCCGCCCAAAACTCGAAATCCCAAAGCCGACGCCGCGCATCTAAATATGCAGGAAACCGAAATCAGGTAATGCCGAGAAAGGAAATGTGAGACCGTGGGCACTCCAATCGAAGTGACCGACAACAATTTCGACGACACCGTGATCAAATCCACCACACCCGTCGTCGTCGACTTCTGGGCCGTGTGGTGCGGGCCCTGCCGAATGATCGCCCCGATCCTGGAAGAGCTGGCCGGCGAGTACGACGGCAAGGTCCAGTTCGCCAAGCTGAACGTGGACGAGAACCCCGGCATTTCGATGAAGTACGCCATCCGCAGCATTCCAACGCTCCTGGTCTTCAAGAACGGCGAGCCGGTCGACCAGATCATCGGCGCCGTGCCCAAGCGGGAGGTGCAGAAGCGCGTCGACGCCGTGCTGGCGGAGTAGCGCCCTCACCCCTTTCGGGAGAGGATGGGTCCCGGTGGGCTTCGCGGGCTTCAAACCCGTTGGCGGGCGCCCTTCGGCGTCCGCGGTGGGTTCGACTCCCACCCCCTCCCGCCACCCCCGCCATTTCCGTCCTCCAATCTGTTATAATCCCTCAAGCCGCCGCCCTCCCAGGACTTGCATGAACGTCTTTTTCGATGTCGACTACACCCTTATCGCCGACGACGGGAGCCTCCGCCCTCACGTTCATGAGGTATTTCAAAAGATCAAAGACGACGGCCATGACATCTATATCTGGTCGGGCGTGGGAATCCGGTGGGAGGTCGTCAACCGGCACAACCTCCGCCAGTACATCGAGACCTGCTACCTGAAACCCCTTTCGGACTACAAAGAGACGCTGATCGAGCTGGGCGTCGATGTCATGCCCGACTTCGTGATCGACGACCACTCCGGCGTGCCCCTCGCCTTCGGCGGCGTGGTCGTCAGGCCCTACTACACCCGTAACGAGACCGACGAGGAGCTGTTGCGGGTGTACGATGAGCTGAAAAACTTCGAGAAGGCGTAACCGCCCGATACGCCGCTCGGGCCAGAAGCGGGAACGCTGTGGTCACGGTCCAAAGCGCTCCGCGGAACGATCTCGGGCCCATCGCCGATTTGGACACGATGGTGTTGGGCAAATCGAGCCGGAGCCCGTTCCTTTCCAACGCCGTTCAGGGCGGGCAGTGCCTCGTCGCCAAGTCCCGCCGGCGCGTCGTCGGCTTCGCCGTGATGGACCAATCGTTTCACGGCAACGGGTTCATGTCGCTGCTGATCGTGCTTCCCGAGCATCGCTGCACAGGCTTCTCCAGAAACGGCCAGTTCGAGAACCTCGACAAAGGCGACTCCGAAATCGTCTAATCCAAGCGACTGCCGAACATGGCGGCCGAAGCCGAAACGGGAAGGAACATGCCATGAGCCCAGCGTTGGAGCCCGGCCAGCCAGCCCCGGACTTTACGTTGCCGAGCACTGCCGGGCCGGTGCACCTTGCCGATCTGACCGCCAGGGGCAAGGTCGTGCTCGCCTTCTACGCCGAGGACGCGACGCCTCTGTGCGCCGCGGAGATCAGGTCGTTCAAAGACGAGTACGAGACCCTGACCGAGCTGGGAGCGCAGGTCGTGGGCATCAGCGCCGATGGGCTCGACGCGCACCATCAGTTCGCCGAATCTTTAGGGGGCTTGCCCTTCCCGCTGGCCAGCGACACGTCGTTGGACGTCGCGCGCCAGTACGGCGTGGTCGACGATACACAAAAACGGTCGCTGCGGGCCGTCTTCGTCATCGGAGAGGACGGCGCCGTGCTGCATGCCAACGGCTTCTACAACCCCGGCAACCCAGGACAGTACGCCGAGGTCTTTCAGGCGCTGGGTCTCGAGCTCTAAGAACTGGTTCTCGAGCTTTAAGAAGTTTAGGTAGGTGAGCCATCGGCATCCAGGTCCTGGTCCTCTTCGATAGCCGCGGCGGCCTGATCGAGCAGCTTGCCCAGGGCGTCGGACAGGGCGTCGAATCGGTGGATGGCGCCTCTCCGCGATTGCTGCGCATCGACGACGCGACCAGGGAAGACCTGTTTCAGACCGACGCGCTGGTCCTGGGGTCGCCCAACTGGTCGGGAATCACCGGCAAGCTCAAGCAGTGGCTGGACGGCGTCGGCGATGTGTGGGCCGAGGGCCAGCTGACCGACAAGATCGGCGCGGCGTTCACCGCCGGCTCCTCCAGATCGGCCGGCATCGAGTTCACGATGCTGACGCTGATGCACTGGATGCTGGCCGGGGGCATGCTGATCGCCGGGTTGCCCTGGAACGAGCTGATGCGCACCACGGGGTCCTACTACGGCGCCACGGCGGCGGGAGCCGTGCAGGAAGATGACCTGGCGCAGGCCCGGAGCCTGGGACGGCGCGTCGCGGTGTTGGCGCTGCGCATGCGTCCCGGCTAGCCGCGCTCCCAGACGCCGCGCTCCTACAGCCGCACGACTCTGGGCGGGATGCGGCACCGCTCGGCCGCGACGATGCAGACCAGCTGGCGGACCGCCTCTTCCAGCGCGTCGTTGACGATAACGTAATCGAAGGCCGGCAGGTGCTCCATCTCCCGGCGGGCCGTCTCCGTGCGCAGGACCAGACTCTCCTCCGACTCCGTCAACCGCCATCGGAGACGGCGCTCCAGCTCGTGAATCGAAGGCGGCGCCACGAAGACCAGGACCGCTTGAGGGGCGAGGCGCTTGATGGTGGCCGCGCCCTGAACGTCGATCTTGACCAGCACGTCCAATCCACGATCGAACGCGTCGGTCACCTGCCGCTTCGGCACGCCGTACCAGTTGCCGTAGACCAGGGCGCATTCGAGAAAGTCGTTCCGGTCCCGCATCTCGGCGAACTTCTCTTGCGATAGGAAGATATAGTCGATCCCTTCACGCTCGTTTACGCGAATCTGGCGCGTCGTGGCAGTCACGGTAAAATGCACGCTGGCCCCGTCCAGACGCATGCGGTTCAGCATCGCATCCTTGCCCACGCCGGATGGGCCGGATAGCACGACCAGATTTGGGCTGCGCCGCATGTACGGGTGCACCGTGGCTAGTCCTCTCCTGGGCCGCCGTCGTGCCAACCCTGCGACGAAGCGTCGTCCCCTTCGGAAAGCCCCTCGACAATCGAGGCGGTCGGGATCGCGGAGAGGACGACGTGGCCGGTATCGAGAACGAGCACCGCTTTCGTCCGGTGCCCGCTGGTCATGTCGATGAACCGGCCGTGCTCGCGGGCGTCGGCGATCAGCCGGCGGGTGGGCGGCGAGAACGCCCCACGGGCGCCTGTGGTGCCGGTGAGGACGCCGATGACCCTCCCGGCCGCCACCAGGTTGCCATACCCTATGTGGAGAAGCTGCGCCGTCATCGTTCGAGCGGCCCGTTCGCGTTCATCAAAGGATATCTTCCTCGGGCCGGCGGACGTCCGGCCGGAGCAACGGCTTTCGCCAATATTAGGCCAGCGTATCGGTTCTCGCAACCGATCCGCTCTCGAAGGCACAGCCCTTGACACCTCCCTGGAACGAAACTACGCTACCGCCGTACCACCAGACCGACAGGGAGAGCCCATGGAATTTCAATTCAGCCCCGAAGACGAGTCCTTCCGGCAGGAGGTGCGGGAGTTCCTGAAGAAAGAGCTCCCCCCGGACTGGGAAGGAGTCATGGGCGAACTCCAACCCGAGAACTTCGAGGTCGAACGGCACATGCGGAAGAAGCTGGCCGAAAAGGGCTGGCTGGCCTTGGCATGGCCCAAGGAGTTCGGAGGCTCCGAGGCGGGCATCATTCGTCAGCTCGTCTTCAATGAGGAGATGACCTACAATCGCTCGCCAGGTCGCGACGGGCAGGGAATCGGCCTGATCGGACCCTGTATCATGGTCCACGGGAACGACGAGCAGAAGAGCGAGCACCTGGGCCGCATCGCCCGAGGCGAAGTCATATGGTGCCAGGGGTTCAGCGAGCCGGGCTCGGGCTCCGACCTGGCGTCTCTCCAGACGCGCGCGGAGAGAGACGGCGACGACTACGTGATCAACGGTCAGAAGGTCTGGACGACCTACGCCCACCTTGCCGACTGGATCCACGTCTTGACCCGGACCGACCCCGACGCTCCCAAACACCGGGGCATCACCTACTTTCTGCTGGACATGAAGACGCCGGGCATCGAGATCCGGCCTCTTATCAACATGGCCAACGGCCACGGCTTCAACGAGGTCTTTTTCAACAACGTTCGCGTGCCGGCCAAGAACATTCTGGGCGAAGAGAACCGCGGCTGGTACGCCGCGACGACGACGTTGGACTTCGAGCGCTCCATGGTGGGCTTCTCGGCCTCCATGCGCCGCCTGCTGGAAGACACCATCGAATACCTCAAAGAGCGCAAGAACGGGGGCTCGTCGCCCTTGGACGATCCGCTGGTCCGGCACAAGCTTGCCGATCTGAGCCTGTCGGTGCACGTGAGCCGGATGCTCGCTTACCGGGTGGCCTGGATGCAGAGTCAGGACCTGGTGCCGAACATGGAAGCGTCCATGGGCAAGGCCTACTCAACGGAGCTCAACCAAAGGGTCGCCCGAACGTTGATGGAGATCCTGGGCATGAGCGGCCAGATGGAGCCGAAGCAACGACGATCGCCCATGGCAGGCCGGGTCGAGAGTCTCTACCTGCACTCCATCAGCTCGACGATCGCCGCCGGCACCTCGGAAATTCAACGGAACATCATCGCGACCCGAGGTCTGGGGCTTCCCCGCTAGCGTATGCGGCGCCGCCATCGCAACCGACGAATGAGAACACCGATCCCCGGCGCCTTGGTCCCGAGCTCTCCAACCGGGCCCCGGGCCCTTCTGGACCGACGATGATGCAGCGCCCTAGGCCACGGCTGTGAGCGAGTCGTCTACACAACCCGCCCAGATGATCACCGATACCAAGGCCCTGAAGGATGTGATCGAGAGGCTCCGGGGCGAACCGGTCGTCGGCCTGGACACCGAGTCCAACGGCTTCCACCGCTACCCCGAACGCGTCTGCCTGGTGCAACTCGCCTCGCGGGACGAAAACTACCTCGTCGATCCCCTGGCGGTCGCCGACATGTCCCCCCTGGGCCTCCTGCTGACGGACCGCAAGGTCCGGAAAGTGCTGCACAGCGCCGACTACGACCTGCGCTGCCTCGACCGGGAGTGGAGCTTCCACTTCGAGAACCTGTACGACACCAGCATCGCGGCCCATTTTGCCGGGCTCGACCGGTTGGGGCTGGCCGCCGCCGCCGAACGCTTCCTGGGTGTGACGCTGAACAAAGACAAGCGCCTCCAGCGCGCTGACTGGTCGCTGCGGCCCCTATCCAAGGCCGCCTTGGAGTACGCCGCCGCCGACACCGCCTACCTGCTGCCGCTGCGGGACGCCATCGAGAAGAGCCTGGCGTCGTTGGGCCGAAGCGAGTGGGCGCTGGAGGAGTCCCGCCGGATGGAGCAGATCCGTTACGTCACGCCCGAGCCCCCAGAAGTGGCCTACCTGTCGATGAAGGGCAGCAAAGCCCTGGATGGGCGGGGGCTGGCGGTCCTCCGGCGGCTCGTCATGGCCAGGGACCAGGAGGCGCGCCGCCTCGACCGGCCGCCGTTTCGCGTGCTCGGGAACCAGACGCTGCTGCACCTGGCCGCCGACCCAGGAGCCGATCTGACGCAAACGCCCGGGTTGGGCGCGCCGGCCCTGCGACGAATGGGCAACCGCATTCGCAAGGCGATCCAAGAGGGCTTGGCCGACGAGCCGGTGAAACGGCCGCCGCGTCCTCATCCCGCCATGCCGCGGCCCACCGCCGACGACGACGCCCGCCTGAGCAAGCTCCGGGCGTGGCGCAACGAACGGGCCGCCGAACTGTCGCTGGACCCAGCGTTGATATGGCCGATGATCAGTCTCGATCGGCTGGCTCGCGAGCCGGGATCGATCGACCGAGAGCTCGCTTCAGGCGACGTGCGCCGCTGGCAGGCGAACCGGTTCACCCGGTCGTTGAGGCCACTACTAGCGAAACGTTAGCAGCTTTCGCTATTTCGGCTAGGAGACCGCCCCCGCGGCAGCGCCGGCAACACCTTCTCGACGGGACGCCGACGCCGAGCTCTCGGAGCTCCAGACCTCCCGAATCGCTCCGGCCACCGCAGGCACGACCTCTTTGTCCAGAGACCAGGGAATGACAAGCTCGGGCGTCGGCTCCGCTATAAGGCCCGCCAGGCCCAGCGCCGCCGCGATCTTCATCTCCGTGGTGATGCGCGGCGCCCGAACGTCCAAGGCCCCTCGAAAGATCCCGGGGAACGCCAGGCAGTTGTTGATCTGGTTGGGAAAGTCCGACCGACCGGTCCCCACAATCGCCGCGCCCGCCTCCCGCGCCAGATCGGGCATGATCTCGGGCACCGGATTGGACATGGGGAAGATGATGGGGTCGTCGGCCATCGATCGCACCATCTCCGGCGTCACCGCGCCGGCGACCGACACCCCGACGAAGACGTCGGCCCCCTTCATCGCGTCGGCCAGACCACCCTGAACGTTGTCGGGATTGGTCACGTCCAACATCGATCGCTTGATCGGCGTGAGATCATCGCGGCCACGGTGAATGACCCCTTTGCTGTCGACGAGAATGATGTGCTCGGCGCCAAAGTCTCGTAGAAGCTTCGTCGTGGCGATGCCGGCAGCTCCGGCGCCGCTGAACACGATCTTGACGTTCTCGATGCGCTTACCGACCACTTTCAGAGCGTTGATCAACGCCGCCAGGGTGACCACCGCGGTGCCATGCTGATCGTCATGAAAGACGGGAATGCCCAGGTCCTGGAGAGCTTCCTCGATGTCGAAGCAGCGAGGCGCCGAGATGTCCTCCAGATTGATGCCCCCGAAGCTCGGGACCAGGTTTCTCACCAGGTCGACGATGGCGGTGTCCTCCTGTGTGGCCACGCAGATGGGCATGGCATCGATGCCGGCCAGGCCTTTGAACAGAATCGACTTGCCTTCCATGACGGCCATCGCCGCCTCGGGCCCAATGTTGCCCAATCCCAGAACGGCCGAACCGTCGGAAACGATGGCAACGGTGTTGGCGCGGTTGGTCAGCTCCCACGATTCGTTCTTGTCTTCGGCGATAGCCAGGCTTACGGCGGCGACTCCCGGCGTGTAGGCGATGGACAGGTCCTCGATCGTCTCGAGAGGCATCTTCGACGTGATCTCCACCTTGCCGCGCGTGGCACGGTGGCGCTTGATAGACTCCTCATCGTAATTCATGGGGCCTCCTTGCGGTAAGAGTGAGTATATCATTCAAGTCAACGAGCTCAGGCTTGGCGGGCAAGGGCTGTGAATTGGCATCGCTCGCGATGCCACGGATAACGGCTGGAGAGCGAAAGGGAAGGGCAGGGCCGTTCGAGGACCCTCATGCGAAGGGCCGGCAGCAGCCGGCGCGGACCCGGCTAATCGCCGTTGCGGCGGCGCCCGAGGGTCTCGACGAGGTACACCACCGCATCCCGCCTCAGCATTCCCACCAGTCCACCGTTCTCGACCACCGGGACTTCGGCCACGCCACCCGCATCCATCAGCTCCATCGCCTGGAGAAGGTCGTCTCCCGGCCCGACGGTCGTAATCTTCGAAGCCGGTATCATAATCTGATCGGCGCGGGTGTCCGCCCAACGATTTCTGGACACCTTTTCGATATCTTGCAAGCTCAGCACGCCGGCCCAACCGTCGCCGTTGCGCACCAGGAAGGAGCGGAGTCCGGTGAGGGCGACGTAGTGCTCCACCAGGAAACGCAGGTCCATCTCGGCGGGGATCATCAGCTGGTCGCCGCTCATAACGTCACGGACCCGAACGCCCTTGAGCGTCTCGCGCACCACCACCTGCCTGCCGCTCTGCTGCGCCATCCCCGCCAGGAACCACCCGATGAAGGCGAGCCACAGACCGCTGAACACTTCGCCGCTATAGAAGCCCCAGGCGATTCCTCCGGCGATGAAGAGATACCCAATGCCCCGTCCAATCGCCGCGGCGATCCTGGTAGCGGTGACGAAGCTGCCGCTCAACGCCCACACCAAGGCTCGGAAGAGGCGGCCCCCATCCAGCGGGAAGCCCGGAATCATGTTGAACACCGCGACCATGATGTTGATCTGGAACAAGTAGAGAGACAGGGCCGCGACCGGTTGGTTGATGTCGTGAATGACGAAGTAGAGCCCCAGGAAGAGTCCACCCAGGGCAACGCTGACCAGCGGCCCCGCGATGGCGATCATGCCTTCGATCATGGGTCGAGGAGCGTCACGAGATATCTGGGCCACCCCGCCGAACACGAACAGGGTGATGCTCCGCACCTGGATCCCGTTGCGAATGGCCACGACGCTGTGGCCCAGCTCGTGGGCGAGGATGGAGGCGAAGAACAGAACGCTCGTCACCAGGGCGACGCCCCATGCTTGTGCCGCCGGCCACTGAGGGTACCGGTCGGCGAAAAAATTGGTTGCCAGCAGCCAGGTGACGACGCCGAAGACGAGGAACCAGCTGTAATGCAGGCCGATAGGAATCCCGAAGATTCGGCCCAGCCTAAACGATGAGGTAAGAATCGCACGCCTCCGACTGTTCCATTGCTATTATACGTTAGATGGTCTCGGAGGCCGAAACGTTCCGCCGCACCGTTCTCCTTCCCTCGCTCCTCGCGCCAGGTTACTTGTCCCTCATCCCCTCCTGTACGGCCCGCTGCCCAAGGAGGTAAAACACGTCAGGGCCTTGGACGGGACGAAGGCGCTTCGATGCAGCTCGCGGCAATAGATGCGCAGGCCGGGCGCCGGCTCGCGGACCGGTTCGCGGCCAATTGGCGCGTGGGAAGCGAGGGCGAAGGTCCACCAGTTGCCGGCGTAGGTGGCGATAGGTGCGCCGTACAGGTCGACGGCGCCGAAGGCCGCCTTGAGGGCGCGCTGCACTCGATCCACGTAGTCGGCGTGAAAGTGCAGCGACTCGGTCTGCATCGCGAAGACGCCCCCATCGTTCAGCGCCTCGGAGGCCGACCGGAAGAACTCCGGCGTGCTCAGGCTCGTCGACGGGCCGACCGGGTCGGTGGAGTCCACCAGGATTATGTCGAACTGCCGGCCTTCGTCATCGAGGAAAGCCGCGCCGTCGCCGTGGCGCACCGTCACCAGGGGCGAGGCGAAGCCGGCCGCCATGTCAGGAAAGAATTTTTTGGCCACCTCGATCACCTCCCGGTCCATCTCCACCAGGGTGACCCGTTCGACGCTCTCGTGTTTCAGGACTTCGCGGAGCGCCCCTCCGTCGCCGCCGCCCACGATCAGCACGCTCTTCGGCGCAACGTGGGAGTGCATCGGCACGTGGACCAGCATCTCGTGGTACAGGAACTCGTCCCGCTCGGTGAGCTGCACCACGCCGTCCAGCACCAGCATTCTCCCGAAGAAGTCGCTCTCCAGGACCTGGATCTCCTGGAGCTCGCTGCGAGCGGAGTAGAGAGGCCGGGCGCCGGCGTACCGGTACTGGATCGGGGAGAAGGGGTCCCTCTCCTCGAACCAGTGCTTAGCCATCGCCCCAGGACTCGATGATCTGGGTCTCGGGGCCTGGGAATCCGTTGAAACCGGAAGCGTAGACGGTGGTGTAGGCGCCGCAAGAGGCGATCGCCAGCCGGTCGCCCACGCGCACATCCGGGAGGAGCGCGTCGGTGGAGATCACGTCGACGCTATCGCAGGAAGGGCCCGCGATGGTGCATGGCGACTCCGGCCCCGGCGCGTCGCTGAGGAAACGATAGCGGATTCCGCCCGTTGCCTCGGCGAGGCCGTGAAAGACGCCGACGTCCAGATAGACCCACCGGGCGCCGCCGCGCTGAGCCAGGCCGATCACGGAGCAGACGAGCGTGCCGGCGCGGCCCACGATCGCCCGGCCCGGCTCGAGCCACACCTTCGAGTCGGAGGGGAACAGCTTGGCACACTCGGCACGAATCGCGCTGGCCACGGCGGGTATGCTCGGCACGCGGTCATCGGTGTAGACCACCGGCATGCCGCCGCCGACGTTGAGTATTTGAAGCGGCGCTCCTTGCTTCCGGCCCTCGTCCCACATGCGGCTGGTCTTCTCCAGCGCCACCCGCCAGCCATCGACGCTGCGACACTGAGAGCCAACGTGGAAGATCACACCCACGGGGTCGACCCCCCGATCTCGCGCGTAGGCCAGAAGCTCCAGCGCATGATTAGAGTCGACGCCGAACTTCTTGTCGAGGGGCCATTCGCTGTGCTCGTTGGACACCTCGAGGCGCACCAGGCCTTGTGAACCAGGCGCCAGCTCCGCCAGCTTGTCCACCTCCGCCGCTGAGTCGTAGGCGAAGTAGCGGATTCCGGCGGCGTGAGCCTCGCGAAGAAATGCCGGCGTCTTCACCGGGTTGCTCGATATGATGCGTCCGCCTTCGATCCCCAGCCCCAGGAGCAACCGCAGCTCGCCGACGCTGGACACTTCGAAGCCCGCGCCGAGCGTCGACAGCCGGGTCAAGACATCGGGGTGAGGGTTCGCTTTGATGGCGTAGAAGATCGGGCTGTCGGGAAAGGAGGCCCGAAAGGTCAAGAAGTCTTGCTCGACGACCGCCAGGTCGACCAGGAGCGTGGGCGTGGCGGCGCACCGAGCGAAACAGCGGTGGAGGTCGTGGCTGGTGAGCGTCGTCTGACTAGCCAATGCGGTCTGCTACTTCAAGCATTTTCTAGCCGGGCAACCGGGTCTCCCGGTTCGCGCGGCCAGATTAGGATAGCATCGCGCTCGGGGGCCGACAAGCCAAGGCGAATGGCCCAAATCGATTCGTGGGGCGAACGGAAGCGAATGGGAACGAACGGGAACGGGCGAATGGCCATTCGCCCCTACGGTCCGTTGTCCCGCCTGGTCCCGCCCGA
>JACZVV010000137.1 GCA_022572465.1 Chloroflexota bacterium
GGAGCGATCTTCTTCGGGCTGGTGCAGTCCAGTACGGGGCAGTCGCTCATCGACTCGGCACCGTTCTTGTTCGACCTGGCCGCCGCAATGGCGGTGGGCCTGGGCATCCTGATGATGGCCCTGACCAACACGGAGCATGGCCCGGCGGCCGGGACGGCGCTGGGCATGGTGGTGATCGACGTGACCTGGGAGCTGATGGTGGTCTTCGTCGCCAGCGTGGTCGCGATGTCGATGGTGCACCAGATGCTGCGGCATCGCCTGCGCGACCTGATGTAGACCGCGCGCGGGCGCCTACCGCAGGTGCATCTTGCGATGCAGATCGCAAGGCATTCGGTAGAACTGATCGGCCTGCTTGGACAGGACGTCAAGGAGAGCCGGCGCGGCCTCTCGTACGTCGTTGGCGCTCTTGTCCTTCATTATGTCAACGTAAAGAAGCGCGGAGATCCCGCAATGGCACTGGGTCGAGAAGAAGACGCGCCACCGGTCCTCGGCGGCCATTTGGGGCGGGGCGAGCTTACGCCGCAGCGAGATACGCGAGTCCTCGAGGGCGTTCTCGAACAGGTCGTGAAGGAGAGCCAGGCTGATCTCGTCCTCGCGCTCCAAGTCCCAATGCCCTCGCTTAGACGCGGCTCAAGTACTCGCCGCTCCTGGTGTCGACCTTGATCACGTCGCCGGTGTTCAGGAACAGCGGCACGTCGACCTGAAGGCCGGTCTCCATCGTGGCCTTCTTGCTGCCGCCCTGGGCCGTATCGCCTTTGTAGCCGGGGTCGGTCTCCTCGATCCGCAGCTCCACCGTGATGGGCAGCTCGACCGCCACCGGCTCCTCGTTATGGACCATCACCTCCACCGACAGGCCGTCGGTCAGGTAATCGGTCGCGTCTCCCAGGGCGTCCCGCGACAGGATCTTCTCCTCGTACGTCTCCCCGTCCATGAAGTGGAACAGGTCGCCATCGTCGTACAGGAATTGAAACGTGCGGCTGTCCACGTTGGCCTTGGGCACCCGCTCGTCGGTGCGGAAGACCTTCTCCTGGGTGTTTCCGCTCTTCACGTCGCGAAGCTTGACACGGACCCTGGCCTCGGAGTTGCCCTTCCCCGCGAGGAAGCGCTGGTACTCGAGAACGGTGTGCAAGCTCCCTCCGATCTCGAGGACCATTCCTCGCGAAAGATCAGAGGTAGGGACCATTTTGGGCATGCGTTTCCTCCAGGAGCCCGGTGCGCGTTGCTACTCAAGAAAAGTCTACCATAGGCCCCCTGACCGCTCAACAACGGACCCCTGGCGGGCAGACAGAGCCGCCTCCAGGCGGGTGCGCTGCCGCCGGGCTTCAGCGACGGGTTCAGGTCGGTCCGGCTCGGATCCGTCGGCGCCGTAACGTTGTCCAAGCTGCTACAATCGGCGCATGCCCGACTACACCGTGAACGGGCTGCGGCTCCACTACGAGGACCGGGGCGCTCCCGATGGCCCGCCCGTGCTCCTCCTGCCCAGCCTCGGAGGCAACCACCTGACGTGGGGAGCGGCAACCCGGCGCCTGGCGGACCGCTACCGGCTGCTGCTCCTGGACCCTCGGGATGCAGGGCCCAGCGATCGCGCCACGGGCCCCTACGCCATCGCGGACATGGCCAGCGACGCGGCAGGGCTGCTGGACCATCTGGCGATCGAGACCGCGAGCGTCGTCGGACTGTCCATGGGCGGCGCCGTCGCCCAGGAGCTGGCGATCACCCGGCCCGAGGCCGTCGAAAGGCTGGCGCTGATCTCGACCTACGACGCGGGAGACCCGCGAGGGACGGCGATCTTTCGGCAGTTCGCCCGCCTCCGCCGCACCCTGAGCCGCGAGGACTACCACCGGACCCTCCTGCCGTGGGTCTACACGCATCAGGAGTTCCTGAGCGTCATCTCGCCGGAGGACACGATCCAACGTCTGTGCCAGGACCCATTCTTTCAGGAGCCCGACGCCTACGAGCGACAGGTGGAGGCAACCATCGCATTTCATTCCAAGGACCGGCTCGACCGTATCGCCTGTCCGACGCTGTTGATCTTCGGCGACGAAGACCTGTTCACGCCGATGCGGTTCGCCAGGTCCCTTCACGAGGGGATCAAGGGCTCCCGGCTGGTCGTGCTGGCCGGCGCGGGCCACGGCCTGGTCTGGACGCGAGCGGGCGAGGTAGCATCGCTGATCGATGGATTTTTTCACGGGCCATAGCAGGCAACCCACGAGGAGGCGCGATGAACGCCCGATTCTCCGTCAACGTCACCACCACATGGCAATGGGACCTGGGCCAATGCGTCGACGCTTACGCCCGCCTGGGGATTCCGGCCATCGGCGTGACCCGGCTGGGGCTCGATGAGTACGGCCGGGAAAAAGGCATCAAGAAGATCAAGGACTCGGGGCTGAAGGTCTCCAGCATCGCCGGCATCGGCCCCTACACCGTCACCGAACCTCAAGCGTTCCAGCAGAACATCGAGTTGGGCATCGGGTTCATGGACGTCGCCGCAGAACTGGGCGCGGATTGCGTCTACGTGATGGCCGGACCTCGGGGATCGCTGACCTGGGAAGGCGCCGCCGAGCAGTTAACCGAGGGCCTGACGCGGCTCACCCCCGCGGCGCGAGAGCGGGGCATCCGCCTGGCCGTGGAGCCGATACATCCGATGCGGCAGGACTTGACCTTTGTGAACACGGCCCGCGACACCGTGAGCATCATCGAGCCTCTGGACCCGCAACACGTCGGCTACGTCTTCGACTTCTGGCACTTGTGGTGGGAGCGCGGCGTGCTGGAGACCATCGCCCGGTCGGTCGATCGGATCTTCTCCGTTCAGGTGAGCGACCACAAGGCGATCACCATGCGGACGATGGACCGCGCGATGTTGGGCGAGGGGATCATTCCCCTGCGCGAGCTTTTGAAAGCCCTGGAGCACGCCGGGTACAAGGGCTACTACGACATGGAGATCATCTCCGACGACATGGCCGCCATGGGCTACGAGACCGCGCTACAGCGCATCGTTCCCGCGTTCCACGACCTGTTCGAGAGCATCGATGCGTAAGCTCTCGATCAACCAGATGTGCAACGCCCGGCGCAGCTTCGAGGAGGACGTGGAGCTCATCGCCCGAGCGGGCATCCCGGGGATCGGCGTCTACCGCGGGAAGCTGGAGGCGGTGGGCCTCGAGCGCGGCCTCAAGCTGGTGCGAGACGCCGGCCTGGAGGTCGCGTGCTACGGCGCGGCCGGCTGGTTCCTCAACCCCGGCGGGCGCGAGCAGGCCATCGACCAGACCAAACGGGCCATCGAGACGGCGGCGCGGCTGCAAGCGGGGTGTCTGGTCATCGTCAGCGGGCCTCGCGGCGACCTGGAATGGAGCGAAGCGAATCGCCGGTTCGTGGACGCGTTGGCGGAGGTGCTGCCCGAGGCCCGGCAGCACGGGGTCCCGCTGGCATACGAGGCACTTTCGCCCATGCGAGTCGAGGTGAGCTACCTGCATCTCATGAGCGACACCCTGGAGGTGGTCGAGGAGGTCGACTCTCCCTTCTTTGGGGTGGCCCTGGACATCTGGTACCACTGGTGGCAGCGGGACTTCGCCGAGCAGGTCCGGCGCGGGGCGGAGAAGACCTTTCTGGTGCAGATCAGCGACCATTACGCGGACACCTACTCTATGTGGGAGCGGGCGCCTCTGGGCCAAGGCATCCTGCCGCTGAAGAAGGTGCTACGGGAGATCGACGCCGCGGGCTACGCCGGGTGGTACGACGTGGAGGTCTTTCCCGACCGGCTCAGCGAAACGGAGCAAGTTGCGCTGGCGGCCGATTCGAAAGCGGCGTTCGCCCAGCTCTGGGACTGACGCCGGCGGCTGTGCCGCGGCAACGTCGAAGAGCGTCGAACAAGACACCATGCTTTGGACCATTGGCCCCTGGAGGGTTGTCGTTCTGAGACCCGCGCAGCGTCGCGAACCGCGACGGGGTCACGAGCCAGAACGTTGCGCGGCTTTGACTTTCCGGTCTTTGGGAGCGACCTTCTTGACCCGGAGCTTGTTGATTCGTCGGCCGGCGGTCGACAAGACCTCCACGAACACGCCCGCCGCTTCGAGATTGTCCCCCGCCTTGGGCATGCGTCCCAGGTGATACAGGACGAAGCCGCCGATGGTCTCGAACCCGTCGCCGACCAGCGCGGTCGACAGCGTCTCGTTGACCTCGTCCAGGGGGACCTGCCCCTCGACGATGGCCTCGTCTTCGTTGAGCGTCACGATGGGCGTCTCCGGCGGCTCGAACTCCTGCTCGATCTCTCCGACGATCTCTTCGAGCAGGTCCTCCAGGCTGATCACGCCCTCGACGCCGCCGTATTCGTCCACCACGAGAGCGAAGTGGATGGTCTTGGCCAGAAACTCCCGCATCAGATCGTGGGCCTTCTTCGTCTCCGGCACGAAGTAGGGCTCGCGGGCGATCTTGCGCAAGTCCACCTCCTCGCCGGGCGAGGTCGAGAAGCGCAGAATGTCTCTCGCATAGATCACGCCCACCACGTTGTCCAACGTGCCGTCGAACAGCGGCATGCGGCTGTGGCCCGATTCGACGAACCGCTCGATCACGTCTCGCAGGCTGGTGTCGACGCTGATGGCGGTGATGTCGGGGCGAGGCACCATCACCTCCTTCACCGCGGTCCGCCGCAGGGCGACGATAGCCCGGATCATCTTCTCCTCTTCGGCCTCGAGGCCGTTCTCCTCGCCGTTGGTGGATGCCATCTCCTGGAGCTGCCGCACCTCTCCCAAGAGGCCGACGTCCTCAGCGCCCTCCGACGGCCCCCGGGAGAAGACCGCTTCGGAGCTGAACGGCGCCAGGCGGGTCAGGGGCTTCGTTACGGTGCTGAGCACCGCCAGAGGCACGGCGACGGCCCGGAAGACGCGATCGGGGTCCTTGGCCGCGAGGTAGCGGACCGACGCCTCGACCAGCCCGATGAGCAGCGCGCTGCCCGTGCCTGCAACGACAACGGCCCACCACCGGTCGTCGCCTCCGAAGTGCCGGTCGGACAAGGTCACGCCCAGGATCACCGCCGAGGTGACCACCGCCACCAGCGCGCCGATGTGGAGAATGACCAGGGAAGCCTGGTAAGACCCAATCCGGTCTTCCAGGTCGAGCAGCGCGTCGCGGTCGGCGGACACCAACCGCCAGAGCTGGGTCCTGCGGATACTGGTCAGGGCGGTCCCAGTTCCAGAAACGAAAGCGAGGACGATCAACGAGCCGATGAGAACGCCGATCTCGGCCCAATTACCGATGTCCAGGTGGGATCACCCCTTCCCCTTGGCCGCTCTTCGGACCGGCGGGCGGCCCAGTCGAACCTGCCGGCCATCGACTCTCGATTCTCCGCCCTTGACGAGGGGCCGGGCCGGCACGCCCACGACCAATGTGTCCGGTGGAACGTCCTTCGTGACGACGGCGCCGGCCCCGGTCCTGGCCCTGGCTCCGACTCTGACCGGCGCAACCAGCATCGAGTCGCAGCCGATGAAGGCCTCTTCCTCGATGATCGTCGGGTGCTTGTCGACGCCGTCGAAGTTGCACGTGACCGTGCCCGCGCCGATGTTCACATTCTTGCCCACCGTCGCATCTCCGATATAGCTGAAGTGGTGGGAGCGGGTCCCGGCGCCCAGGCGACTCTTTTTGATCTCGACAAAGTTGCCCAGGTGGGTGCCGGACTCGATGTAGCTCTCGCCCCGGAGATGGCTATAGGGGCCAACGGTAACGTCCGGCTCCAGCGTCGAGTCTTCGACCATCGACGCCACTACCCGGCAGCGAGATCCTATGCGCGCATTGGTGAGGACAGTTCCCGGGCCGATCTCACACTCTTCGCCCACGATGCTATCGCCCAGAACGAACGTATTGGGGTGCAGCACCGTGTCGCGACCGATGGAGGCCGCCGCGTCGATGTAGGTCGAGCTGGGGTCGACCATGGTCACGCCCTCCAGCATCCAGCGCTCCCGGATTCGCCGGCGCATTGCCCCTTCGGCCTGCGCCAGCCGCACCCGAGTGTCCACGCCCAGAGCCTCGGTTGCATCGGCGACCTCGATCGAGGCCGCGGGCGTCCCCTGGCGGTAGGCCAGACCTACCAGGCTGGTGAGATAGATCTCGCCGCGCTTGCCGGGCCTGAGCTCGCTGAGACTGGGCCAGAGCCAGCCGGCGTCGAAGCAGTAGGCGCCGCAGTTGATTTCGGCAGGGTCTGGCAGGTCAAAGCGAGGTGCCGAAATAACTAAAGCTTGTTTAAGAAGTCCGAAGCGATCGTAAATAGGAGCAATTTCTCCAAACTCGCCTTCAAGGAGGTTATCGACTTTTAGGTTTGGTTGATCACCTTTTTGTATAGAGTAATATGGATCTTCAGTTTCGGTCTTGTCAGTGTTTGCCCCTTCGGTTACTTCCTTTTTCTCTTGTTCTTGGTTCAATACCACAAATCCTCGAACCAGCTGCCCTTCGGCTTTAGTTAAAGACTCAAAAGGGCTAATCACCTTCCCATCTGTATTCTCGTGAA
>JACZVV010000138.1 GCA_022572465.1 Chloroflexota bacterium
GACATCGACGACTCATAGTTGGGCACCAGCCCCGCGCTCTGCATCGACGCCACACGGTAGCACAGGTTCCGCTCCACCTGAAGCTCGATGGCGACGCCGACCAGCTTATGCCGGGTGATCGGGTTGCTCAGCAGCGGCTTCCCGTTGTGCCGGATGGTCTTGGCCAGGTCCAGCACGTCGCGCAGGAACATCTCCGTCTGGACCACCCGCTCGATCCCCGAGCGCTCGAAGTCAAGATTGTGGGCCACGGTATACCAGCCCCGGTCCTTCTCGCCGATCATGGCGCTGGCGGGGACCCTGGCGTCGTCGAAAAAGACCTCGTTATACCGCGCGCCCGACATGGTGTGAAAGGGCCGAATCGTCAGGCCCGGCGTCTCCTTCAGCGGGATGCAGAAGACGCTGACGCCGCGGTGCTTGGGCGCGTCGGGGTCCGTCCGCACCGCGGTCCACAGGTAGTCGACGAAGTGCGCGCCGCCGGCCCACATCTTCTGGCCGTTGATCACGTAGTCGTCTCCATCCTGTCGCGCCGACGTCCGGAGTCCCGCCAGGTCCGAGCCGGTGTTGGGCTCGGTGTAGCCGATGGCGAAGCCGACCTCGCCGGCCATGATCTTGGGAAGGAAAAAATCTTTTTGCTCCGGCGTCCCGAACTGCAGAATGCTTGGCCCCATCTGGCGCTCGGCGGGCAGATGGTAACCGCAGGGCGCACGGTTCAGCACCATCTCTTCGTTGAAGATCATCTGCTCGACATAGTCCAGCCCCTGCCCACCGTACTCCTTGGGCCAGGCCAGGCCGATCCAGCCCTTTTTGCCCAGCTCTCGCGAGAAGGCAGGCGAATAGCGGGTGTCCTCGGCCTCGACCTCGCTCTTGCCGGCGAAGTCCCGCCCGACCTGAAAACGGGACAGGATCTCGCCGAGCCAGGACCGCAGCTCCTGGCGGAAAGCATCTTGCTCTTTGGTGAACCGGAACTCCATCAACGCCTCCGCGATGGCACCGCGCCATTATAGCCCGGCGTCCGGCGGCCAACAACGAAGCCCGGCCCCGCCGACGCCTGATGCGAGCGCCTGCGGTCTCCAGCCCCGGCTACAGGCTGCGGCTCGCGGAGGACCGTCTCTTGGGCACAGGAGGCTTCAAGAACAGGAGCGCGACGGCCGCCACTGCGGCCAGGCCGCCGTACAGGAAGAAGACCACCGAGTAGCCGTTGGCCACGTGGTCGGCGAACAGGGCGGCTACCACCGGCCCGGTGACCGTTCCGGCGAGCAAGATGAGGGACATGAACCCCGAGATCATGGCGTAGAAGCGGCGGCCGAAATACTCACCACGGGTCGCGAGCATGATGGGGGCGCCTCCGGCGTGACCGCTGGCGAAGAGCGCCAGGAAGATGATCGCCTGCCACTGACTCTCGACCATCGCCAGCACCGGCATGCTGGCGGCCTGGAGCCCCACGGTCACGAACATCAGGCGCCGCTTGGGCATGATGTCGCCCAGGATGCCGAACAGCAGGCGGCCAGCCAGGCCGGCCGGTCCGATCATACCCAGGTACAGGGCCGCCGTCGCCGGGCTGAACCCCACGTCTTGCTCCAAATAGGCGATGAGGTGGATCGGCACGGCCGAGCTACTCAGCATCCGCAGCGCGAAGGCGCCCCCCATGATCCAGAACGCGGTGGTCCGCAGGGCCTCTCCCACCGTGAACTCGGGCTCGGTGGACTGGGACTCATTCGCGATCTCTTCCTCCGAAGGCGGCAGATTGTCCGGGTAATAGCCGTAATCCTCGGGCCGGAAGCGCATGAGAGAGGCCACGGGGAAGCCCAGGGCTAAGATAGCGATGCCGGAAAACAGCGCCGTATCCTGCCAGCCATAGCTGCGGATCGACCAGGCGATCAAAGGGACGATGAGGCCGCCGATGGCGGTCCCCGACAGCGTGACCGCCAGCGCTTTGGTGCGCCGCTTCACGAACCAGTTGACGACCGTGGCGTGGACCGGCGGGCCGAAGCCGAAGCTGGCGCCCAGGGCGATGAACAGAATGAAGACGACGTAGAACCAGGTCAGCGAGTTGACGATGCTGAG
The DNA here is from genome assembly GCA_022572465.1 of Chloroflexota bacterium. Lineage (GTDB taxonomy): Bacteria > Chloroflexota > Dehalococcoidia > SHYB01 > SHYB01 > JACZVV01. The sequence goes on from JACZVV010000138.1 coordinate 2,065, forward strand.
CAGCATGAACCCGCCGCCCATGAGCCCGATCCCGATGAACATCACCTTGCGGGCGCCGAGGCGGTCGATCAGGAATCCCTGAATGGGCCCCAGAAGGCCGCTCTCCAGACGGGCCAGAGAAAAGGCGCCGGCCAGAGCGGTCTTACTGGCGTTGAAGCTCTCGACGATGGGCAGGAAGAACGCCCCTGCCCCAAGAAAGTAGAAGCCGGAGTTCAGGGCGCTGGCAGACACCCCTCCGACAAGAATCCACCATCCGTAGAAGAAGCGTTTCTTCGGGGTGGGGGCGCTAGCGTTGGAGTCACGCGAGACCGCCTTCTGGTCGAGATCCATGGGCGGCCATCACCGTAGCACAGGCCATCGACGGGCGCAATCTCGCCAACCGCCAAGCAACGGCCGGAACGCCGCTCGCCGAGAGCCTACGTCTTGAACTTGCCGTCCCGGTCGGCCAGCGCCGCCTTGAGCCCCTCCCGCTTGGCCATGCGGCTGAACTCGACGGAGGCCTTCGTTCGGTGCGAGATGGCGTCGCCCTCCAGCGCCAGCGTTTGCAGCAGCGAGCGGCCCATCAGCTCGACGGCCTTGTTGCAGATAGCTTTGTTGGCCACCAGCAGATCGTGGGGCACCATGGCCATGTTGCCGGCGACCTTGTCGACCTCCTCGTCGAGCCGGTCCGCCGGCACCGCCTTCAGCACCAGGCCGATCCTCTCGGCCGTCTTTCCGTCGACGGAGTCGCCGGTCAGCAGCAAACGTTTGGCCCACTGGGGGCCCACCATATAGGTCCACATATGCGTCGCAGGGGTGCCCATGGAGCGCACGGCGGGATAGCCGAACTGGGCGTCTTCGGCGGCGATGATCAGGTCGCAGTGCATCGCCAGGTCGGTGCCGCCTCCCAGGCAGTAGCCGTGGACCTGGGCGATGACCGGTTTATTCAAGTGCCATATCTCCGACCAGCGGCCCGAGCGTCCCGCCATCTGCTCGATGTCGTCGCGGATGGTCATCTCGCCCGCCGCGCCCCGGTCGGGCGATGGCGAAATGTCCCAGCCGGAGCTGAACGACCGCCCGGCGCCCTTGATGACGATGGGCCCGACCTCCGCGTCCGTCTTCGCCTGGTGCAACGCGTCCAACAGCTCCTCGAGCATCAGGGGAGTCAACGCGTTGTGCTTCTCGGGCCGGTTCAAGGTCAGGTACAGGACGCCGTCTCGTTTTTCGGTCAGAATCTCCTGATAGGTCACGGTGCCTCCTTGCCCCGTCGCGGGATGGGCCTATTCTAGCAGGACGCCGAAGCGCTCACCCCGTGGGACAGGTCTCGCCTCCCAGCGCCTTTCAATGGCCAGCGATGAAGGCCATTCGCCGATACTATCCCCCTCTGGGACTGCCCAAAGGCGCCTCTCTCTACCGGATGGTCACAAAAAGCTGCCGGAGGTGAAGGAACAAGGACCACAGCTCGGGGACCGAGCGCACCGGGTTCGCCAGGCCATCCAGGTCCACGTGGCTGAAGATGCTGAACGTGCTGTGCCGCTGATACCGCCCTTCCAGGTCATCGGCCAGCTCCCGGGTCTGGACGTACGGAATGAGCCGGTCGCCGGTGTCGTCCATCAAAAAGAGCCGCGCCTGGATCCGGTCCATGTTGGTCGCCGGCGAGAGGGTCCGGAATAGCTCCTGGGCCTCGGGCGGAAGCCGGCCGATGAGCGCCCGGGCCTGGTCCAGGCTCTCGGCTTGAAACACCCGAAGGACCGCAGCGGCGTCTGGCGACAGCCCCGCTCGCTCCATCTCCGTAAGCCGCTGTCCATCGATGACGTCGCGGCGCAGCAAGGCCCGCTCCTCCGGCGCGTCCACCAGGTCGAAGAGCCGCAGCCGAACGACCTCCTCGGTGAGCCGGTCGGGTTTCCACGCGATCACCCGCCCTTCACGCTCGTAGCTCTGGCTCACCACCGACGCGATCAGCTCGTCGAGGCGATAGTAGCCGCCGAACCAGTTCACGAAGTTGACCCTCCCGGCGATGCGCGGGTCCTGCGCGGCCAGCAACGACAGCGACGATCCGACGCACACGCCCAGGTATCCCACCCTCGCGGGGTCCACCTCGGGACGCGCCGCCAGGAAGCGGTACGCCTCGACGAGAAAGTCGATGTCCCCGGGCGTGACGCGCTTCTCGATGAGGCTCTGGCTATAGGGGATCAGGGTCACCACTCCCATGCGGGCCAGCCCGTCGCCCAGGCGCTTGACCCGCCGGTCGTCGCGGCCCGCCGGAGTGACGCCGAGGGCGACGATGATGCCGGGATGGGGCGCGGCCGTCGCGGGCAGGTACAGGTCGCCGGACCAGGTCGTGACTCCGTCGGAGAAGGTGACCTCGATGCGGTCGGGAGTCCTGGTGACCCAGTTGATGGGCCGCACGGGGAAATCGGGGATCAGGTTAGGGAGGAACAGCAGAGACTTGACCGTGGTGCGACCGTTGGTCGTCAGGGTGGACCAGACGAGGATTGCCGCCATCAGGAGGGCGGCCGCAACCCCGAGGTTGCGCCACCTCGCCACCCGCCGAAACCCGCGCCACGCCTTCGCCATGATCAAATGATCCGTGCAACGTATGCAATCTGCAGATAATACTCCCGTTGGCGCAGGCTCGCCCCCGCTCAGACCAGCGCCTTGCCCACCGCGCCACCGAGGAAATCGATCAGAACGTCGTTGAACGCCTCCGGGTTTTCCAGCGGGGGCAGGTGCCCCGCGCCGGGGATGACCGCCTTTCGCACGACGGCGATGCGGCGGGTCAGGACCTCGGCGATGCTGTGGAACCGTTTGCCGTCGCGTTCGCCCACCATCACCAGGGCCGGCGCGGCGATCTGGTGGACCCGCTCGGCCTGAGTCGGCTCCAGCGGCGGGTAGACGGCGGTGTCCAACCACGCCGCCCCAGACCAACCCCTGACCATTGCCTTGACCAGCGCCCTAGTGTCCGGCTCCCAGCGAACGCCCTTGAGCGAAAGGCTCATCATCGTCGCCCGCACGAACTTTTCGCCCACGCCTTCCCGTTGGACCAGGCCACGGCGTTTCGCCATCAACGCGTTGAATTGACTCTCGTTCCCGTACCCCGCCAGGCCCGTGTCGACCAGGACCACGGTGGCGAGGGAATCGGGGTGGTTCAGGGCGTACTCGATGGCGATGTTGCCGCCCATGGAGAGACCCACCAGCGAGACCCGGCGCAGGCCCAGATGGCCGACCAGGTCGTGCAGCTCCTGGGCATAATGGGCCAGGGAGTAGCCGGTCGGCGGCGCTTCGGACCGGCCGTGGCCCCGCAGGTCGTAGCAGACGACCGTGTAAGAGCGGGCGACGCGATCGATCTGGCCGTGCCACATGCGGCTGTCCAGGCCATGGCCGTGAACGAAGACAACGGGATGGCCGCCTCCGGCCATCTCGTAGTACAGACGCACGCCCTCGACTTCAGCGTAGGCCATGGTGGGACCCGTCAGCCATTGATGCTACCACGGGCTCGGGCGACGCGATTTGCCGAAGGATGCGCTCCCATCGTCATTCGATTATCACGCTTTGGCCCCAACACCAGTCCCGGCAGCCGGGATCAGCTCCGATTCTAATCGAAAGTCTCGACCTGTGGTCGGAGCTTAGTGCAAGCGGACAACCCATGTGATTGGGCGACGTGGGCCGGAAATACTGCTGTGGCTCAGCCACCTCAGCCGCCGACGAGGGCGTCATGCCAGCTCGTCGTAGCGAAAGCAATAGGTCGCGTGGTCGTTGACCAGCCCGACGGATTGCATGTAAGCGTAGCAGATGGTCGACCCTACGAACTTGAAGCCCCGACGCTTCAGGTCGGCGCTGAGGCGGTCCGACGTCTCCGTTGTCGCGGGGATCTCCGACATCGCCTGGATGCGATTCCGCAACGGCTTGCCCCCCACGAAACCCCAGAGGTAGGCATCGAAGGCGCCGAACTCCTGCCGCACCTCCAGGAAGGCCCGAGCGTTGCCGATGGCCGACTCGATCTTGCGGCGGTTTCGCACGATGCCGGCATCGGCCAGCAAGGCCTCGACCCGCCCCTGGCCGTAGGCGGCAACCTTCGCGACGTCGAAGGCATCGAACGCCGCCCGGTAGGCGGCCCGCTTTTTCAGGATCGTGGCCCAGCTCAGGCCCGCTTGCGCTCCCTCCAGTATCAGAAACTCGAACAGGGTACGATCGTCGTGGACCGGCTCGCCCCACTCCCGGTCATGGTACTCGCGCATCGCTCCGTCGCCGGCCCACTCGCACCGTCGTTGCGTCATGACGCCAAGCCGGGGTTTGTCACGCGGACGCTTTGTCGCGCCGCGCAGGGATACAACGTTCGGGTTGGCTCATCGCCGCATTACGAAATGCGCTTCTGGGATCGGCCGGGCATGGTCCCGTAGCTGGCCTCT